>CP031585.1:2121346-2422307 GCA_003217735.2 Marinibacterium anthonyi | reverse complement strand
CGAAACCCGGCGCATGGCCCATGAACTGGCCCGCCAGGCGGTCGAACCGGCCAAGCTGAACCGCCTGGTCAAGGTGCTGGAAGAGGAACTGGGCCACGACCTGGCGTTTTCGGTCGAACGCGGCAAGATCGCGGTGAATGCCGGCGAAGCGGCGCGGATCGCGATGGGCATGGTCGAACGCGGGCTGTCGGTGCCGCTGACCGAAGACGACCTGCGGGCCGCCCTGACCGACTCCGTGACCGGCATTGCCGAGGCCGCTGCCGAAACGCTGGCCTTGTCGCAGATCGCACCCGAGGCGGTGGACCGGATCGTGCTGGTCGGAGGCTCGTCCCTGATGCGGGCCGTTCAGATGGCGGTGCACCTGGTCTGCCCCGCCGCGCGCATCGAAAGCGGCAAGGCGCTGACCGGGGTGGCCGACGGCCTGGCGCTGGCCGCGCACGACGCCTTTGCCTGACCGGCGCGGTCCCGATTGCGCCCACGGACCCCGGATAACCCCTTATCCGTGTTTTTCATTGGTCGATTCATGTCGCTGCGATACCTTCTCAGCAGGCAATTTTGATCAGGGATATCCATATGCGCATTCTATTCGCGGCCGTGCTGGCCAGTCTGATCGCGGGGGCTGTCCAGGCCGCGTCCTGCGGCAACACCAGTTCGGGGTTCGAAGCCTGGAAAACGGATTTCGCCCGCACCGCCCAGCAGAACGGGGTCGGTCAGGCGGGGCTGACCGCGCTGGCGCAGGCCCAGTATTCATCCAGGACCATCGCCGCGGACCGCAACCAGAAAAGCTTCACGTATTCGCTGGACAAGTTCATGGAGATCCGCGGCGCCAACGTGATCGCCAGCCAGGGCCGCAAGCGCAAGGCGTCCAACCCGCAGTTCTATGCCTCGCTTGAACGGATCTACGGGGTGCCTTCGGGCGTGTTGATCACCATCCACGGGATGGAAACCGGATTTGGCAATTTCATGGGCGACACGCAGGTGGTGTCGGCCATCGTGACGCTGGCCTACGATTGCCGGCGGTCGGATTTCTTCATCCCCCATGCGATCGGCGCGCTGAAGCTGGTGGACCAGGGGTCCATCACCCTGTCGACCCAGGGTGCTCGGCATGGCGAGCTGGGGCATACCCAGTTCCTGCCGGGCAATGCGCTGGCCTACGGCGTGGACGGCAACGGCGACGGTCGGGTGGATTTCTACGACCTGTCGGACGCCATGGCCTCGACCGCGAATTACCTGCGCCAGAAGGGGTGGCAGCCGGGACAGGGATACCAGCCGGGTGAGCCTAATTACGAGGTTCTCAAGCAGTGGAACGCGGCGACGGTCTATCAGCAGACCATCGCCATCGTGGCGGCCAAGATCGACAGCTAGGGCTGCGCCAGCCGGTCCTTGGGGACGAGGAAGGTGTGGATGGCAAAGACCACCGCCCGGCTTTCCGGCAGGCGGATCAGGCATTGGCGTTCGCTGCGCAGGTAGGGTTTTGGCACGTCTCCGTGATGGACCTTGGGCGCGGTTTCGCTGAGCGGCTGGTACAGCGCCGGGTCGGCGTAGTTCAGCACGTTGAACCGCCACAGCGGCCTGCCCACCTGGATCCCGTCGAACAGCCGCTGGACCCGGCGCGCGATGTTGTCGTCGTAGGACTCCACCGGGATGTGGATGGCGATCATCGGGCGATTGATCTTCTCGGTCAGCGTCCAGCTGGCCGGAAAGCACAGCGCGGCCGCCTTCAGCACATGTTCGTCGCCGCGCTTTTGCAGGATGCACAGATCCTCCTGCACCAGCCGGCCCAGCGTGGCCATCGGATCGCCGCGGTCGATGGGCACGGAAACCCCGTCGGGCCGGGTGACCGTGTCCAGGGCATCGGGGTAGTGATCCGCGAGGATCCGGTCGAGCAGTTCCAGCACCGCCGCCCGCGCGGGGGCATCCATCGCGATCACCTTGTCGCGCTGCGTGGCGATCAGGCGGTCGCGTTCGGCCATCTGACCGTCATGCGCTTCGTCCCGGGTGATCCAGGGGGCATCGCCCAGGGGGCGGATGCCGGGAAGCGGCAGCGGCCTGGTGTGATCGTAGGGGATGGTGTTCTGAAAGATGCCAGTCATGCCGGGACGTTAGAAAGGTTTCTTCGGTGCCGCAATCGCGATCGGGCGGCGACCTCGCGGCATCTTTCGGGGGCGCTGCCCCCGTCCTCCTGGCGCGGGACTCCCCCGGGAGTATTTTTGCAAGGATGAAGACTGGGGGCGGGCGACGGATGTTCAGCGCGGGGAGATGCCGATGCGGGCGACAAGGCCATGGTGGTCCGAGGCGAATTTGGGCCGGCGGATCACCTGGCCGGCAATGTCGTTCGGCACCAGGATATGGTCGATGGTAATACCGATGGGCAGGTACGGCAGGGTAAAGCTGGGCTGGACCGGGTGGATCCGGCGGGTGCGGGTGGCATCGCCGATGCGGCGCAGGCTGTAGGACCAGTGGGTGTTGTTGAAATCGCCGCTGACGATGACGCGCCCCTCCAGCGATTGAAGCCGCGTGGCCAGGCGTTCGGCCTGACGGGCCTGGTCCTGCGGCCAGGGCCAGCGCAGATGCAGCGACACCAGCCAGACCGGGCCATCGACGGTCATCACCTGCAGCGCCGCCATGCGGTCGTCGCCGGCGCAGACCGGTTCCGCGGGGCCGCGCGGCAAAGAGGACAGGACCGCCACGCCGCCGGTGGGCGCGCCGGGACACAGGAGTTGGCTGGGCATCCGGTCCGACAGCGCCTTCAGCACGGCCGCGTTGGGTTCGCTGACCTCTTGCAGGGTGACGACCCCGGCGCCCGAGGCCTTGATGTCGGCCAGAAGGTCCGACCGGTCGCGGGCTTCGTAGCGCATGTTCTTCTGGTAGAGAACCAGCGCGTCCTCGGGCGCATCGCCCCGATCGGCCAGCGCGACCAGGCGGACCGCCAGCAGCGCCACGACGGAGAAGGCCAGGATCAGGATCACCCGCCAGTGCCAGCCGGTGAACCAGATGGTCAGCGCCACCAGCACCGCGGCGGGGACCGCGAAAACGACAAGGCTGTCGCCCAGCGGATGCACCGAGCCCGCGAACCCCGCCAAAAGTATCAGCAGAGCGGCCACGCACAGGACACGTGTCAGGCTCACCATCACGTGACGCATCCTATACTTGCCTTGTTCGTGTCCTTCATCGGAAGAGATCTGTACAGGGTTCTCCCGAGGAGTCCACGCCCATGCCCACCGAACGCGTCACCTTTGTCGGCCATGACGGTTCGCGCCTTGATGCGCGGCTGGATCGGCCCGCCGGACCGGTCCTGGCCACGGCCCTTTTTGCCCATTGTTTCAGCTGTTCCAAGGACATCCCCGCCGCACGCCGGATCGCCGGCAAGCTGGCGTCGATCGGGTTTGCCGTGCTGCGATTCGATTTCACCGGGCTGGGCGATTCCGGGGGCGAGTTCGCCAACACCACCTTCAGGTCCAATGTCGAGGACCTGGTGCTGGCCGCGCGTTACCTCGAAAGCCGCGACATGGCGCCGGCGCTGCTGATCGGCCATTCGCTGGGCGGGGCGGCGGTGATCCGGGCGCGGGCGCGGATCCCGTCGATTCGGGCGGTGGCGACCCTGGGCGCGCCGGCGGATCCGTCCCATGTCATCGACCGGTTCGCGCACCGGGTCGACGCGATCCTGGACCGGGGCCGGGCCGAGGTGGACCTGGCGGGGCGCACATTTTGCATCGGCGCGCATTTTCTCGAAGATATCTCGCAGGTGAACCTGGACGATGCGCTGCACGACCTGCGCGCCGCGCTGCTGATCCTGCACGCGCCACGGGACCAAACGGTGGGGATCGACAATGCCAGCCACCTTTTCAACGCCGCCATGCATCCCAAAAGCTTCGTGACGCTGGATGACGCCGATCACCTGATCACGCGCGCGCAGGATGCCGAATACGCCGCCACCGTCATCGCCGCCTGGGCCGCGCGTTACCTGGAATTGCGCCCGCCCGCCCCGCCACCGGGCGCGCCGGAAGGGATCGTGCGGGTGGCGGAGGCGGATCCGAAGGGCTTTCCGCAGGATGTCGCCTGGGGGCCTGATCACACCATGGTCGCCGACGAACCCGAGGCCTATGGCGGGACCAACCGGGGTCCGTCGCCCTACGGGTTGCTGGCGGCGGGGTTGGGGGCGTGTACGTCGATGACCATCCGGATCTATGCGCGCCGCCGGGCCTGGGCGCTGGAGAACGTCGTCGTCGACGTGACCCACGACAAGGTCCATGCCCAGGACGCGAAGCCGGGCAGCACCGCCAAGGTCGACCATTTCACCCGGCTGATCCGGCTGGAAGGCGCCCTGGACGGCGACCAGCGCGCGCGGCTGCTGGAGATTGCCGACAAGTGCCCGGTGCACCGGACACTGGAACAGGGCGCCCTGGTCGAAACGCGGCTGGTGTGACAGGCGGCCGCAGTGACGGGCGGCTGTCAGGGGTCACGCCATGCGCGCGCGGCGGTTGGCCAGTGCCGCGACAAGTTCGACCGCGGCAAGGATCAGCATCGACAGGCCGACCAGCGGAAAGAAGATCCCGGCGGCCACGGCCATCACCAGCAGGGTGCGCGGGATGCGCCAGTCTGCGGGCACCTGCGGAACGCCCAAGGCACCGGCCGGCCGGCGTTTCCACCACATGACAGCGGTCGAGACGCAAAGCGTCACCATCGCCATGCAGGCCAGAAGCAGCACGATCTGGTTCGCCAACCCCCAGGCCTGGCCCATGTGAATGGCGATCCCCCATTCGGCGGCCCATCCCAGCGCGCCCAGATCGCCCAGCCCTGCGTCGTAAAGCACCTTGCCGTTGTATTGGTCCAGGTGGATCACCCGCTCGCCCCGGATGTCATCGGGATAGACCGACGCGGTGAAGACCCCTTTGGGACCATTGGGCATCGACACGGCGTAGCCCGCCACGATTCCCAGGTCCTCGACCCTGGCGACCACGGTGTCCAGCGCCTGCGGCACGCCCCGGGGCGCGCCCGAAAGCGGCATGGGCTGTTTTTCCATGATCCAGGGCGCGCGGTCCACCGCATCGGCCACCGGCACAGTCGACACCGGGGCGTCGGACCAGTAGCCGTCGGGGATGCCGATCCCCAGCGCATAGGCATAATCGTAGAACTTGCCACCCCAGACCGCCGACCACGGCAGGCCGGTCATGGCCAGGAAGACGATGAAGACGCCGGTGTAGATGCCCGTCACCGCGTGCAGGTCGCGCCACCAGGGCCGGCCTTTCGAGGCGCGGATCGTCACGGTGCCCAGCTTGCGGCCGCGCGGCCACCACAGGTAGACGCCACTCGCCACCAGCAGCACCATCCAGCCTGCGGCGGCCTCGATCAGGCGGTTGCCGAACCAGCCGACATATTCCAGCGAATGCAACTTGCGCACCACGTACATCGCGGGGCTGCCCGCCGCGCCGCCATCCCACAGCGTGCCCAGCACAGTGCCGGTAGGGGATCGACGTAGACCGTGTCGCGCAGCCCGTCGTCGCCCAGGATGTCGACCTCGGCACTGCGGTTGGGGGCGCCGGGCGGCGTGTAGGCCTTCAGCGTGCCGGGATGGGCTTGCAAGGCCGCTTCGGTGATCTGCGACGGCAGAAGCGCGGCACCATCAGCCTGGACGAACCGCAGGCGGCTGTAGGCGGTATCGTTGATCTCGTCCTTGAACAGATAGATGCCCCCGGTCACGGCGAGGATGAGCACGAAGGGCAGGACAACGAGGCCGGCGATGAAATGCCAGCGCCAGATGGCGCGGTAGAGCGCGGCACCGGCCGCGCGGGTGTGGGTATGTGTCATGGATCCATTCCGATTGGCCCGCCGGTCGGACGGGCTGAACTCAAGGAGACCGGGCGACATGGGTCGCCCCGGTCGGGTTTCCGGAAATCGCGACGGCGCAAGGCCGTCAGGCAAGGACCGGAGGTCCCCTTGGGGAATGGTTGAGATCGCGGGACTGGGCCGCGCGGAACAGGTCTTGCTGGCGACGCCAGCCGTCATGCGGTGTCAGCAGGAAGACGACGGGATCGAAGCCGATCGCGGGCACTTCCGGCAGGCCGTGGCAGAACGGGCAGTGGTGATCGGGGCCGCCCATGTCACCGCAGACATCCAGGTGACCGCCGTAGATTTCGGCAAGGGCGTCCAGCGCGGCGTCCGACCGGTCGGGCGCCATCATCGCCGCCGACACAACGCTGGTCACGGCAAGGGCAGCCGTGAGGAAAAGCGCGGACAGGACAGAGCGCAGCCACATGCGGGGCGCGAAACCTCGGGTCTTCGGGCCGCGGACCGGCCGGGATGGGTGCGGGTGGCCGAGGGTACGCCGATGCGCATCCCTTGGCTGAAATCGGCCGCCGCGCCCAAGGGCTGCGGCGACCGAAGATATCCAAATCGTCAGGGGCGCCCTGCCCCCGAAGCGCGGGGTCAGCCGCGGATGCGGTCCACAAGCTTCCAGGCGGCCGGCAGGATCAGCGCGGCCAGGGCCAGCTTGATCACGTCACCCACCAGGAACGGCGTCAGGCCCCATTGCAGGATCGGCTTGTCCCAGCCGTAAAGGCTGCCCAGCCACATCAGGCCGGGCACGTAGATGATGACGTTGCCCAGCAGCAGCGCCAGTGCCATGCGGCCCACCGACCGGTCCCAGCCGCGCTGCGCCAGCGCGCCCAGCAGGACCGTCGCCATGACATAGCCCAGAAGGTAGCCGCCGGTGCCGCCCAGCATGTATTGCAGGCCGTTGGCTTCGGCCGAGGACCCGGCGAAGACGTCGAGGCCCAGGGCGCCCAGGGCCATGTAGCCCAGGATCGTCGCCAGCCCCAGCCGCGCGCCGTAGGCCGCGCCGATGGTCAGCACCGCGAAGGTCCCCATGGTGATCGGCACCGGCCACATCGGCACGCGGATCTTCGCGGCCACGGCCAGAACGAGAATGCCGAATGCCACCAGGGCGATCTGGCCAAGACGTTTCGCGGCGCCCGATTTCGGGCCGAACGCCTGGGTCAGCGCCTGGACAAGCGACGGTGCGGTTGCGGCTAGGGTCATGGATAACTCCTCCAGTCCTTCAGTATCGTTGGGCGATAGATGCCCCATGCGCCGATCCTATCGCAAGCCGCATTTCGCATCTGCGGCGCTAACGTCGGTATCCGGTCGTCATCCGGTAGGATTTTCGCGGCCCCCGGACTTGCCAGGTGGTGGTGAAAGCGGGCCAGTCGGCAAAGTCGTATTCGACGTCGTACTGATCCGGATCGCACCAATGGCCTGTCCGGCCGCCCTCGGGCGGGACCTGGTGAAAGAACCGGCCGTCGTCGAAATGGACCCTGAGGTCGGCATCCCAGAAGTACCGCCGTTCCGCCGCGAACCGGCCCTGCCCGGCAATCGTCAGCAGGCCGGTTTCCACGTAGGCCAGCCCGCCGTCCTGCGGGGTCCACACCGCCTGGCCTTCGAATCCCGCCTCGGGCCCGTCGTCCTGCAAGATGCGGCGCGATACCGTCCAGGTGCCCGCGAACTCCTCCAGCACCCGTTGCACGGGGGCATTCCGTCTCATCTGCCGCCTCCTGCCTTGCTGATGGAAGACGCGCAGTCTATAGCGCGCCCCGTACCCCCTACAACCAGGATGCATCGCATGATCCCGCGCTATTCCCGTCCCGACATGGTCGCCATCTGGTCGCCCGAGACCAAGTTCCGTATCTGGTTCGAGATCGAGGCCCATGCCTGCGACGCCATGGCCGACCTGGGCGTGATCCCGAAAGCCAATGCCGAGGCCGTCTGGAAAGCCAGGGACGTCGAGTTCGACATCGACCGCATCGACGAGATCGAGCGCGAGACCAAGCATGACGTCATCGCCTTTCTCACCCACCTGGCCGAACACGTCGGTTCGGACGAGGCGCGCTTCGTGCACCAGGGCATGACCTCGTCGGATGTGCTGGACACCTGCTTCAACGTGCAGCTGACCCGCGCCGCCGACATCCTGATCGCCGATATCCAGGGCCTGCTGGCCGCGCTGAAAAAGCGCGCCTATGAACACAAGGACACGGTCCGCATCGGCCGCAGCCACGGCATCCACGCCGAACCCACGACCATGGGCCTGACCTTCGCGCGTTTTTACGCCGAGATGGACCGCAACCTGTCGCGCATGCGCGATGCCCGGGCCGAAATCGCCACCGGCGCGATTTCCGGCGCCGTCGGTACATTCGCCAACATCGACCCGGCGGTCGAGGAACACGTCTGCGACCAGATGGGCCTGGTGCCCGAGCCGATTTCGACCCAGGTGATCCCGCGCGACCGCCACGCCGCCTTCTTCGCCACGCTGGGTGTCATCGCCTCGTCGATCGAAAACATCGCCATCGAAATCCGCCACATGCAGCGCACCGAAGTGCTGGAAGCCGCCGAATTCTTCTCGATGGGGCAAAAGGGGTCTTCGGCGATGCCGCACAAGAAGAACCCGGTGCTGACCGAGAACCTGACCGGCCTTGCCCGCCTGGTCCGCATGGCGGTGATCCCGGCGATGGAAAACGTGGCGCTCTGGCACGAACGCGACATTTCCCATTCCTCGGTCGAACGCAACATCGGCCCCGACACCACGATCACGCTGGACTTTGCGCTGGCCCGCATGACCTCGGTCATCGAAAAGCTGCTGGTCTATCCGCAGAACATGCTGGACAACATGAACAAGTTCCCCGGGCTGGTCATGTCGCAGCGCGTGCTGCTGGCGCTGACCCAGGCGGGCGTGTCGCGCGAAGATGCCTATCGGCTGGTGCAGCGCAACGCGATGAAGGTCTGGGACCACCGCACCGACTTCCGCGAGGAACTGCTGGCCGACGAGGAAGTGCGCGCCGCGCTGTCCGAAGACGAGATCAACGAAAAGTTCGACCTTGGCTACCACACCAAGCATGTCGACACGATCTTTGCCCGCGTCTTCCACGAGTGATCCGCCACTCATGACCGCCATGATGGCCCCGGCACTGCCGGGGCCTTTGCGTTTTGGGCCTTTTCACTTCGGGATCCGCGCCGGCTTTGCTAACGTTGCGTCACCGACTTCGGCCAAAAGGAGGATCCAATGGCCCTCAAGACCGCAATCGTTGCCCTCGCCCTTGCCACCCTGCCCGCGCTTGCCCACGCCGAATGCCCTTGGAGCAAGCAGCAGGCCCAGTCCTGTGCCGCCGGCACCGTCTGGGACGCCGACGCCCGCACCTGCGTGGAACAGGCCACAAGCTGACCGCCCGCCCGGGGCGCGCGGTCTGTTGTCCGTGCGCCCCGGGCGTCGCTGCAAGGGTCTGTCCCTGACCTGCCGGAAGACGCCTCCGCTCACGTTTTCGTTATGAACCGGATCGCCCCGTCGGACGACCCATGGGTACATTCAGTTCAACAGGTCGGCGGACTTGCCCCGCCCAGATGTATCGGAGACTTCAATGCCCAAGCTCAACGCCTTCGCCCTGACCGCGGCTTTTGCCCTGTCACTGCCCGCCATGGCCTTTGCGGCGGGCTCCGGTGGCAATGCGGATTCGACCAAGCCGCCCAAGGCCACGGAAACCACCAAGTCCTGCTTCTTCGGCAAGGTTTACGACCCGGCCACCAAGAAATGCGTCAAGGTGGACAAGAAATCGTCCCTGGACGACGACACGCTTTACGGCGCCGTGCGCGAATTCGCCTATGCCGGACAGTACGACAACGCCCAGGCGATCCTGGCGGTGATGGACCAGTCCGACGACCGCGTCCTGACCTACTGGGGCTTCACCCACCGCAAGATGGGCCACATGGCCCTGGCCGAGGATTATTACCGCCAGGCGCTGGCCGCGAACCCCGACAACATCCTTGCCCGTTCGTACATGGGCCAGGGGTACGTGACCGAAGGGCGGACCGAAGACGCGATCGCCCAGTGGAAGGAAATCGTCGCCCGTGGCGGCGAAGGCAGCTGGCCCGAAGCCTCGCTGCGGTCGGCGATCCAGACGGGCATGACGTATAGCTACTGACCTTAGCCGTTTCTTTACGCCTGCCGCCCTAAGGTCCTGTTCGAAGATACAGGCAAGAGCAGGCAATGCAGAACGAAGTTGGCTTACCGCTTCCAATGGCGACGGACTTCGGTTCGTCGCCGATGGACTCGGGTCCGTCCTTTTCCCCGATGAGATCGGGTGGTGGTAAGGCGGCATCCCTCAACAGCGTATCCAAGGCCGCCATCGTCGTGCGGCTGCTGCTGAAAGAGGGCGCGGATCTGCCCCTGGAACAATTGCCCGAAGATCTTCAGGCCAAGCTGGCCCAACAGATGAGCCGCATGGGCCTTGTCGACCGCGCCACGCTGGAAGATGTCGTCCAGGAATTCGCGGAAGAGGTCGACGGCGTCGGCCTGCATTTCCCCCACGGCCTGCACGGCGCGATCGAGGCGCTGGATGGCCGGATCAGCGTGCGCACCGCCGACAAGCTGCGCAAGGCCGCCGGCATGCCCAAGTCGGGCGACCCCTGGCCGCGCCTGCGCGACCGGTCCGAAGAAGAGCTGGCCGAAGTCATGAAGGGCGAAAGCATCGAGGTGGCGGCGGTCCTGTTGTCGAAGCTGGATACCGAAAAGGCCGCCGGCATCCTGGGGCTGCTGCCCGGGCCGCTGGCGCGCAAGATCACCCATGCCGTGTCGCTGACGCGCAATGTCACGCCCGACGCGGTGCTGCGCATCGGCCAGTCGCTGGTCGAGGTGTTCGACGATCAGCCCGACCTGGCCTTTGACGCCGGGCCCGACGAACGGCTGGGCGCCATCCTGAACCGGACCTCGGCCGCTGTCAGGGACGAGGTTCTGAGCGCGCTCGACGAGGTCGACAACCCGTTCTGCACGCAGGTCAAACGCCACATTTTCACCTTTGAACACATCCCAGACCGGATCGATCCGAAGGAAGTGCCCAAGATCATCCGCGCCGCGGACCAGATGACGTTGGTAACCGCGCTGGCGGGCTGCGCCGCGGCCGGCTACGGCGAGGTGGCGGAATTCATCTACAAGAATCTCTCCAACCGGATGGCCGACAACCTGCGCGAGGAAACCGGCGAGATCGGGACGCTGCGGGGCGAAGACATCGAAACCGCGATGCAACAGGTGGTCGAGGCGATCAACGGGCTGATCGAAAAGGGCGAATTGAAGCTGATCCCGCTTGACGGACCGGACGTGCAGGTCGACTGACAGCAATGGACAGGGCGCGGCGGGCCACATAGAAGCGGCGCATGGACGCCCCTTTCCTCGGCCGCACCCAATGACCGCCATCGAAATGCCCCTGCCTGAACGGCGGGCCATCTTCTATGCCCTGTGTTCGGTCCTGGCCTTTTCGGTGATGGACGCGACGGTGAAGGGGCTTGTGCCGCGCACCGGGGTCATGCCGACGCTCTGGGCGCGTTACGCGGGGCAGATGCTGGTGGTGACGCTGCTGATCCTGCCGCGGATGAAACAGGTCGTCCGCACGCGGCACCTTCCGACACAGATGCTGCGTTCGGCCCTGCTGATGGGGGCGACGGGGTTCTTCTTTACCAGCGTCGGCCTTGTTCCGCTGAGCGAGGCGGCCGCGCTGATGTCGGTGAACCCGGTGCTGATCACCCTGGGCGCCGCGCTGTTCCTGGGCGAACGGCTGGGCCCGCGCCGTATCGCCGGGATTGCCGCGGCGCTGATCGGCGCGATGATCATCATCCGCCCCGGCAGCGCCGTCTTCAGCGCGCCGGCCCTTCTGCCGCTTTGCGCCGCCTGCTGCTATTCCAGCTACGCCCTGCTGACCCGCCGCCTGGGCGCCGACGAAGACATCTGGACTTCGCTTTTCTACACGGGAATCGTCGGCACCTGCGTGCTGACCGCGATCATCCCTTTCGTCTGGATCCCGCTTGATGCCCAATCCGTCGTCATGATGCTGGTCATCGCCGCCGCCGGCACGATGGGCCAGCTTTTCATGATCCGCGCCTACACCGCCGGCGAGGCCGCCGTGCTTGCACCCTATGGCTATATCGGCCTGATCCTCGCCGCCTTCTGGGGGCTGACCCTTTTCAACGAGGTTCCGGACCTCTGGACCGTCATTGGCGCCATCGTCATTTGCGTCGCGGGCCTGTATGTCTGGTACCGCGAAACGCACCGCACCTGACCCATGGCCGACAAGACCAACGACAGACCCTTCCCGAAACGCGCAGGCCAGTACCTGACGAACGTCGCGCTGATGAGCGTGATCGGCGTCTCGCGCCTGCTGCCCTACCGTACGCGACTGGCCTTCATCGGCTGGATCACATCGCGCGTCATTGCCCCCATCGCGGGCTTTGACAAGCGCATCCGCGACAATCTGGCCCATACCCTGCCCGACCTGGCCCCCGACGAGGTCGAGCGCCTGGTCAAGGCGGTGCCCGAAAACATGGGCCGCGCATTGATCGAAACCTATTCCGGCCCGCCCTTCGTCAAGATCGCACAGGAGGCCGAAGTCACCGGCCCGGGGCTTGAGGTGCTGGCCAAGGCGCGCGAGGAAGGCCGCCCGGTCATCATCGTCACCGCGCATTTCGGCAATTACGACGCCGCACGCGCCAGCCTGATCGCCCATGGCTTCCAGATCGGCGGGTTCTACCGGCCGCTCGACAACCCCTATGTCAACAAGCACTACACCAACGCCATCACCGCCATCGGCGAGCCGCTGTTCACCCAGACCCGCAAGGGGATGGCCAACATGGTGCGGCACCTGAAATCGGGGGGCGTGGTGGCCATCGTGGCCGACCGTCACGCGGTGGGCGGCGAAGTCATGCCGTTTTTCGGCAAACCGGCCGCGACCTCGCTGGTGACGGCGGAACTGGCGCTGCGCTTCAACGCGCCCTTGCTGCCGGTCTACGGGATGCGCAAGGCCGACGGCGTTCATTTCGAAATCGTGACCGAAGACCCGATTGCCCATTCCGACCCCGAAACCATGACGCGCGAGATCACCGAGCGGCTGGAAAGCCTGGTGCGCGATCACATGGACCAGTGGTTCTGGATCCACCGGCGCTGGAAGGTCTGATCAGTCGATTTCGGCCGCGGCGACGATGGGCCCCGGCCCGTCCTGCTGCACCAGAACCACCGCCGGGCGGTCGCCGACGATCTGGACCTCGACGGTCTTGGGGGTGCGCCCGTCCCAGTCGCCGATGGTTTCCCAGCCATCGACCACGTGGAAATAGGAAATCGTACGCCCGGCGTTTTCGCCAC
The DNA here is from genome assembly GCA_003217735.2 of Marinibacterium anthonyi. GTDB lineage: Bacteria > Pseudomonadota > Alphaproteobacteria > Rhodobacterales > Rhodobacteraceae > Marinibacterium > Marinibacterium anthonyi. Next base: position 2,409,139 of record CP031585.1, on the reverse strand, counting down.
TGGTGATGTCGACGGTGTGCTGGTCGCTGTAGCGCACCAGCTGCAGCAGGAATTTCCCGTCCAGCCCATCACCCAGCGGCAGCACCCCCACCCGCAGCATGTCGCCGTCGCGTTTGGCCATCACCTGCGCCCGCGGCGCGACCCCGGCATGGGCGACGATCAGGTCCGCCAGTTCCATCGCGCGCGCGCCGACCACCTGGTCGGTGCCGTTGACGATCATCTGGGGGGTATAGACCATGTTGCGCCCCGCCACGTGGGCATAGGCCTTCTGGCGGGCGGTATAGGCGGGATCGGCGAAGATGTCCTTCCAGCCGATGTAATCCCAGTAATCCACGTGCAGCGCCAGCGCGATCACGTGATCCTTCTTCGCCAGCCGTTCCATCAGCGCATCGGCCGGCGGACAGGACGAACACCCCTGCGACGTGAAAAGCTCGACCACCACCTTGGTATCTCCGGCCCAGGCAGGCGCCCCGGATACGAGCGCCGCGGACAGAAAGATGGCTTTGAGCACGTGCATAAAGGGCCCTTTCGTCTTGAAAACACACCCTTGTCTATGGCCATGCCCATTGAAACGCCAATCACCGTTTCGAGATTTTCGGCAAGTGTGGCACCGGCATTGTGTGCAATGGTATACAAAAAATGCCGCACCTGCACGGATTGTAGTTGATCGCGCGCCCGGCCAGCTACATATAAACCAAAGCAACATCCCCACCCACGATTTGATCTGAGGGAGGCTAAACATGCCCATCACCGTAGGACAGGACACCGCCAGGACCCGCCGGACGCTGAGCGTCGGCGATCAAAGCGTTGCCTATTATTCGATCCCGGCCGCGACCGAAGCCGGGCTTGGCGACTTCTCGAAGCTGCCGGCGGCGCTGAAGGTCGTTCTTGAGAACATGCTGCGGTTCGAGGACGGCAAGACCGTGTCGGTCGACGACATCAAGGCCTTTGCCGAATGGGCGACCCTCGGCGGCAACAACCCGCGCGAGATCGCCTATCGTCCCGCCCGCGTTCTGATGCAGGATTTCACCGGCGTGCCGGCCGTGGTCGACCTGGCCGCGATGCGCGACGGGATCGTGAACCTGGGCGGCGACCCGGAAAAGATCAACCCGCTGAACCCCGTCGACCTGGTGATCGACCATTCGGTGATGATCGACGAATTCGGCAATCCGCGCGCCTTCCAGATGAACGTGGACCGCGAATATGAACGCAACATGGAACGTTATGTCTTCCTGAAGTGGGGTCAGAAGGCGTTCAACAACTTCCGCGTCGTCCCGCCGGGAACCGGCATCTGCCACCAGGTGAACCTGGAATACCTGGCCCAGACCGTCTGGACCGACAAGGACCAGGCCGGCGTCGAAGTCGCCTATCCCGATACGCTGGTGGGCACCGACAGCCATACCACCATGGTCAACGGCGCGGCGGTCCTGGGTTGGGGCGTCGGCGGAATCGAGGCCGAGGCCGCGATGCTGGGCCAGCCGATTTCCATGCTGATCCCCGAGGTCGTCGGCTTCAAGCTGACCGGAGAGATGATGGAAGGCACCACCGGCACCGACCTGGTGCTGAAGGTGGTCGAGATGCTGCGTGCCAAGGGCGTCGTGGGCAAGTTCGTGGAATTCTACGGCCCCGGCCTGGACAACCTGCCGCTGGCACAGCGCGCCACCATCGCCAACATGGCCCCCGAATACGGTGCCACCTGCGGGTTTTTCCCCATCGACGACGAAACGCTGCGCTATCTGCGGGTCACCGGCCGGGACGAAGACCGCATCGCGCTGGTCGAAGCCTATGCCAAGGAAAACGGCTTGTGGCGGACGCCGGATTACGATCCGGTCTACACCGACACGCTGGAACTGGACATGGACACGATCGTTCCGGCGATCTCGGGCCCCAAACGGCCGCAGGATTACATCGCCCTGGACAGCGCCGGCACGGCGTTCGGCAAGTTCATCAAGGGCCTGCGCGACGGCAAGGACGCCAGCGAGACCGCCGAGGTCCGCTGGGAAGGCGAAGGCGGCGCGCCGGAACCGAGTGAAATCCCGGGCAACGAAGGCCACCACAAGTACGGCTGGGTCCAGGGCGAAGACGGCCCCTACCAGCTGCATGACGGGTCCATCGTGATCGCGTCGATCACGTCGTGCACCAACACGTCGAACCCCTACGTGATGATCGGCGCGGGCCTGGTGGCCAAGAAGGCGCACGAGCTGGGCCTGACCCGCAAGCCCTGGGTGAAAACCTCGCTGGCGCCGGGATCGCAGGTGGTTTCGGAATACCTGGAGGCCGCCGGCCTGCAGGAACACCTGGACGCGATCGGCTTCAACCTGGTGGGCTATGGCTGCACCACCTGCATCGGCAATTCCGGCCCGCTGGAGGCGCCGATTTCCAAGGCGATCAACGATTACGACCTGGTGGCGACCGCCGTGCTGTCGGGCAACCGCAACTTCGAAGGCCGGATCAGCCCGGATGTGCGCGCCAACTACCTGGCCTCGCCGCCGCTGGTGGTGGCCTATGCGCTGGTGGGTGACATGAACGTCAACATCGCCACCGATCCGATCGGCACCGACAAGGACGGCAACGACGTCTACCTGAAAGACATCTGGCCGTCGCAGGCCGAGATTTCCGAACTGGTGGACAGGACCGTCACGCGTGAGGCGTTCCAGTCGAAATATGCCGATGTCTTCAAGGGCGACGAGAAATGGCGCGGGGTCGAGACCACCGACGCCCAGACCTATGACTGGCCGCCCGCGTCCACCTACGTCCAGAACCCGCCCTACTTCCAGGGCATGACGATGGACACCAAGAAGATCGAGAACCTGGACGGCGCGCGGATCCTGGCGATCCTGGGCGACATGATCACCACCGACCACATCTCGCCCGCGGGGTCGTTCAAGGAAAGCACGCCCGCCGGCAAGTACCTGGTCGAACATCAGGTGCCGGTGCGCGAGTTCAATTCCTATGGCTCGCGCCGGGGCAACCACGAGGTGATGATGCGCGGGACCTTCGCCAACATCCGCATCAGGAACGAGATGCTGGACGGTGTCGAGGGCGGCTATACCAAGGGGCCCGACGGCGATCAGACCTCGATCTTCGACGCCTCGATGGAATGGCAGGACAAGGGCATTCCGCTGGTCATCTTCGGGGGCGAGCAATACGGCGCCGGGTCCTCGCGGGACTGGGCGGCGAAGGGGACGGCTTTGCTGGGGGTGAAGGCGGTCATCGCCGAGAGCTTCGAGCGGATCCACCGGTCGAACCTGGTGGGGATGGGGGTCATCCCGTTCGAATTCACCGGCGGTGACACCCGCAAGACGCTGGGCCTGACCGGCGAGGAAACCGTGGCGATCCACGGGCTGGACACGATCAGCCCGCTGGCGGAGGTGCCCTGCATCATCACCTATGCGGACGGGACCGAGAAGACGATCACCCTGAAGTGCCGCATCGATACGGCGGTCGAGATCGAGTATATCGAGAACGGCGGCGTGCTGCATTACGTGCTGAGGAACCTGGCAAGGGAACCTGTCGCGGCGGAATGATCCCGGCACGGAGTGATCCAAAGGGCGCCTTCGGGCGCCCTTTTTCATGGGCGTGTCCCACGCGTGGGACATTTTCGCATTCAATGATATCAATGGCTTGCAGGGGCGAATTAACCGTTTCTTCAGGTTTGGGCATGGCCCGCAGGGGACGGCTTGGACGATTGGCCGGTGCAACGGAGCCGCGATTTCGCCCAAGCGTGCTGGACAAGCCGGGGCCTGCGTGTGGAATAGGGCGACGCATCAACAGGACCCGGCCCATGTGGTTCACCGCCTTCGACATCATCGGCACCGTGGCCTTCGCCTATTCCGGTTTCGTCGCGGGGGCGCGGCGGCAGCTGGATGTGCTGGGGCTGGTGATCGTGGCCTTTTTGACGGCGTCGGCGGGCGGAATGATCAGCCAGCTGCTGCTGGGCCGGGTGCCGGGGATCCTGACCGACGGGCTGGCCAGTTCGCTGATCTTCGCCACGGTCGTGGTGGGCTTTGTACTGCACCTGACCGGGATCCGCAGGGTCGAGCGGCGGTGGACCTTCGTGACCGCCGATGCGATCGGGCTGGCGGCGTTCGCGGTGACGGGCGCGACGCTGGCGCTGGACCATGGGCTGCAGCTGTTCGGGACGACCCTGCTGGCGCTGCTGACGGCGGTGGGCGGCGGGCTGCTGCGCGACAGCCTGATCGGGGATGTTCCGGTGGTGCTTCGGTCGGGGTTCTACGGGATCATCGCGGTGTTCGTGGGCATCGCGGTCTATGTCTGCGACCGGCTGGCCATCGCGCCCGACCTGGCGCCGCTGGTGATCTTTGCCTGTGCCGTGGTGCTGCGGCTGGTCGCCCATGCGCGCGACTGGTCCCTGCCCGTCCTGACCCCGCCGGACGATTGACGCCGACCACGACGCGTTCAGTCGGCGCGGGCCTTTTCCAGCGCGGGGCGCAGGTTTTCGGCGATGGCGCGCTGGGTCAGCGGGCCGGCAAAGCGCATGATGACCTTGCCGTTGCCGTCGATCACGTAGGTTTCGGGCACGCCGTACAGGCCCCAGTCGATGCCCATCCGCCCGGAACTGTCGGCCCCGATGCCGGTGTAGGGATTGCCCAGTTCGTTCAGGAATCCCAGCGCGTTACCGGCCTCGTCCTTGTAGTTGACGCCGTAGATGGTCAGGCCTTCGCCGGCGAGGGCGTCGAGGTTGGGGTGTTCCACCCGGCAGGGCGCGCACCAGCTGGCCCAGAAGTTCACCAGCTTGACCTGGCCATCGCGCAGGTCGGCGTCGCCAAAGGACGGCATGTCGCCCAGGGGCGCGACCTTGACGGCGGGCGCCTGCTGGCCTTCGCGGGCCGAGGGCAGCGCGTCGGGGTCTTCGCGGAACATGCCGATGCCGAAGGTGATGACAAGCGCGGCAAAGATCGCCGGCGGGGCGATCATCAGCGGGGAAATCTTAGCCATTGCGGCGGACCCTTTGTTCGACCTGTTCCATGCGGGCGCGCACCCGGCGTCCGCGCAGCAAAGTGACGGCAACCAGCACGATCAGCACCAGGATCGACACCGCGTAGGCCGACAGCACCGTGTCGGCGTATTTGCCAAGATCGGGCATCATGCCGCCCCTGCCCGTTCGCGCGCCAGAAGCGCGCGGATGCGCCGCGCGCGGATTTCGGTTCCGGTCCGGTAGAGAACCAGCGCCAGGAACAGCAGGACAAAGCCCGCGATGGCGACCAGAAGCGGCTGGTAGAAGACGTCGGCCACGTTTTCCTCCTTGTCGAGCGACAGCGAGGCGCCCTGATGCAGGCCCTGGTTCCAGAAGTTGACCGCGTAGCGGCTGAGCACGGCGAAGACCGATCCGACGATGCACAGGACCGACGTGAGGTCGGCCGCCGTGTCCGGGTCTTCGATCGCGGCCCAGAGCGCGATGTAACCCAGGTAGAACAGGAACAGGATCAGGAACGAGGTCAGGCGCGGATCCCAGGCCCACCAGGTGCCCCACATCGGCTGGCCCCAGATCGCGCCGGTCATCAGCGCGATGATGGTCATCGCGGCCCCCACGGGGGCGGCGGCGCGGGCGGCAAGGGCCGACACATGGTGGCGGCGCACCAGCCAGATCAGCGAGGCGACCAGCATCATGAACCACGCATTGATCGCCATCAGCGCCGAGGGCACGTGCAGGTAGATGATCTTGACGGTGGATCCCTGCCGGTAATCGTCCGGCGTGAAGAAGAAGCCCCAGGTCAGCCCCACGACGAGGCACAGCGCGGCCAGCCCCCAGAGATACGGCAGGACCGTCTCGGAGGTGCGCAGGAACTTCTTGGGGTTGGCATATTCCCAGAGCGACATGTGACCTGTTTAATCTTGGTTAACGGTTGCGACAATCGTCAGTTGATCGACCTGTCAGCGCAGATTGACGCGCAGGGCGGCGGCGGCCGCAATTGGCAAAAGGGCGAAGCTGCCGGCGGTGATGCCGCCCAGCAGAAGCAGCGGCGGCAGGGTTTCGAGCCCGGTGGCGCCCCGGCGGGCGACCTCGGCCCCGAAGATCAGCGTCGGGACATAAAGCGGCAGGACCAGCAGCGACAACAGCAGGCCGCCGCGCTTGAGCCCCACGGTCAGGGCGGCGCCGAAGATGCCGATAACGCTGAGCGCGGGCGTGCCGATGGCCAGCGAGATGACCAGCCAGGAAAACCCCTGGGGCGGGAGGTTCAGCAGGACGGCGAGCACCGGCGCGGCCAGAACCAGCGGCAGGCCGGTGGTCAGCCAATGGGCCAGCGCCTTGATGGCCAGCGTCGCCTCGAGCGGGAGGGGCGCGGTGGCGAGCAGGTCGAGCGTGCCGTCTTCCCAGTCGAGCGCCAGCAGCCGGTCGAGCGAGAGCAGGCAGGCGAGCAAGGCGCCGAGCCAGAGGATGCCGGGGGCGATGGTGGACAGAAGCTGCGACTGGGGGCCGACGCTGAACGGGACCAGGATGGTGATGATCAGGAAGAAGGCCAGGCCCAGGCCAAAGCCGCCGCCGGCGCGGAAGGCGAGTTTCAGGTCACGGGACAGGAGCGCGATCACAGGAAGCCCTCGTCGCTGTCGTCATAGGCCGGGGGGATGGCCTTGAACGGGGTCAGATCGAGGATCGTGGCGTCAAGCCGCAGGTCGATATGGGTGGCGATCAGCGCCGACCCGCCCTGCCCCAGATGCGCGCGCACGGCATCGGCGAACAGGCCCACGGCGGTGGTGTCGAGCGAGACGGTGGGTTCGTCCAGCACCCAGATGGGACGGCCGGTGACCAGCAGGCGGGCCAGGCCCAGGCGGCGTTTCTGACCGGCCGACAGCGATCCGGCGGGGCGGTCGGCCAGCCCGTGCAGGTCGAAGGCGTCAAGCGCGGCGGTAATGCCGGGCCGGGCGAAGACGCGGGCCCAGAAGGTCAGGTTTTCGGTGACGGTCAGGGTCGGTTTCAGCCCGTCGGCATGGCCGGCATAGGCGATGGTTTCCTCGGCGCCGTCGATGGTGCCCGACAGCGGCGGCTGCAGGCCGGCGATGGTGCGCAGAAGCGTCGTCTTGCCGATGCCGTTGGGGCCACGGATGACCAGCGCCTGGCCCGGCGCGAGGGTCAGCGACAGGTTTGCCACCACGGGCAGCCCGCCACGGGCGATGCAGAGGTCGGTGATCGTCAGCGTCATGGGTGAGGGGTAGCTCAGGTTCCGGGGGCTGGTCGATTTTATTCTGCGAATAAAATCCGGTGCGCGGATCGGACGCGGGGACCGGGTGTCATCCGCGCGGTGCGGTCGAGGCCGGGGGGAACGATTTTCTTCGACGAAGAAAATCAGACCGGCAGCAGTGCCACGGCAACCCGGCGGCCTTCGGACAGCAGCACGTTATAGGTCCGTGCCGCCGCGGGCGAGGTCATGCCTTCGACGCCCAGCCCCGCCGTGTCCATCTGCGCGCGAAAGCCCGTGGGCAGGTGCGCGACCTCGGCGCCGGTGCCGATGAAGACCACGTCGACGTCGTCGCGCAGCGCCAGGATGGCCGCGACATCGTCATAGCCGCCCCAGGCCGAGGTGCCGCGCGGGCCGGTCAGAACCGCGCCCGACCACACCGTGCCGCCGATGCGAAAGAAGCCGGGCCCGTACCCTTCGATCGGATCGGCATCGTTGAACTGCATCTCGTTCAGTCGCATCGCTTCACTCCCATATCCGCAGGGCCGACAGCGCCGATGCGGTGATGATCACATAGGCCACGGCGCGATAGGCCTTTTCAAGGCCCGGCCGGAACAGCCAGCCGCCGATCACGTTGCCCAGCACGTTGGGCAGCGCCAGCAGCAGCCCGATCAGCGCGGGCACCAGCGTCACCACGCCCTTGGCCGCAAGCACCCCGCCCAGCAGGAAATCGTAGCTGAAAAGATAGATCATCACCGAGGCCCGGACCACCCCCGCCGGATTGGGAGAGGCCATGTAGAGCAGGATGACCGGCGGCCCGGGAATGCCCGACACGCCGCCCAGGAACCCGGCCATGCCGCCGGTGCCCAGAACCAGCCCCGGCCCCAGCCGCCCGTGAAACCGCAGCCCGAGGATCATTGCCCCCACCATGGCCAGCGCCACGAGGCCCGCGATCAGGCCGAAAAGTTCGGGCGCCACAAGGTCCAGCGCCCACAGCCCCAGCGGCAGGCAGATCAGCGTGCCGGTCAGCAGCCGCACCAGGTCGGCCTTGTCGGCCGCGCGCCAGGCCTTGGGAAGGTGTTGGGGATCGGGCCGAAAAGGTCCATCACCAGGACGACCAGCAGCACCCAGAACGGGTTCAGCACCTGCGCCGCGACCGGGACAAAGACCATGCCGGTGCCGAAACCGGCAAAGCCGCGGACCGTGCCCGCCAGCAATGCCGCCGCGATCAGCCAGCCGAGGCCCGGGTAACCCAGGACCTCGGCCAGGATGTCAGGCATCGATGTTGGCGAACTGGTTGCCGGCGGTGTTGCCCGGCTTGGTCCAGTCGCGTTTCACCCCCAGCCACAGCAGGATCGTCGAGGCCACGAAGATCGACGAATAGGTGCCGACGAAGACGCCCCAGATCATCGCGAAGACGAAGCCGCGGATCACGTCGCCGCCAAGCGCGAACAGCGCCACCAGCGCGATCTGCGTGGTCAGCGAGGTCATGATCGTCCGGCTGAGAGTCTCGTTGATCGACAGGTTCAGCACGTCCTTCAGATCGCGCGTCTTGTACTTGCGCAGGTTCTCGCGGACCCGGTCGAAGACCACGACCGTATCGTTCAGCGAATAGCCGACGATGGTCAGCAGCGCCGCGATGATGGCCAGGTCGAAGCGGATCTGCAGTTCGGAAAACACCCCGATGGTCAGCACCACGTCGTGGATCAACGCGATCACGGCGCCCAGGGCGAACTGCCATTCGAAGCGCAGCCAGATGTAGACCAGCACCGCCCCGATCGCCAAGGCGACCGACAGCACGGCTGTCTTGATCAGCTCGCCCGAGACCTTGGGCCCGACGCTGTCGACCTGCACGAACTTGATGTCCGGGGCCACCGCCTGCAGCGCGGTCTGGATCGAAGCGATGGTATCGGCCGCCAGGGCCTCGCCTCCGTCCTGCGCCTGGATGCGGATCATGGCGACGTTCTGGGTGTCGTCGAAGCTGGGATCGAAGACCTCGGTGATGGTGATGTCACCCAGGTTCAGCGGCGTGATCGCATCGCGGTAGCCGCCCACGTCGACCGGGGTCGCCGATTCCGTCCGGATGGTGGTGCCGCCGCGGAAGTCGATGCCGTAGTTCAGCCCGCGCACCCCGAAGGACACCAGGGCCAGCACGATCAGGAACCCGGAAATACCCAGCCACAGCTTCCACTTGCCGAAGAAGTCGAACTTGGTGTCGTCGGGGATCAGTCTCAGGCGCATGTCAGACCTCGATCGTCTTGGGGCGTTTGCGATCGTACCAGCTCACCACCATCACGCGGGTCACGTAGATCGCGGTGAAGACAGAGGTGAGGATGCCGAGCCCCAGCGTGATGGCAAAGCCGCGCACCGGGCCGGAACCCATGACGTAAAGGATGACGGCGGTGATGAGCGTTGTGATGTTGGCGTCCAGAATGGCGGACAGCGCCTTTTCGTAGCCCAGCTGGATCGCGCGGGACGGACCGCGCGCGGTCTTCAGTTCCTCGCGAATTCGTTCGAAGATCAGCACGTTGGCGTCCACCGCCATGCCGACCGTCAGCACGATGCCGGCAATCCCCGGCAGCGTCAGCGTCGCCCCGATCAGCGACAGCGCCCCGAAGATCATGATCACGTTGATGATCAGCGCGATGTTGGCGAAGATCCCGAACAGCCCGTAGCTGAGGAACATGAAGATCAGGACGGCGGCGAAGGCCACGAAGGTGGCGACCTTGCCGGCTTCGATGCTGTCCTGGCCCAGTTCGGGGCCGATGGTGCGTTCTTCCAGGAACTCCAGCCCGGCGGGCAGCGCGCCGGCGCGCAGCAGGACGGCCAGGTTGGTGCTGTCCTCGATGGTGAAGTTGCCGGTGATGATGCCCGAGCCGCCGGCGATATGCGCCTGGATCACCGGGGCCGATATGACCTCGTCGTCCAGAACGATGGCGAAGGGCGATCCGATGTTGTCGCGGGTATAGTCGCCGAACTTGCGCGCGCCGTGGTTGTCGAACGAGAAGCTGACCGCCGGGCGGCCGTTCTGATCGAAGGTCGGCTGGGCGTCGGTCAGTTCCTCGCCGGTGACGACGGGGGCGGCTTCGATGATGTAATAAAGCCCGTCCTGATCGGTCGCCGGCACCAGCTTGTCGCCCACGTCCACGTGGGCATCGGCGTCGGCGGTGCGCGACACGACCGGGTTGAAGGTCAGCTGGGCGGTGGTGCCGATGATGTCCTTGAGTTCGGACGCAGACCCGATGCCCGGCACCTGGATCAGGATCCGGTCGGTGCCCTGGCGCTGGATCGTGGGTTCGCGTGTGCCAACCTCGTCGATACGGCGGCGAATGATTTCAAGGGCTTGCCGGACGGTGCGGTCATCGGTGGCCTGCTTTTCGGCATCCGAAAGCGTCACGATGATCTCGTCGCCATCGGCCCGCACATCCAGGTCCTGCGCGCCCACGCCGGACACCGAGGTCACCGGCTGCGAGAGGCCCCGCACGACCGTCAGCGCCCGGTCGATGCCGGCGACATCCGAGATCTTCACACGAAGTTCATCCGGCGGAGACGGCTGTTTGCGAATGGTGCCGACGGTGTCGCGTTCGGGACGCAGCGCGTCGCGGACCTCGGGCCAGAGGGATTCCATGCGCGAGGCATAGACGTCCTGGACCTTGACCTCGGCCAGCAGGTGCGCGCCGCCGCGCAGGTCGAGGCCCAGGTTGACGATGTTGGAGGGCAGCCACGAGGGCCAGAGGGCCAGGTCGGCCTGCGTCTGCGCGGTGACCTGGCCATTTTCGATCGCCTTGGCGGCGTCGTTATGGGTTTCGACCCGGGAATAGAAGGCGTTGGGCGCTGCCAGCAACAGGCCCACCGCGCAGGTGGCCCAGATCAGCACCCGCTTCCAAAGCTCGATCTGCAGCATGATCCGCCCTGTCCTTTAAGTTATTGACGAGGCTTATTCTTTCGCCGGTTCGGTCTTGCTGAGCACCTGGGCGATGGTGGATTTCACCACGCGCACCTTGACGCCTTCGGACAGTTCGACTTCGACTTCGTTGTCGTCCTTGACCTTGGACACCTTGCCGATCAGGCCGCCCTGCGTGACCACCTGGTCCCCGCGGCGCAGCGCTTCGACCATGGCCTTGTGCTGTTTCACCTTCTGCTGTTGCGGACGGATGAGCAGGAAGTACATGATCGCGAAGATCAGGATGAGCGGGAGGAACTGGGCAATAGCGCTGCTGTCCATGAACGTGTCCTTTTGGGGTTGTCAGGGATGCTGGAATGCGCCCCCGGTCGAGGTTGCGCGGAACATATGGACGTTATGCAGGAGGCGCAAGGCGGTGCGGACGTCTATTCGCGGAAGGCGAAAACACGGCGGTTTCGACCGCTTTGTCCCATCCGGGCGCGTGGATTTGGCGGTTTTGTACAAAACGACGGGTCGGGGTCGGGGACAGGGTCGGGGTCTGGGTCGGGACCGCCGGACGCCGGGGGCCGCGGCGTGAGGGCCCGGGACGGGACGGCGCCGGTCCCCTCAGCCCGGCTGTGTCGGATGGGGCGGAAGATCGCTCAGCAGCGCGTCGCAGAGCCAGGCGAGATCGGCGCGGATGGTCTGCCAGCCCGTGGCGCTGCCGATGCGGATGCCGCCGAACGTGTCGGTGGCGCGCGCCCGCAGGCCCAGGAACTGGATGCCGCAGACCAGCAGGGTGACGATGGTCGCCAGCCGGCGGTGCGGCATGTCGAGACCGACGGCCAGGCGGTCCGCGACCTCCCTGCCCCAGGCCTCGCGCGTGGCGTCGAGCGCGGCGGTCAGCGGATTGGGCGCGCCGATTTCCATCGCCAGGATCTCGATCGTCATCGGACGCGCGCGCAGCGCCTCGACGAAGCGGTTGAAGAAGGACGCGAGGCGTTCGGCGGGGGCCAGGATGTCGTTGTCGGGGGACAGCACTTCATCGACGGAGGGCCAGAAATCGGCATGTTGGCCGAAGGCGGTCAGCAGGTCGTCGATCCGGCCGAAATAGCGGTAGATCAGCACCTTGTCGACGCCGGCCTCGTGCGCGACCGAGGTGATAGAGACGCCGTTGAACCCGTCGCGCAGCAGGATCGCCTGGAGGGCGGTCAGGATGCGATCTTTGGTCTGCTGGCGGTTGCGGGGTTTGGTGTCGTGTGTCGGCATGGGAGCGTCCGGGGGCTTTGCGGGGATCGGGGCATTTGTCACCCCCTCGTGACATCATGTGTCACGAGGGGGTGACATGAGGCAAGCGGGATATTCGGGGGCGGCGGTTTCAAGCTTGTCGCGGTATGCAGGCGGGGCATCGGATGGATGGGGCTGGTTTGGGTATTTGGACCAAGAAGAAGCTGGGAGCGGCGGCGCTGTGTCTTTGGGCGGGGGCTGCGGGTGCGGGCGGGCTGCCGGCGCTGCCGGAGGAGGCGCATGATGTCTGGGCCGCCGTGGGCCGGGTGAATGCGGCGGGGTTCCGGACGCGGGGGATGTGTTCGGGAGTTCTGGTGGCGCCGGACCGGGTGCTGACGGCGGGCCATTGCCTGTTTCGCGAGACCGGTCAGAGGGTTGCGGTGGGCGACCTGCATTTCGTGGCCGGTTGGCATCGGGGGCACGCGCGGGGCGATCGGCGGGTTGTCGAGGCGCTGTTGCACCCCCTTGCGGTGGAGGACGGGCGCATCGATCCGGGGCATGACCTGGCGCTGTTGCGGCTGGAAAGTGCGATGGACATCGCGCCGCTGCCCTTGCTGGGTCGGGACCTGGTCAGCGGCCCCTACGCGGTGCTGGGTTACCAGGGGTCGCGGCCGCATGTGCTGGGCGGGCGGTTCGATTGCGACCTGGAGCTGCGGAAATTCTCGCTGGCGATGACGCGTTGCGCGGTGGAACACGGGGCGTCGGGGGGGCCGATGCTGGGCAAGGTGGGCGATGGCTGGCGCGTGGTGGGCGTGGTGTCGGCAATTGCCGGAGACCGGACGCTGGTGCCCCGGGCGCTGGACTGGGTGGCGGAGGAGATCGGGGACAGGTGAGCAAGGACAGGAAGGCGGGATGGGCCGATGGGCCGCGTCCCCTACCCCTTTGGCGATCGCGCTGTCATAAGGCGCCCAGGACCATGATCGAGTGATTCACCAAAGGAGTGCCAGGACATGCACGACATCCGCCTGATCCGCGAGAACCCGGAAGGCTTCGACGCCGCCCTTGCTCGTCGGGGAGACGCGTCGATGTCGTCGGACATCCTCGCGCTTGACGAGGCGCGGCGCGCCAAGATCCTGGCCGCCGAGACGGCGCAGGCCGAGCAGAACAAGGCAAGCAAGGAAGTCGGTGCGGCCAAGGGACGCGGCGACGAGGCCGCGTTCGAGCGGCTGCGCGCGCTGGTGGCCGACAAGAAGGCCGAAGTGGCGGCAATGCAGGCCGAGGCCAAGGAGCTGGACGCGAAGCTGACCGACATGCTGGCGCGCATCCCCAACGTTCTGGCCGATGACGTGCCCGAGGGCGCCGACGAGGACGGCAATGTCGAGGTCGGGCGCTGGGGCGCGGCACCGTCGTTCGCCTTCACGCCGGTGGAGCATTACCAGATCGCCGGCGTCGCGGCGGCGATGGATTTCGAGACGGCGGCCAAGACATCGGGCGCGCGGTTCGTGTTCCTGAAGGCCGGCGTGGCGCGCATTCACCGGGCGCTGGCGCAGTTCATGGTGGACACACATGTCGACAAGAACGGCCTGACCGAGGTGCAGACACCGGTGCTGGTGCGCGAAGAGGCGATGTATGGCACCGACAAGCTGCCGAAATTCGGCGACGACAGCTATCAGACCACCAATGGCTGGTGGCTGATCCCCACGTCCGAGGTCACGCTGACCTATTCGGTGGCGGGCGACATGCTGGACGCCGGGCAGCTGCCGATCCGGATGACGGCGCATACCCAGTGTTTCCGGTCCGAAGCCGGCAGCGCGGGCAAGGACACGTCCGGCATGCTGCGCCAGCACCAGTTCGAGAAGGTCGAGATGGTGTCGATCACGCATCCCGACCAGTCGGACGCCGAACAGCAGCGGATGCTGGGCTGCGCCCAAGGCATCCTGGAGGCGCTGGGGCTGCCGTATCGCACGGTGCTGCTGTGTTCCGGCGACACCGGGTTCGGCGCGCGCCGCACCTATGACATCGAGGTCTGGCTGCCCGGGCAGGACACGTTCCGCGAGATCTCTTCGGTGTCCACCACGGGGGCGTTCCAGGCGCGGCGGATGAACGCGCGGTTCCGTCCCGAGGGCGGCGGCAAGCCGGAATACGTGCATACGCTGAACGGGTCGGGGCTGGCCGTGGGGCGCTGCCTGATCGCGGTGCTGGAGAACGGCCAGCAGGAAGATGGATCCGTGGTGTTGCCCGAGGTCCTGACGCCCTATCTTGGAGGGAAGACCAGGCTCAACCCGGACGGACAGCTGTCATGACCCGCCCTACCCCCTTCATGGCCATCGTCGTCTTTCTGGCGACGGCGGCCTTCATCGCATCGCCCTTCGTGACGGGAAGCTTCCGGGGCTATGACCCGGCGCAATTCCCGGTGCCCCAGGTCGATCCGCTGATCCAGCCGCCCGGCTGGACATTCCTGATCTGGACGCTGGTCTACGGCTGGCTGGCGGTCAGCGCGATCTTCGGCCTGTTCATGCGCATGAGCGAGCCGGACTGGTCGGCGATGCGGCCCAGCCTGACGCTGGCGCTGGCGGTCGGGGCGACCTGGCTGCCGGTGGCGCAGGTCAGCCCGTTCCTGGCGACGATCCTGATCTTCGTCATGATGGTGGCGGCGATCGTGGCGCTGCACGATGCGCCCTTCCTGGATCACTGGATGGCGCGGGCGCCGGCGGGCCTGTTCGCCGGCTGGCTGACGGCGGCCAGCTTTGTCAGCCTGGGCCTGCTGCTGGGCGGCTACGGGTTGCTCAGCGAACGGTCCGCCGCGATCTTCTGCCTGGTGCTGGCGCTGCTGGTGGCGGGGTTCGTGATCTGGACGGTGCGCGACACGGCCATGTACGAGGCCGGCGTGGCCTGGGGGCTGGCCGGGATCTTTCTGTCGGCGCTGACCCAGGATCGCGCCGTCGCGGTGATTTCGGGGCTGGGCGCGGTGGTGATCGGGCTGATGGCCCTGCGCAGCACGCAGAAGATGCTGGCCCTGACGCGCTGACGCCGGCCACGGCCCAGGACCAGACGCCCCTGCGGTTTGCCCTGCGGGGGCGTTTTGCGTCAGGGGGCCGTATGGCGCGCGCAAATCTGCTTCTTTCTCTTTTGAAATACCCGGCCGTCCGGACATCGTCGGCGGTGTTCCCCGGAATGGGCGCAGCGGACCGCGTCCGGCGACAGCGACATATTGTCTGTACCTTACTGAAATCATAAGGAGTTTCGTCGCCATCCCTTGCGGATCCCGGCAGCGTGACCCATTGTCTCGTGACATATCAAGGACATGGCGTCCGGATACGGGAGACGAAAGACATGAAGATCAGCTTGATCGTGAAACGGGTTGCGGCGGCGACGATGCTGCTGGGTCTGGCCAGCCAGCAGGCGCTGGCCTGCACCGGCATCGTGCTGCACGCCAAGGACGGGACCACCGTTCCGGCGCGGACGATGGAATTCGGGTTCGACCTGAAATCGGACATCGTCGCGGTGCCCGCGGGCACCAGGATCGAGACGCTGGCGCTGAACCCGGACGAGACCGGATTTTCCTACGAGACCAAGTACGGGTTCGCCGGGGCCAACGGGTTCGACATGCCGGTGATCGTGGACGGGATGAACACCGAGGGCCTGTATTTCGGGATCTTCTATTTCGCCGGCTCCGCCGTGCTGGACGACCTGACGCCGGAAAACAAGGACCACGCGATTTCCTCGGAAGAGCTGGGCAACTGGGTTCTGGGCCAGTTTTCCACCGTGGCCGAGGTGAAGGAAGCGCTGCCGAAACTGGCCGTCGTGGGGACGGACATCCAGGAAATCGGCGGGCCCGCCCCGGTGCATTACGCGATCACCGACAAGACCGGCGCATCCATCGTGGTGGAATACAGCGCCGACGGGATGAAGATCTGGGACAACACGGTCAACGCGGTGACCAACAACCCGACCTATGACTGGCACCTGACCAACCTGCAGAACTACATCGGCCTGGGCATGGACGCCAAGGATCAGATCACCGTGGGCAGCCAGGTGCTGAAGCCCTTCGGCCAGGGCACCGGCATGGCCGGGCTGCCGGGGGATTTCACATCGCCGTCGCGATTCGTGCGGGCCACCGCCTTCGCCAATTCGACGCTGCCGGCCGAAACCGCCGGCGACGCGATCTTCGAGGCGTTTCACATCCTCAACAACTTCGACATCCCCAAGGGGTCGATCCGCGAGGATCTGAAGGATAACGGCGTGATGACGGAATACACGCTGTGGACCTCTGCATCCGACACCCAGAACCTGGTCTATTACTTCAAGACCTACGAGGGCCAGGACATCGAAAGCATCGATATCGTCAAGGTGCTGGACGGGCTGGAAAAACCGAAGACCCTGAAGATGGACAAGACGTTCGTCATCCGCGACCGCACGGCGGATTTCTGAACCCTTTCCCCGTTCGAGATGAAAGAAGGCCAGGTGCTTGCGCGCCTGGCCTTTTGCATGTCTCGCCGTCTTGCGGATCGGGCCCGGGTGTCAGCCGCCCCAGTCAGCCGCCGCAGTCAGCCGCCGTAGCTTTTGAACGCGTCGGTGTCCGAGTAGTGGCGATAGGCGCCCCAGGCCTTGCTGGAGCCCGACAGGTCGAAGCGGTGGGTCTGGCCGGCATAGGTGATGTCGACCCAGGCGCCGTCGCGGATGTTGCGGATGAAGGCATTGGTGTTGACCTCGCCCACGGGGGTGGCATTGACCAGCAGGGCGTCATCGCTGGCGGCCGTCAGGTTCATCAGCACGGTGGTCGAGAACCGCACCGTGACCGGGTCGCCCGCCTTGGGCATCTTGCCGTCCACCACCACCGAGATGGTGCAATTGTCATGCGTGCAGACGCCGTCGGGGCCCAGGTCGCGCACCATCGGGTTGCGGGTGATGCGGATCTCTTCGGTCTGGGTGCCAACCGGCGTCAGCTTGCCCGTGGGATTGGTGAAGGTCCAGTATTCGGCGCCGCCTTCGAGGTTCGAGACGAAGTACCATTCGGCAAGGGCCGGTTGGGCGATGAGGCACATCAGGGCGACGGCGAGGGATTTCATGAGAGGGTCTCCTTGGTGGTCTGCGCCTGCGGGGGAGGTCCGCAGGCATGGGATGCGGGGCGCCCGACCTTGGGCGCGCGGATTGGCATCCTGAGGGAAAGGCTTGGGGTCAGGCCTTTTTGGATTTCTTCTTTTTCTTGTCCTTGGCGGGCTTCTTCTTTTTCTTCTTCTTCCCGCCCTTCTTGCCTGCGTCGGTATCGCCGGGGATCTCGGGGTCTGGCGTCTCTTCAGGCGTTTCTTCGGACGTCTCTTCAGGCGGTTCTTCGGGCGTTTCTTCAGGCGGTTCTTCGGGCGTTTCTTCGGGAGCGGGATCCGGGGTGGGTTCCGGATCCGGCGTCTCGGGCTCGGGTTCGGGTGTTTCCTCGGGCGTTTCCGGCTCCGGTTCGGGCGTGATTTCGGGCGTGATTTCGGGCGTGATTTCCGGCTCGGGCGTCGGGATGGGTGTGCCGGGCAGGTCCTGGGGCAGTTCGGGCGGCGTGCCGACGGGGATTTCGGTGGGCGGCGCGATGTCGGGCATCTCGGGCGGGCTGGTCGGGTCCGTGCCGGGGTCGTGTGGCGGCGTGATCTCCTCCGGGCCGGGCGTGTCGGGGATGCCGACAGGGTCCGAGGGCGGTGTCATGCGCCCGGGCACCATGCCCCGTTCGTGGCCCTGCAGCGCGCCCATGTCGGGGTCGGATTGTGCGGGGTCGGATTGTGCGGGGGCATCGGCGACGATGCGCAGCGGCAGCGGATCGGGCTGAACGGGGGACAAGGGCTGAGGGGGCGGCACGGGGTCCGATTGGCTGGACGGCGGGGTCAGGTCGGGGCGTGTGCCGCCGGTGACCAGGTCTTCGCCCAGGTTCTTGATCCAGGTCATCGGGCCGGGATGGGTGAAGAAGACCGGCGGGGTGCGGCGCGGGCGGGCGGGTGCGGTCTGGGACATGCCTTGGTCCTTCACAGGAGGTGTCGGGGACGTCGACGGGTCAAGCGCGAGGGCGGCGGCGCGGGCGGGCGACACGCGAGGAGACGCGGGGGGCGACAGGGTTGGCGACGGGGTTGGCAACGGAGCGGCATCGGCGGGCGGTTTGCGGCGACGGCGGGCGGGCGGAGCGGCTTTGGCGGCCTGGCCGGAGGTCAGACGGCGCGCATCCTCGATCAGCTTGGCGGCGCGGCGCGGGCCGACCCCGGTGACCGGGCGCAGGTCGTCGGGACTGGCCTGTGCCAGGTCCGACACCGATGCGATCCCCCTTGCCCGCAGCGCGCGTTCGAGCACGGGACCGATGCCGGCAATGTCGGTCAGTACAGCCATGATCGTCCCTTTCTGCCCGGTGCAGCCTCCCTGACGGGCCGGAAAGCGGAAAGGTTCGCCCGGCACCTGAATCCTGTATAGGCGCCATGGGCCGCATGGCAAGCATGGGGACCGGGATGACCGGGATCAGCATCCCAGCAGCGTGTCGATGCAGCCGCCCAGATCGCGGGGATGTGCACACAACACGCTGGCGCCGCCCTGGGTCAGTTCGCCGCTGTCGCCGTAGCCCCACAATACGCCGACCGAGGCCATGGCGTTGCGCGCGGCGGCGGAAGTGTCGTTTTCGCGGTCGCCGATCATGCAGCCGCGCGCGCCGTCAAGGCCCTCGTGCGCCAGGATGTGGGCGATCAGGTCGCCCTTGTCGTCGAAACGCCCGTCAAGGTCGGCGCCGTACTGGCCGTCGAACAGGGTATCCAGCCCGAAATGCGCGGTGATGCGGCGGGCGAAGACGATGGGCTTGGCGGTGCACAGGTACATCCCGTAGCCGGCCGCCTTCAGCCCGGTCAGCGCCTCGACGATGCCGTCATAGAGCGTGGCCTGGAACAGCCCGTCGCCCCCGTAGACGTCACGGTAATGGGCGACGGCGTCTTCGACCTGGTCCGGCGCGCCGATCTGGCGTTCGAAGCTGCGGCGCAGCGGCGGGCCAATGATCCATCCCAGGTCCTGGGCCGGGGGCGCGGGATGGCCCAGCGTGGTCAGCGCGTGGCGGAAGGACCCGATGATGCCGGGCGCCGGATCGACAAGGGTGCCGTCAAGATCCACGAGGACGAAGTCTGTCATTGGGTATCTGTCATTGGGTTGGGGGCTCCTTCGGGGCGGCTGTGCGGGGTCCCGGATACGGAAAGGGGGCGGCCGATGCCACCCCCCTGCCTTGTCTGTCGTCCGGCGGCGATCAGCCCGCGTGCGCCGCTGTCCGGGTTTCGCGCGTGGCCGGGAACGGCACCAGGCGTTCGTTTTCCTCGTCCCAGAGCTTGAGCCGCATGGCGCGGATCGCCTCGGGGAACTTGATGCGGCGCATGCCCAGTTCTTCGGGGATCGAATAATGGCAGGCGCGCAGGCGGTAGGACGGGATGCGGGAATTCAGGTGGTGGATGTCATGCAGGTTGATCGAGGCCACCATGAAGTCGAAGAACCAGCCGAAATCCAGGCAGGACGACCCCTGAAGCGCCGCGATCTGCGGGTCGAGGTCGGGACGGCGGTCCCAGTAGGTATCTTCGAAATTGTGCTGCAGGTAGACCAGCCAGACGCCGAACATGCCGCCCGCATAGGACGACCCCAGCCAGACCCAGATGCCGGTCCAGCCGAACAGCATGTAGATCAGGCCGATCCAGCACAGCAGCGCAATGTTGTGCAGGATGACGCCCCGGACGCCGTATTTGACGGCGTTCTTGGGCCAGCGGTAGCGGATGAAATAGGTGAACAGCGCGCCCAGCGGGATCAGAATGAACGGGTTGCGGTACAGCCGGTAGCCCAGCCGTTCCCAGAAGCCCGCCTCGTTCCATTCGCGCAGCGTCATCGTGTTGATTTCGCCGGTGTCGCGGTGGTCGAGGTTGCCGATATAGCCGTGATGTTCGTTGTGATTCTGCTTCATCGCCTCGAAGGGCGCGAAGGTGAAGACCGACAGGCCATGGCCGGCCAGTTCGTTTTGCTGGCGCGTCTCGAACAACGAATGGTGGCCGCAATCGTGTTGCAGCACGTAAAGCCGCACCGCCGCCAGCGCCATGATCGCGCCCATCGGAACCAGGATCCACCAGGTCGCGGCATAGGTGGCCGCAAGGAAGAACGAGGTGAAATAAACCGCGAAGGTGCCGAAGTAGCTTAGCGCTGCGACGCGATTGTCCTTTTCGACGAATTGGCGGGTGTGGACGCGGATATCGATCGACATGCTCCGGTCTCCTTGTTGACCGTTCCTGACACTTTTTATCAAATAACCCGCATGCTGGGGATCGCAAGGGGGTGACCGGGTGCCGCCGGCCTGTTGAGACCATGGTGCCACAACCGGATTACCCTTTCTTAACGAAATAGTAATCCGTTTTCTTGATGTGACGGCGGGTCGCGGCAATCCACCGCGCAGCGGTGCTTGTCCGGTGATCACAAAAGCTTAGCAGGCGTGCCGGGCTGTCGATGCCCCGAATCTGTGCGGACTTGGGCGGCGAATGGCGCGTCATCGCCAAGGTGGATGTCGTGGGGACGGGTGCGGTGTCGAGTGCGGTGTCGGGCGCGGTGTCGGGCGGGCCGTTTCCGGGACGGAAAACGGCACCCGGCCCCGGACGTTCACGTCAACGGGGCCGGGGCGCGGTCAGGTCAGGACATCAGGATTTCAGGTGCTTGCGCAGGCGCGACGGCCCCGGGGTCTTGCGGCCCTTGTAGGGGTTCTTGGACGCCTGCGACCGCAGCGTCAGGCGGATCGGCGTGCCCGGCATGTCGAAGTCCACGCGCAGCCCGTTGACCAGGTAGCGGGTGTAGCTTTCCGGCATCTTTTCCGGGTGCGAACACATCACCACGAATCCCGGCGGCCGGGTCTTGGCCTGGGTCATGTAGCGCAGCTTGATCCGCTTGCCCTGGGGCGCGGGGGGCGGGTGCGCCTCGACCATGGCGCCCAGCCAGCGGTTCAGCTGGGCGGTGGGCACGCGGCGGTTCCAGACCTCGTAGGCCTTGTTGATCGCGGCGTGCAGGCGGTCGATGCCCCTGCCCGTCCGGGCCGACAACGTCACCAGCGGCGCGCCGCGCAGCTGCGGCAGCAGCCGTTCGAAGCTTTCGCGCAATTCGCGGATCTTGGCGTTCTTGTCGTCTTCCAGGTCCCACTTGTTGACCGCGACGACCACGGCGCGGCCTTCGCGTTCGGCCAGGTCGGCGATGCGCAGATCCTGTTGTTCAAAGGGAATCGCGGCGTCCAGCAGGACGACGACGACCTCGGCGAACTTGACCGCGCGCAGGCCGTCCGACACGGACATCTTTTCCAGCTTTTCCTGGACCTTGGCCTTCTTGCGCATGCCGGCGGTGTCAAAGATGCGCATCGGCGTGCCGTCCCAGACCACAGGCAGCGAGATCGCGTCGCGGGTGATCCCGGCTTCGGGGCCGGTCAGCAGGCGGTCTTCGCCGACGATGCGGTTGATCAGGGTCGATTTGCCGGCGTTGGGGCGGCCCACCACGGCGACCTGCAGCGGCTTGGCCACGGTCGGCATCGGGATCGAGGTGTCTTCGTTGTCCTCGTCCAGGTCGACCTCGATTTCGGGGGCGTCCTCGGCGGCCTTCGCGGCCTTGGCGTCGGCGGCATCGGCGAACGGCATCAGCGCGGCGTAAAGATCGGCCATGCCTTCGCCGTGTTCGGCGGAAATGCGCACCGGTTCGCCCAGGCCCAGTTCCCAGGCTTCAAGCACGCCGGCATCGGCGGCGGCGCCTTCGGCCTTGTTGGCGGCCAGGACCACGTGGCCGGCGCGCTTGCGCAGGATCTCGGCAAAGACGCGGTCGGCGGGAGCCAGACCGGTGCGGGCGTCGATGATGAACAGGCAGACGTCGGACATGTCGACGGCGCGTTCGGTCAGCTTGCGCATCCGGCCCTGCAGGCTTTCGTCGGTGGCTTCTTCAAGCCCGGCGGTGTCGATGACCGTGAACTTCAGGTCGCCCAGGCGCGCCTGGCCTTCCCGCAAGTCACGGGTCACGCCCGGCTGGTCGTCGACCAGCGCCAGGCGTTTGCCCACGAGGCGGTTGAACAGGGTGGACTTGCCCACATTGGGGCGTCCGACGATGGCAAGGGTCAGGGTCATGAAACGGGCCGAAAAAGGGACAGACGCGTGCCTTACCCTATTCCATCCTCAACGGAAAGCGAACAATTGCCCCTTGGCGCCGACGACATACAGCGTGTTGCCCGCCACGACCGGGTCCGCGGTGGCGCCGCCGGGCACTTCGATGTCCGCCAGCAGGCTGCCGTCGGTGGGCGAAAACGCGCGCAGATGGCCATCGGAGGACGCGACCCAGATGCGGCTTCCGGCCAGGATCGGGCCGTAATGGGCATAGACCGGACCACGGCCAAGCGGCTTGTCCTTGATGTAGCGCGGCAGGTCGACGGCCCAGATCGGGTCGCCGTCGGCCGCGTTCAGGCGCACCAGCTGGTTGGAATCGGTCAGCGCGAAGATGCTGTTGCCCGCCGGCCAGACGCTGGTCATGGCGCCGAAGGGGGCTGTCCAGACCCGGTCGCCCGAGCCCGAGTCCAGTGCCGCGATGCGGCCCGAGGCGTTGCCGATGTAGATCTTGCTGCCCACCACGACCGGCGGTCCGGTCACGTCGCCGATGCGCGATGCGGAGTTGCCGGGGCGCTTGCCGGCGACGGTGGTGGTCCAGCGGCGCAGCCCGCCGCTTTTGAAGGTGCCGACGATGTCGCCCGAACCGAAGGCAAAGACGACAAGGTCGCCCGCGATGGCCGGGGACGGCGCGCCCAACACGTGGGCGACGGTGTCGGTGGATTCGATCTGCCAGCGGATGCGGCCGTTCGATTTTTCGACGGCCCAGCCGGTGTCATCGCCCGCGACAAGGTAGACCAGGTCGCCCGCGACCAGCGGTTTGCCGCTGCCGGTGGCTTCAAGCCGCTGGGTCCAGCGCGGTTGGCCGGTGGCGGCATCCAGCGCGATCAGGCTGCCGAAGCCGATCGAGACGTAAAGCGTGCCGTTGTCATAGGCGAGCCCGCCGCCGGTGGCGTCGTTCTTGCCGGCCCAGGGCGGCGTGCCGTCATAGGTCCACAGGACCGCCCCGCTGGGGCTGAGAGCGGTGACACGTGCGCGCGAATCAAGGGTGAAGACCTTGCCGCCGCCGACGACGGGCGCGGCGGTGATCCGGTGGCGGCGGTCGTTGCCTTCGCCGATGCCGGTGGCCCAGGCCAGGACCGGAACCGGGCGTAGCGCCGCGTTGGACACGCGGTTGGCGGTGGTGCCGGGCCCCTGGGCCCAGCTGGAATTGGTGGTCTGCGACGGCAGGCTGATCGACACGGCCTTGTTGTCGGCCGGATCGGGGTCCTTGCTGAAGGCGGCGATCTCGGGGATGTCCTCGCGGTCGCCGGGCAGCACGACTTCGGGTTCCTGGCAGGCGGCCAGCAGCGCCAGCGCCGCCAGTACGGAAAGCCAGGCCCGGCCGCGCCCGGAGGTGGTGTCTTGTGCCTTGGTCATGGTTCTGCCCGTACTTCCGTCAGTCGTCCGTTCCGTCGCCGGCGCACGGTTCCCATCGGAGCGCGCGCCATCTGTCCTTGGTGCCCGCGCGGCATGGGCCGCGCCGGTTCACCGTGGTTCTTCTTATCCCTGGGATCCGGCGTCGTTGCCACGCGGTTCGCCCCCGAGCGCCACAATCACCTGCGAGGCGCGCTGTTGCAAGTCCGGGGTGACCTCGGCGTCGTCGAGGATTGCCTGCAGGCGGTCGATGGCCGCCTGGGAGTCGCCGTCGCGGATGTCGAGGATCGCAAGCTGTTCTTCCGACAGCAGCCGCAGCGGGCTGCCGGGGACGGCCAGCGCTTCGAATCCGGTGCGCAGTTCGGCGGTATCGGCGGTGTCGGCGCGCAGCAGAAGCGCCTTGAACGCCGCCACGTTGCGGTAGATTTCCGGCAGGTCGCCGTTGAGAGAGATCGCGTCCAGCGCATCCACCGCCTGGTCGGTCTGCCCGGCGGCTGCCAGCGCTTCGGCCCGCAGGTAGCCCAGGACGGCGGTGCCGTCGGTGCCTTCGGCGCCGATCGCGGCCAGCGCGTCGGCGCGGGCCTGCGGGTCTTCGACGTTCAGCGCATTGGTGATCGCATCGCCAAGCGCCTGGGCCGCGGCCTGGTCGCGGGACATGGTGTATTCCCGCCAGGCGGCGCCGCCGACGATCAGCAGGATCAGCACGACGGCGATCCAGCCGTACTTGCGCATCAGGGCGAACAGCCTGTCGCGGCGCACCTCTTCGGTGACTTCATCGATAAAGCTGTCTGTGTCGCTCACGCCGCTGTCTCCGGTCTGTCCTGCGTCCGTGGCCCGCCCGCGGGCCCTGTCCGTGCCATGCACCGGCGGATTATACTGCCCCGCCAAGCGCCTGCGCCCTGTCGTGCGGACGCGTGGGGCCCGCTATATAGCGGTGCTCCGGCCAAGCCAAGGGGCGCTGGCGCAGGGAGAACCGGCAGAATACCGCAAAAAATCGCCAAAAGCGCGAATCTGAACTAGTCAGTTCACCCGAACGTGTCCATATATCCCCGGACATATGTTCGGTCCGCCGGGACCATGGCGAGTGACACAGAGGCAGGCGCATGCGACTGATCCCCACACTGACGGCCCTGGTGGTCATGGTGGCGCTTTATTTCCTGGTCCTGGAACGCGACCGCCTGCTGGCCTTTGCCCGGGGCAACGACCCGGTGGTGGCAACGGCGTCGGATCCTTCCGCGACATCCCCCGCATCCCCCCAGACACCTGATGCGGCCGACACGGTGGCGCAGGCCCCCGCCGGAATGGGCGTGGTGGTGCGCCATTCGGTTGCCCAGCCGGTCGACAGCGCCGTGGTTCTGCGCGGCGAAACCCGCGCCATGCGCGAGGTCGAGGTGCCGGCCGAGACATCGGCGGTGGTGATGTCGGAACCGCTGCGCAAGGGTGCGCGGGTGGAAAAGGGCCAGGAGCTGTGCGTGCTGGATCCGGGCACGCGGTTCGTGACGCTGGCCGATGCCAAGGCGCAGCTGTCGCTGGCGAAAAGCCGCGTTCCCGAAAGCCAGGCCCGGCAGGCCGAGGCCGAAGCGGCGCTGGAAGAGGCCAGGATCGACCTGAACGCGGCGGACAAGCTGTCGCAGGGCGGATATGCCTCGGATGTGCGGCTGGCGGGGTCGCGGGCGGCCTTGCGGTCGGCCGAAGCGGCGGTCGCGGCGGCGGATGCGGGGCTGGAAAGCGCGCGGACCGGCATCGAATCGGCCGAGGCCCAGGTATCCTTTGCCCAGAAGGACATCGAACGGCTGTCGATCACCGCACCTTTTGCCGGCCACCTTGAATCGGACACAGCCGAGATCGGGTCGTTCCTGGCCGCCGGGGGGATCTGTGCGACGGTGATCCAGCTGAACCCGATGAAGCTGGTGGGGTATGTGCCGGAAACCCAGGTGGGCCGGGTCGAGATGGGGGCCATCGCCACGGCGCAGCTGGCCGACGGGGGCACGGCGCAGGGCCAGGTGACGTTCATCAGCCGCTCGGCCGACCCGGTGACGCGCACCTTCGCGGTCGAGATCCAGGTGGCGAACGACGACCTGGCGATCCGTGACGGGCAGACCGCCGCGATCGCCATCGCGTCGGAAGGCACGCGGGCGCACCGTCTGCCGCAATCGGCGCTGACGCTGAACAACGACGGACGGCTGGGCGTGCGGGTGGTGGATGGCGACAGCGTCGTGCGGTTCCAGCCGGTGAAGGTGCTGCGCGACGATATCGACGGGATCTGGGTGACCGGCCCGGACGACGAAGCCGACGTGATCGTCGTCGGTCAGGATTTCGTGACCGCCGGGCTGAAGGTCGCCGTGACCCACGAGGAGGATCTGCCGTGACCGGACTGGTCGACTGGGCCGCGTCGCGGGCGCGGATGGTCATTGCCCTGATCGTGCTGTCACTGCTGATCGGCGGATTCGCCTATGTCAGCCTGCCGAAGGAAGGCGAGCCGGATATCGAGATCCCGGCGCTGTTCGTGTCGGTCCCCTTCCCCGGCATTTCGGCCGAGGATTCGGAAAACCTGCTGGTCAAGCCGATGGAGACCGAGCTGGCCGACCTGGACGGGCTGGACAAGATGAGCGCCACCGCCGCCGAAGGTTATGCGGGCGTGGCGCTGGAATTCGAATTCGGCTGGGACAAGACGGCGGTGATGGCCGACGTGCGGGACGCGATGAATTCGGCCTCGGCCGATTTCCCGGACGGGGCGGAACAATACACGATATCGGAGATCAACTTTTCCGAATTCCCCATCGTGATCGTGAACCTGACCGGCCCGGTGCCCGAACGCACCATGGCGCGGATCGCCAAGGAATTGCAGGACCGGCTGGAAAGCCTTGATTCCGTCCTGGAAGCCGGGATCGCCGGCAACCGCGACGAGATGGTCGAGGTGGTGATCGACCCGCTGCGGCTGGAATCCTACAACGTGACGGCGGCCGAGCTGATCAACGTGGTGCGCAACAACAACCAGCTGATCGCGACCGGGGATTACGAGACCGAACAGGGCACGTTCGGGGTGAAGATCCCGTCGAATTTCAAGGACGTGAACGACATTTACCGCCTGCCGGTGAAGACCAACGGCGACCGGGTGGTGACGCTGGGCGACCTGGCGGAGGTCAATTTCACCTTCGAGGACCGGGACGGCACGGCGCGGTTCAACGGCGCCGACACGGTCGCGCTGCAGGTGGTCAAGCGCAAGGGCTACAACCTGATCGACACGGTCGACCAGGTAAAGGCGACCCTGGCCGAGGCGCGCAAGGACTGGCCGCCGCAACTGCAGGCGGCGGTGGAGCTGGGCACGTCCAACGACCAGAGCCGGCAGGTGTCGTCGATGGTGAGCCAGCTTGAGGGGTCTGTGCTGACCGCCATCGCGCTGGTGATGATCGTGGTGCTGTCGGCGCTGGGAACACGGGCGGCGCTGCTGGTGGGCTTTGCCATTCCGACGTCGTTCCTGTTGTGCTTTGCGTTGCTGGCGCTGATGGGCGTGTCGATTTCCAATATCGTGATGTTCGGGCTGATCCTGGCGGTGGGGATGCTGGTGGATGGGGCGATTGTCGTCGTGGAATACGCCGACAAGCGGATCAAGGACGGCACCGGGCCGATGCATGCCTATGTGGAAGCGGCGCAGCGGATGTTCTGGCCCATCGTGTCGTCGACCGCGACGACGCTGTGCGCCTTCCTGCCGATGCTGTTCTGGCCGGGCGTGGCGGGTGAATTCATGGGGATGCTGCCCGTGACGCTGATCTTCGTGCTGTCGGCCTCGCTGGTGGTGGCGCTGATCTACCTGCCGGTGATGGGCGGGGTGACGGGGCGGATTTCCCGTGTGTTCGGCCATGCCTCGGACGGTCTGCGGGCGCGGCTGCCCTGGGTGGTGCGCGCGGGTCTGGTGCCGGTGTCGCTGTACGGGCTGTTCGTGGCGGCGATGCAGGTGCTGAACCCCTATTACGTGCTGCCCGAAGGGGCGGTGCCGCCGACGATGGGTTCGCTGTTGGGCGGGCTTTTGTTCCTGGTCTTCGCCTTCTGCGCCTCGGTCACGCTGGGGGCGGCCAGGATCGAACGGGCCGAAAGGCCGCCGCGCCCCGGGCACCGGCGGACGATGCTGGGGTGGGTCGTCACGGCGATCACGGGCAATCCGGTGATGCCCGTCGTCATGGTGGTGCTGGTTTTCATGGGGGTCGCGGCCGTTTTCAAGGCCTATGGCGAAAACAACCTGGGCGTGGATTTCTTCGTGGCGACCGAACCGGAACAGGCCACAGCCTATGTGCGTGCGCGCGGCAACGTCTCGCTGGCCGAAGCGGACAGGATGGTGCGCGAGGTCGAAGATATCGTGGCGTCCCACCCGGCGGTGATCAACGTGTTTTCCTTTGCCGGCGAAGGCGGGCTGAACCAGAACACCGGCGGGTCCGAGGCGCCGGCCGACACCGTGGGCCAGGTACAGTTCGAGATCATCCCGTGGGAAGACCGCCCGATGATTTCCGAACCCCTGCTGGGCGGCTGGCTGGACCGCGAGATTTCCGATCCGCGGTTCGACGGCGACCTGGTGGTGGATCAGCTGACTGCGGCGCTGGCCCGGATCCCCGGCATCCAGACCGAGATCCTGCCGCTGACCGGAGGGCCGGCATCGGCCAAGCCGGTGCACCTGCGGCTGAAGGGCGACGGATGGGGGCCTTTGACCGAGGCGACGGAGGTGGCGCGGGCGAAATTCGACGCCACGCCCGGGCTGATCCAGGTGGAGGACAGCCTGCCCCTGCCCGGCATCGACTGGCAGATCGACGTGGACGTGGAAAAGGCCGGCCGCTTTGGCGCCGACGTGGCCAGCGTGGGTGCGATGGTGCAGCTGGTGACGCGGGGCATCCTGCTGGACACGATGCGGGTCGATTCCAGCGACGAAGAGATCGACATCCGGGTGCGCCTGCCGCGAGAGGACCGGGTGCTGTCGACGCTGGACACGCTGAAGGTGCGCACGAGCCAGGGGTTGGTGCCGCTGTCGAACTTCGTGACCCGCCAGCCGGTGCCGAAGCTGGCCGAAATCAAGCGGGTGGACCAGCAGCGGTATTTCGACGTGAAGGCGGATGTGGCGCCGGGGCTGGCCAAGATCATAGCGCCGGGGGCCGAGGGCATTGGCGCAGGGCTGGCGGTGGTCAAGGATGCGTCGATGCTGGACGATCCGCAGGGGCCGTTTTTCACCGCGCCGAACGGGACGCGGTACGTGATGCAGGCCCTGACCGGGGCCGACAGCGCGGCGGCGGTGGAAGAGGCCGTCGCCCAGGGCGCGCGGTTCGTGCCAATCAATGCCAACGAGCGGATCGCGGTTCTGACCGACTGGCTGAACACCGATCCCCTGCCCGCCGGCATCGACTGGGAATGGACCGGCGACCAGGAGGAACAGGCCGAGAGCCAGGCGTTCCTGTCGTCGGCCTTCGGCGCCGCGCTGGGTCTGATGTTCATCATCCTGCTGACCCAGTTCAACAGCTTCTACAATTCGGTTCTGGTGCTGCTGGCAGTGGTGCTGTCGACCACCGGCGTGCTGATCGGGATGATGGTCATGCAGCAGCCGTTTTCCATCATCATGACGGGCACGGGGATCGTCGCGCTGGCGGGGATCGTGGTGAACAACAACATCGTGCTGATCGACACCTACCAGGAATATTCCCGCTACATGCCCCGCATCGAGGCGATCATCTACACCACCGAAAGCCGGATCCGCCCCGTTCTGCTGACCACGATCACCACGATGGCGGGGCTGGCGCCGATGATGTTCGGGATCTCGCTGGATTTCATCGGGGGCGGCTACACGATCGACAGCCCCACGGCGCTGTGGTGGAAGCAGCTGGCGACGGCGGTGGTGTTCGGCCTGGGCGTGGCGACGGTTCTGACGCTGGTGGTCACGCCATCGCTTCTGGCGATCCGGGTGTGGTTTTCGACCTACGTGGGGTGGCTGGCCGACCTGCTGGCGCGGTTGTCGATGGGCCGGTCCAGCCGGGCGGCGCGGGACTGGGCGCTGCGGCGCGCAGCGCGCAAGGCGAAGATGCCCGAACTGATCTGGGGCGATGAACGCAAGCCGCGCGTGGCCGGGGAATCGCCGCTGAAAGCGGCGGAATAGCGGTCAGAGGCGGACGGAAAACACCGTCCAGTTGTCGATCTCGCCCATCCAGATCGCGTCCATGGAATTGGGCAGGACCTGCGCATCGATCCCCGGCGGGCAGGCGATCAGGATCGCGTCGTCGTCCATGAACGGGTTGGTATAGTCGGTCTCGCCGGATTGCAGGCAGGGATCGCCGGGGTCGGGATAGCCCTTGCCGAAGACCGCCAGTTCGTCGGGGGCCGGCGGGCGGCCGGGCTGGATATCGCCACAGGCCGCCAGCACAACGGCGGGAACGGTCAGGGCGGTCAGGATGAACAAGGCGCGCATGGGGGATCTCCGGTGGACATGACGCATTGTCCGATGTCCGGAAGATCAGTGCAAGCGGTCCCTATCGGGCCGCGCCCTGCCCCGATCCACGCCCTGCCCAAATCCGCGTCCGGCCCCGATCCGCGCCAGATGTTCGCGATCGTCCAGCGTCGACAGAACGATGGCTGCCAAAAGGCCGATGGTGGCGCCCAGGATCGTGTCGAGCACGCGTTCGGGCACCATGGCGGCACCGCCGGCGGCGGGCATGGCCAGATCGCTCATCAGCAGGGCCATGGGCGTCACCAGGACCTGGCCCAGCCCGTAGTTCGACCCGATGATCAGTTCGGTTCCGAATTGCAGCAGCATCAGCGCGATCACGATGACCCCGAGCGAGGGATCCTGGGTGAGGATCACCCAGGCCACGACAGCCCCGCCGACAGAGCCCGCCATCCGCTGGATCGCCCGGTTCAGCGACAGGTGCAACTGCGCGCCCTGCAGCACGGCCAGCGCGCCCATGGCGGACCACAGCGGGTGATTGCCCCCGATCGCATGGCAGGCGAAGGCGGCCAGGGCGCAGCCCGCGGCGATGCGCACGGCGGCAATCAGGCGGTGGCCCAGCGGGCGCATCGGATCCACCGGCAGGGGGCGGTTTTCGATAGAGGCATCGCGGAACCGTTCCGTCAGGGCGCAGATCAGCAGGGCCAGCGCCGCCACGGCGGCGGTGGCCAGGCTGCGGTGCAGGACATCGGCGAAGGTGGCGGCGGGCACGGCGCCGGCCCCGGCGGCAAAGGCGAAGATCAACGCGCCCGGGGGCCCGAACCGGCAGGTGACGGAGACAAAGAAGAAGATCCCGCAGGCCACCCCCAGCAGCGCCAGCAGCATCAGCGGGCCTGCGCCGGCCCAGGCGGCCAGCGACATGCAGAACACCGCCAGCACCTGGCAGAGCGCGGCCTGCAGCACGATCCAGTTGCGCCGCCGCGCCGGGGCGAAGCGGCCGAACAGCGCCACCAGCGCGCCAAGCGAGGCATAGCCGATCAGCCCGGACCAGGGCGAGAGATGCACCAGCGGCAGGGCGATGCCCACGGTCAGCGCGGCCTGCAGCCCGGCGATCGCGCCGATGCGCTGCCACGGCTGGGCGCCAAGCGCGATGGAGTCGCG
Organism: Marinibacterium anthonyi; assembly: GCA_003217735.2. Taxonomy (GTDB): domain Bacteria; phylum Pseudomonadota; class Alphaproteobacteria; order Rhodobacterales; family Rhodobacteraceae; genus Marinibacterium; species Marinibacterium anthonyi. The sequence continues at coordinate 2,377,801 of CP031585.1, read as the reverse complement.
CAAAAGCCGGGGATCCAGAAGCTGGCGCACCGCGTCGATGCGGCGGGTCGGCAGCTGGGATCGGGGGGATGGCCGGGACATGGTCATGCGCTGTCTCCGGGCCGGGGCCCTTCTTCGAGCGCCTTCAGCCGGGCCTCGATCCGGTCGAACTGCGCGATCATGCATGTCAGGTCGTCGTCGGAGAGGTCGGCGAGGATCGCCTCTTCCACCTTGAACAGCTCGGCGCGGATCTCGGCCACGCGCTGGCGGCCCTTGGCGGTGAGAAAGATCAGCCGGGCGCGGCCGTCATGTTCGTCGCGTCGCCGTTCGATCAGCCCCTCGCGTTCGTTGATGTCCAGAACCCGCACCAGGCTTGATCCGTCGACGCCGACCAGGCGCGCCAGCTGTTTCTGGGAGATGCCGCCGCCGGTTTCCTGCAGGTGCACCAGCGGCACCCAGGTCGCGCCGGTCTGCCCCGCCTGCGCCAGGTGCGCGTCAAGCGACTGGCGCCAGCGGCGCACGAGCAGCGAAAAACGGATACCGAAGCGGTAACGCGGAGAATTGGGATCGGAGGTCATGCACCCGGGATGCCGGACTCTCATTTGATTTGCAAGTCAAACTATTTGCATACCGGCAATTCGCGCACGCCTGCCCTGCCCTTGCCGATGGGTCTATGCCCAACGCCGGCCGGAATGGCGGATGGGCGGCCCGCCACGGCCACGCGTCACGCGGCGTCTTCGGCCTGTTGACGGTCCCACAGCTGGGCATAGCGGCCCCGCCGGGCCAGCAATTCGCCATGGCTGCCCTGCTCGACGATCTCGCCCTGTTCCAGGACGATGATGCGGTCGGCCTCGGCGATGGTGGACAGGCGGTGGGCGATGGTCAGCACCGTGCGCCCCTCGCCCGCGCGGCGCAGCGCGCCCTTGATCTCCTGTTCGGTGTCGGTGTCCAGCGCCGATGTCGCCTCGTCCAGCAGCAGGATCGGCGGGTTCTTCAGAAGCGCGCGCGCGATGCCGACCCGCTGCTTTTCGCCGCCCGACAGTTTCAGCCCCCGTTCGCCGACCTTGGTGGCGTAACCGGCGGGCAGGCTTTGGATGAAGTCGTGGATCTGGGCGGCCTTGGCGGCGGCAAAGATATCGTCCTCGGTCGCGTCCTCGCGCCCGTAGGCGATGTTGTAGTGGATCGTGTCGTTGAACAGGACGGTGTCCTGCGGCACCACGCCGATGGCGGCCTGCAGGCTGTCCTGTGTCACCGCGCGCAGGTCCTGCCCGTCGATGCGCGCGGCGCCGCCGGTGACGTCGTAAAAGCGGAACAGAAGCCGCCCGATGGTCGACTTGCCCGACCCGGTGGCGCCGACGATGGCCACGCTTTGCCCGCCCCCGACGGTAAAGCTGACGCCCTTGAGGATCTCGCGCCCCGTCTCGTAGGAAAACCGCACATCGTCCAGTTCGATCCGCCCCGACGTGATCTGCAGCGGGTGCGCATCCGGCGCGTCGGTGATTTCGGGTACGTGTTCCAGAAGGTCGAACATCTGCCCCATGTCGATCAACGCCTGGCGGATCTCGCGGTAGACGAAGCCCAGGAAGTTCAGCGGCGCGATGATCTGCATCATGTAGGCGTTGACCATGACGAAATCGCCCACCGTGTAGGTGCCGGCCTGCACGCCCTGGGCGGCCATGACCATGACGGCGATCAGCCCCGCGTTGATGATCAGCGCCTGGCCCGCGTTGATGGCGGACAGGCTGTAGGCGGTCTTGAGCGCCGCCTCTTCATAACCGCGCATGGCCTGGTCATAGCGATCGGCTTCGCGCCCGGCGGCGCCGAAATAGCGCACGGTTTCAAAGTTCAGCAGGCTGTCGACGGCGCGCTGGCTGGCTTCGTTGTCCTGGTCGTTCATCACCTTGCGGATCTTCACCCGCCATTCGGTGACCGCGAAGGTGAACCAGATGTAGATGCCGAAGGTGGCCACCAGCACGACCAGGAAGCGCCAGTCGAAGACGCCGACGATGATGGCGCAGATCAGGATCAGCTCGAACACCAGCGGGCCGATGGAAAACAGCAGGAACCGCAAAAGGAACGCCACGCCCTTGACGCCCCGGTCCATGATCCGGCTGAGCGCGCCGGTGCGCCGGGTGATGTGATAGCGCATCGACAGCGCGTGGATGTGCTGGAAGGTGCGCAGCGCCAGGCGGCGCAGGGCCCGTTGCGACACGCGCGCGAAAAACACGTCGCGCAGCTGTTCAAAGCCCACCTGCATCAGCCGGCTGAGCCCGTAGGCCACCGTCAGCCCCACCGCGCCAAGCGCCAGGATCGGCACGCCGCCATCCTTGGCCAGACCGTCGACCGCGCCCTTGTAGAACAGCGGCGTGACCACGGCGACCAGCTTGGTGCAGATCAGCGCCGCCATGGCAAGCGCCACGCGCCAGCGGATTTCGGGCTGTCCGGGCGGCCAGAGATAGGGCGCGACCTCGCGGATCACGCGGATTCCGGACCGGCGGTCGCGGGCGGTGGTGTCGTCGTCGGTCATGCTGGGCTCGCGGTGGGGTCCCTGTCAGATAGGTCCGGCGGGCGGCAATGACCAGCGGCGATCAGTCCGGAAGGGCGAAGACCTGGCCCGGATAGATCAGGTCGGGGTCGCGGATGGCGTCGCGGTTGGCCTCGAACACGCGCACATACAGGACGCCCTCCCCATAGCGGTCCTGCGAGATCGCCCACAGCGTATCGCCCCGCTGCACGGTGACGGCGGTGATCGGGTCGTTGCGGGGCAGATCGGCGCGGGCGGCGGCCAGAACGGCGGGGGATTCCCGCTTGAACGGTGTTTCCAGACGCCCGTCGACGCTGCCATCGGTGGCCAGCTGGTCCAGGCGCAGGGTATAGACGCCGGGCCGGACATTGCGCACCTCGCCCTTCCAGCGGCCTTCGGCGTCGATGGACAGGTCGGCGACGGCGCGGTTGTCCAGGTAGACGCGCACGGCGGATCCTTCGGGCGCGCGGCCCGACAGCAGGACTTCGCCGTCATCGGTATAGCTGATGGTGTCCAGAGCCAGCGTGTCCAGCGCCTGCGGCCGTTCCGGCGTACCGGGCTGCAGCAGTTCCACCCCGTCGGCCCCGGCACGCAGCACAGCGACCGGGCCGGGCGCCGGCGTGGTCCGGGGCGCGGCGACATCGCCGGGTTCCTCGGTCGGGGTCTCGGGCGCGCCGGGTTCGGCCACCAGCGGCGCGGCGCTGTCCGCGCCGGGCGTGTCGGGCGCAGGCGAAGGCGCCGGGCTGGCGCTGCCATCGGGGGCGGCGGCCATGGCTTCGGGGCTTTGTTGAGCGGTTTGTTGGGCGGTGTTCGGGGCGGGCGATGCCGGTTCGGTCGCTGCGACGTCTTCCGCTGCGGGGTCGGCCAGGGCGACGACGGTTTCCGAGGCCCCGGCTGCAGTGTCATTTGACAGGGGTGTCTGCGCTGTTGGCGCGGCGCTGTCGGCGGTTGGTTCGGCGGTCGGTTGCGTGGGTGACGAGGCCACGCGCGGTTCGGGCGTGGGTGTCGGCGTGGGTGTCGGGGCCAGGATGATCTGATCCTCGGACCAGGCGACCTGATCGCCCAGCCGGGCCTGCATGGTCATCAGCCGGGGTTGATCGGAGGCTTCAAGCGCCAGGAACAGTGCGAACTTGCCGGCGCTGTCGATCTCGGCGCTGTCCTGTTCGACATCGTCCAGGAACAGCGTCACGCGGCTGCCCGCCTGCCCCGATCCGGCGATGACGGCGGTGCCGTCGGGATCCACCCGCACCAGGTCGAACCGCGGCGCGGCCAGGGGCGGCGGCAGATCCGGCGCGGTCTGGGCAACGGGGTCCGTGGTGGCGGACGCGGCCGCCTGATCCGCGGTCTGGGAAGCGGTGTCGGAAGCGGTCTGGGGACCACTGTCGGAATTGGTGGCGGAATTGGTGTCGGAATTGGTGGCGGCCGGGTTATTGGCCGGGCTATTTGCGGGCGTTTCGGTGGCAGTTTCGTCCAGCGTTTCTGCCGGGGCTTCCACTGCAACCACGGGGTTTTGCGCGCGCAGGTAAACCTCGCGCCCGACAAGGCCAACAAGGACGACGCCGGCCACGGCAATACCCACCGTGCCCGCCGTGCCCATCCCCAAAAGCCCGGTCTTTGCGGCCATCTTTTTCGTCCCCCATCCGACCCCCTTTGGGGTCCGGCTTGAAGCTATTGTAACAACGGGGCAATCTTGGGTCAAAACACGCGCGCTTCGGCGTGCCCGGCAAATAGAAAGTGTGACAATGGCGCCCAGGTCCATCTGTGTGTATTGCGGATCCCGAAACGGTACGCGGCCGGCCTATGCCGAACAGGCGCGCGGCTTTGGGACTGCGCTGGCCGATGAAGGCTGGCGGCTGGTCTATGGCGCCGGCGACGTGGGCCTGATGGGCGAAGTTGCCCGCGCCGCCCAGGCCGCCGGGGGCGAGACGTTCGGCGTGATCCCCACCCACCTGATGAGCATGGAGGTCGGCAAGACCGACCTGACCAGCTTTGTGATCACCGAGACCATGCATGAACGCAAGAAGGTCATGTTGATGAACGCCGATGCGGTGGTGTTGCTGCCCGGCGGCGCCGGATCGCTGGACGAGGTGTTCGAGGCGCTGACCTGGCGCCAGCTGGGCCTGCATGCCAAGCCCATCGTGGTGCTGAACACCGATGGCTACTGGACCCCGCTGTTGGATCTGGTCGACCACGTGATCGCCCATGAATTTGCCGGCCCGACGCTGAAGGGGTTCCTGTTGTCGGCCGATACGCCCGAGGCGGTCATGGAAATCCTGCGCAGGGAACTGCGCTGATCCACCGGAATTGGCCGGATCGGGTAACCCGATATCAACCTTGCGGGGCCTGGCATTCGCCGGGTCCCGTCGGCGCGATTCCCTGCGCTTTGCGCTGCCATTTTCCACCACTTTACGGTTCAACCCGCTAAGGTTGTCCGAAGGAGCGATTCAATCCCGCCCGACGGCAGGGATCGGACCACCCCGGGACGGCACATGAGGAGGAAGACCAAGGGATGTGTGGATTCTGCACCGCGGCGGCATTGGACGACTTTTGCGGCAAGGACGAGATCGGCAGCCTGTCGGCGGATCTGGACCAGGTCACCATACCCGGTGACACCAGCGCGATCGCGGTCGGCGACGTCGCCTATGACACGCTGCAAAGCGCCGGGGACACCGACTGGTTCCAGCTGGACCTGAGCGACACCGAAACCGTCCGGCTAAGCCTGTTCGGCGTGGATCATGACACCGGCAACGGGCTGGGCGCGCTGGAGGATCCGCTGGTGCGGATCTATGATTCCAACGGCACCCTACTGGCCGAGAACGACGATGTCGTTTCCGGCCTGCTGCGGGGCAGTTCGCTGGTGATGACCGGGCTTGAACCCGGGACATACTACATCGAGGTCGACGCCTATGCGTCGGGCTATGCGGGCGATTACGCGCTGGCGGTGACCCCGGCGTTCCCGCGCGCGCCGCAAACGCCGCTGGACGCGATCGAGGGGCGCAAGGCGCTGAACGACAGCGGCCCGATCCTGGTTTATTTCGCGGTGGACGGCGACAGCTATTCCTATGGCGGCGACACCTATACCGCGTCGGGCACCAACGCCTATGAACAGGGACAGCTGTTTTCCGTCTTCGACGGGGTCGAAACCTTTGCCGACATCGATTTCGAGATCACAACCGACCGCGCCCTTGCGGACCTTGAAATCGCCACGGCGGTGCTGCCCTCCGATTCCAGCGGCACCTTGCTGGGCTTCTTCCTGTTCCCGACCGTGGCCGGCGATGGCCAGTTCGGGGTGCTGAACAACAACCCCGACGCCCTGCCCTACTGGAACACCGAACCCGGCGGCACGCTGGATGACGGCGGGTTCATGTACGGTGTGGCGATCCACGAATTCGGCCATGCCATGGGGCTGGGCCACCCGCACGACACCGGCAACGGGTCCTCGGTCATGCAGGGCGTGGACGACGCGCTGGACCGCGGCGATTACGAGCTGAATTCAGCCGTCTACACGGCGATGAGCTACAACGAAGGGTCAACCATCGCCGGCATCGGATCCTCGACCGCATCGACCGGCCATGGCGGCAGCTACGCGGCGCTGGATATCGCCGTGCTCCAGGAATTCTATGGCGCGAACACGACCTATGCGGCGGGCGACGACACCTATGCGCTGTGGGACAGCAACGACACCGGGTCCGGCGCGGGCTATTACACCGCCTGGGACACCGGCGGGCTGGACACGTTCGAATACCTTGGCCTGAAGAACGCGGTGATGGACCTGCGCGCGGCGACGCTGCTGTACGAAGACGGCGGCGGCGGGTTCATTTCCTACGTCGAAGGGGTGATCGGCGGGCGCACCATCGCCAATGGCGTGGTGATCGAAAACGCCACCACCGGGTCGGGCAATGACAGCCTGACCGGCAACGACGTGGCCAATGTGCTGGACGCCGGCGACGGCGACGATTTCCTGTTCGGTCTGGCCGGCGACGACACGATGCGCGGCCAGGACGGGGCCGACCGGATGAACGGCGGCACGGGCGACGACCTCATGCTGGGCAATGGCGGCACCGACCTGCTGTTTGGCGGCGACGGCGGCGACCGGCTGCGGGGCGGCAGCGATGGCGATGAACTGCACGGCGGCAACGGGCGCGACTGGCTGGATTACCGATATTCCAGCGCGGGGGTGACCGTGGATCTGACGGCGGGCACCGCCACGGGCGGCGATGCCGAGGGCGACGTGTTTTCCAAGGTCGAATTCATCGACGGCACCAATTTCGACGACGTGCTGACCGGCCAGATCGGCGTGACACGGCTGCGCGGCGGGGCGGGCAACGACACGCTGAACGGGATGACCGGGGACGATATCCTGGAAGGCGGCGACGGCGACGATACCTTCGTGTGCTTCCTGGGCGACGGCAACGACAGCTATGACGGCGGCGCGGGCACCGACACGGCGGATTATTCGACGCTGCTGTCCAGCGCCTTCAGCATCATCGGCGCGGGCGGCGACTGGACCCTGACGCACCTGGGCAATGGCGAAATCGACGTGCTGACCTCGGTCGAGGTGCTGCTGTTCTCGGATACGATGCTGGGCTGAGTCAGGCCGCCGCCGACAGATCCACCACGGTGATTTCCGGCGGGGTGCCGATGCGGATGGGCAGTTTCGAATAGCCAAGCCCGGCCGAGATCACCAGGTGGCGGGCGCCTTCGCGGATATGGCCGTAGACATAGCGGCGGTCGATCGTGCTGGGCACGATCGGCGGCCAGCCGAACAGGCGGATCTGTCCGCCGTGGGTGTGGCCCGACACCGTCAGCGCCACGCGGTCGGGCACCTTGGGAAAGATGTTGGGTTCATGCGCCATCAGGATCACCGGCGCGCCGTCGGGCACCTGGGCCAGCGTCGCGTCCAGGTCGTCGCGGCCATAGATGCGCCCCTTGCCTTCGTTGATCGCCTCCTGGCTTTCCAGGCCGGCCAGCCAGACGCCGTTGGGCAATTCCACCGCGCGGTTGGACAGCACCGGAATGCCCGCCGCCTCAAGCGCCAGCGCGGCGGCCACCGGACCCGCCTTGCGGTCCTGCGCGGCCGCGTCATCCCACCAGTCGTGGTTGCCCAGCACCGCGTAACGTCCCAGCGGCGCAGTCAGCCGGGCCAGGCGGGCGGTGATGTCGTCCAGCGGCGGTTCGCGGGTGGGCACGTGTTTGGGTCCCGGCGTCAGGTCGCCGGGCAGCAGGATCAGGTCGGGGGTCAGCGCCTGGGCGCGCGCGACGATATCGTCCAGGCGCGACAGCGGCATGTAGGGCGCGGCCATGTGCAGGTCGCTGACCATGACGATGCGCATCGGCGCGCGCCAGCCGTCAGGCGCAATCGGCCAGTGCTTGGCCGTCAGCGTCTGGGTCGGCGCGATGACCCGCTGCCAGAGCCTGACAAAAAGGCCTGCCGGATCGTCCGGCAGGCCTTGTTTCGCGCAATGATCGGACGAACCGGTCATTACATCCGGCTGGCGACGTTTTCCCAGTTCACCAGGTTGTCCAGGAAGTTGGTCAGGTAGGCCGGGCGCTTGTTGCGGAAGTCGATGTAGTAGGAATGTTCCCACACGTCGCAGCCCAGCAGCGCGGTCTGGCCGAAGCACAGCGGGTTCACGCCGTTTTCGGTCTTGGTGACCTTGAGCGCACCGTCGGTGTCCTTGACCAGCCATGCCCAGCCCGAACCGAACTGGCCTGCGCCTGCGGCCGAGAATTGCGACTTGAATTCGTCGACCGAGCCGAACGCTTCGACCAGCGCTTTTTCAAGCTCGCCGGGCATCGCGGACGAACCGGGGCCCATCATTTCCCAGAACTGGTTGTGGTTCCAGAACTGCGATGCGTTGTTGAAGATCCCGTTCTGGGCAACGGCGGAGGCGTCATAGGTGCCCTTGATGATCTCTTCCACCGACTTGCCTTCCCATTCGGTGCCGGCGATCGCCTTGTTGCCGTTGTCGACATAGGCCTTGTGGTGGATGTCGTGGTGAAACTCCAACGTTTCCTTGGACATGCCCTTGTCGGCAAGTGCGTCGTGGGCATAAGGAAGATCAGGAAGTTCGAAAGCCATTTTTGGGCCTCCCCAGTTAATGAATTGGCTGACAGGTACATGCGTCCCACGCTGCGGCAGGTCAAGGCTCTCTGACATAAATGGCCCCGGACGGCATGTTCGGTGACAACAAGACGGTGGCGGAGCAGGCATGTGGACAAGATTGCGCAAGACCTTCTGGCGGGCGAAGGGCTATATTGAAACGGATCTGGCGGGCGAGAGGTTCCGCCTGGATCCCTATCACACCACATTCTGGCGCAAGGCGGCCGCAGGTCGTTGGGAACCCGAGACATTCGACGTGCTGGCCCGCCATCTGGACAAGGGGCGCGATTACCTGGACATCGGCGCCTGGATCGGACCCACGGTGCTGTACGGCGCGCGCCATGCGCGGCGGGTTATCGCGGTGGAACCCGACCCCAACGCCTTTCGCGCCTTGTCATGGAACATAGAGCTGAACGGGCTGGAAAACGTGACCGCCCTGCCCGTCGCGCTGTCTGAAACCGTGGGCGTAGCGCGGATGGCCGGCATGCATGGTGAACGCGGCGACAGCACCACCAGCCTGCTGAACCCCGGTGGCGATGCCGGATCCAGCGTCGTCACGATCGACTGGGACACGTTCCGCAAGGGGACCGATTTGGGTAACGTCGCGCTGGTCAAGCTGGACGTGGAAGGCGCGGAATTCGACCTGATCCCGCGCATGGCGCCCTGGCTGGAACAGACCCGGCCGGCGCTGTTGCTGTCGACCCACGCGCCCTACCTGCCCGAAGCCGAACGGGCCGCCCGGATGCGCGCCCTGGTCGATACCCTGTCGTTCTACACCGAGTGGCGCGACCAGAACGGGACCGTGATCGACCCCGAACTGCTGTGCGAAGGCGCGCGGCTGCAGACCTACCCGACGCTTTGCCTTACTTGAATTCGACCGGCTTGACGGCCTTGCACTTGCCCCGGCCACCCATGCCGTTGTTGTCGGCCCCGGCAAAACCTGCGCTGAGGTGCAGGTCGTTGCGGCCCGGGAAGAAGGTGACGATGAAATCGGCGCGGCCGGTCGTGTGGTTCTTGTACGTCACGTCAACCGAGTACCGCAATTTGTACCGTCCGTTCGATCCCATCGTGTATTTGGCGACGACCGGCTTCTTGTCGTTCTCGTTGGCGATCAGACCGTCATAGACGAGGGCCACACCCTTGCCCTGGTCCAGTTGCAGGAACATCTGGTCGCTGTTGGCGTAGCCCCTGCCGTAATTCTTCATGTCGCATTTATAGGCCGTTACCTGCGCCTGGGCGGCAGATGCGATCAAAATCCCGGACACCGCGCCAAGCGCCAGCCGTTGGACAAACCCTGCAATGGTCAAACCGAATTCCCTTACCGTAGCATTTTCTCTGCCCACGGTAGAATTCCCGGTCCGTCGGCGTAAAGACGCCGATGAGCAAGTTCCCGCATCGTCAAGCGGGGGCCCGAACGCTGTTCCGGACGCGGCGCAGATCAGGCGGGATGGGTGAACAGGTGCACTTCGGATCCCGGCTGGGCGGCGATCTTCAGCGCATCGAACACGTAGTCCCCGACCGACCGAAAACAGACGATCTGGATCGGGCCTGACTCATCCAGCCACAGGGCCGCCGCCACCTGTCCCAGCCTGGTGCGCCGCACCATGCCGGGGGTAAACCCTTCGTGGGACATGTCGATCGGGACCAGCTTGGCCAGCACCTCGCGCGCATGGGGGCCCGAAACCGAGAACCGCACGCGCGCGTCCGACACGTCGACGGCCAGCGCATGGTGGCCCTTCAGCGCCTTGTCCAACGCCGTCAGATGCCCCGACATTTTCGAAGCCGGGCAGATCGCCAGCATCTCGTCCGGGGACATCCACAGCAGCGCGTTGCCGCCTTTCTGCGTCACGCCCAGCGGTTCGGGCATGGCCACGCCCAGCCGGTCGCCGATCCTGGCCAGCGCCGTCGCCGCTTCGGGCTTGCCGCGCAGGGTGATCATGCCACAGGGCGGTTCGGCCCGGATCACCGCGATCCCCTGGTAGTCGCGCATCGCCTCAGCCATGAAGCTTGCCTCCGCTCTTGTCGTGGAACACCGGGTCGACGATCTGCGCCCGGTAGGGTTTGCCATCGGTTCCGGGAAAGTTCAGCACCTCGCCCATGCGGTCCGGCCCGTTCAGGACCAGCCCCATGGCAATGCCGCGCCCCAGCGTGGGCGAATAATAGGACGAGGTGACCCTGCCTTGCGTGTTGCGCTGCCCGTTGTCGTTCTTGCCCTCGGCCACCGCATAGGCGCCATCGGGCAGGACCGCGTCGTCATAGGGCAGCAGGCCGACCAGCTTCCAGCGCTGCGGGTCCGTCATGTGGGTCCGCTCCATCGCGCGCTTGCCGATGAAGTCGTCCTTCTTCTTCGAGATCGCCCAATTGAGGTTCAGGTCCTGCGGGATCACCGTACCGTCGGTTTCGTCCCCGATCATGATATAGCCCTTCTCGGCGCGCATGATGTGCAGCGCCTCGGTGCCATAGGGCTGGATGCCGTAGTCGGCGCCCGCCTGCAGGATCTTTTCCCACAGCGCCATCGCCTGCCCGGCCTTGACCGCCAGCTCGAAGCTCAGCTCGCCCGAGAACGAGATCCGGAAGATCCGCACGTCGATCCCCGCCAGCTGCCCGTCGGTCCAGGTCATGAAGGGCAGCGCCTGGGAATGCAGCGCCGTGCCGCCAAGCGCTTCCAGCACCGTGCGGGCGCGCGGGCCGACGACGCCGATCTGGGCGTATTGTTCCGTCAGGTTCGCGGTCCAGACCTGCCAGTCCCACCATTCGGTCTGCAGCCATTCCTCCATGTGGGCATGGATATGATCCGCGCCGCCGGTGGTGGTGTGGCACAGCCAGGTGTCGTCATCTATGCGCGCGACGACACCGTCATCCATGAGGAACCCGTTTTCGTTGCACATCAGCCCGTAACGGCATTTGCCCACCGCAAGGTTGGACATCATGTTGGTATACATCATGTCCAGGAATTTCCCCGCGTCCGGCCCCTTGACCAGGATCTTTCCAAGGGTCGAAGCATCAAGGATTCCAACGCCTTGCCGCACGTTCTTCACCTCTCGCGTGACGGCGTCATGCACGGTTTCGCCCTGTTTCGGATAGGCATAGGGCCGCCGCCACTGGCCGACCGGTTCCCAATGGGCATTGTTGGCGCCGTGCCAGTCGTGCATCGGCGTGCGGCGCAGCGGCTGGAACACCGCACCGCGCGCCTCGCCACCGATCGCGCCCATGGAAATGGGCGTGTAGGGCGGCCGGAACGTGGTGGTGCCGGTGGTCGGAATCTCTTGACCCAGCGCGTCGGAAAGAACGGCCAGCCCGTTGATATTGCTCAGTTTGCCCTGATCCGTCGCCATGCCCAACGTGGTATAGCGCTTGGTGTGCTCGACGCTCAGGTATCCTTCCTGCGCGGCCAGCCGCACGTCGGACACCTTGACGTCGTTCTGGTAATCCAGCCAGGCCTTGGACCGCAGGTCATGCCCGGCCTTCGCCGGCATCATCCAGACCGCCATGATCGGCGCATGGCGTTCCGCCCCCGCCGTGGGCCGGCGGCGGACCTTCGCGGGTTTGCCGACCTCGCGCGCCGCGTTGCGGCCCGCGTCATGGCCATCGCCCAGCACGTCGGCCAGCAACATCTCGCCATTGGCGGACCCGGCGGCAATCACGTAGCCCGCACCGTCCGCGCCCAGCGGAGGACGCTTGGGATCGGGCCGGAACATGGCGTTCTGCACATCCCAGGTCAGCTTGCCGCCACAATGGGACCACAGGTGCACCACTGGCGACCAGCCGCCCGACATGGCGATGGCGTCACAGTCGACCTCGCGTTCGATGGCGCCGCCGCCTCCATCCTGCGAGCAGATCAGCACTTTCTCGACGCCCATCCTGCCCTTGGCCATGGCAATCGCCCGGCCGCGTTCGACCGGAATGCCCATGGCCACGGCCGCGTCGGCCAGCGGCCCGCCGCCCAGCGGACGCGCGTCGATCACCAGCGGCACCTCGACCCCGGCCCGTTTCAGGGCGATGGCGGTGCGATAGGCATCGTCGTTGTTGGTGACCACGACGACCTTCTGGCCCACGGCCACCCCGTAAAGTTCAAGGTAATCGCGCACGGCCGACGCCAGCATGACACCCGGCACGTCATTGCCCGCAAACGACAAGGGCCGTTCAATGGCGCCGGTGGCCACGATGATGCGGCCCGTGCGGATCTTCCACAGCCGGTGGCGCGGGCCGGGCAGGTTCGGCGTGTCGTCGCGCAGCCGTTCATAGGCGATGGCAAAGCCATGGTCATAGACGCCCGAGCCCGTGCAGTTCAGGCGCAGCGTGACGTTTTCCATCTTCTGCAGCGCGGTCAGCGTTTCGCGCACCCAGTCATCGGCCGGCTTGCCGTCGATCTCGCCGCCGTCCGCCAGCGCACGCCCGCCCCATTGGCCGGTCTGTTCCATCAGCACCACCTTGGCGCCCCCGGATGCCGCCGTCAGCGCGGCCTGCAGGCCCGCGACGCCGCCGCCCAGGATGACGATATCGGTGTGGACATGGACATGCTCATAGGTATCCGGGTCCGCCTCGGTGGGCGGTTTGCCCAGACCCGCGGCCTTGCGGATGAAGGGTTCGTAGATGTCCTTCCAGAACTCGCGCGGGTACATGAAGGTCTTGTAATAGAACCCGGCGGGCAAAAAGCGCGACAGCTTCGCGTTGATCGCGCCCACGTCAAAGTCCAGCGAGGGCCAGCGGTTCTGCGATTCCGCCACCAGCCCGTTGAAAAGGGCCGTCGTCGTGGCCCTCTGGTTCGGCTCGAACCGCGCACCTTCCCCCAGGCCGACCAGCGCATTGGGTTCCTCGGCGCCACAGGCGACGGGCCCGCGCGGGCGGTGATACTTGAACGACCGGCCCATCACCAATTGCCCCCCGGCCAGCAGCGCCGAGGCGAGCGTGTCGCCGGGATGGCCCGTCATCCGCTTGCCGTCGAAGGTGAAGGGGACGGTGTGAGTTGTGTCGATAAGCCGGCCCCTGCCGGTAATCCGCGTGCTGGTCATGCCGCGCGCCCCTTGTTTCTGTCGGCGTCGTTTCTGTCGGCGTCGTTTCTGTCGGCGTCGTTTCTGTCGGCGTCGTGCCTGTCGGTCGTCATTGCGGGCCCAGATCGCGCCAGGACCAGCCGGGCCGTTTGGCCGATATGGTCTTCAGGATCTCCTCCGGCGGCTGTGTGGTCTGGGCGGAATAGGTGGCGAACACCTCCAGAGTGGCGCTGCAGCGGGCGGCGTGGAACCACTTGCCGCAGCCGTAGACATGGCGCCAGCGTTCGAAATGCACGCCCTTGGGGTTTTCCCGGGTGAACAGGTAGTCGGAAAACGCCTGGTCCGACGATCCGGGACCAAAGCGTTTCAGATGCGCCTCGCCTCCCGGCCGAAGCTCGATCTCTTCCGCGTCCACGCCGCAATAGGGACATGTAAACATCAGCATGGGGCTACTCCTTCGGAGGCAGGCCGGCGACATGGGCCAGCGAAAGATCGGTGAGTTTCTGGCGCAGTACGGCATCGTCGAAGGCGTCTTCGGTCAGGCGGACAAAACCGCCCATGCGGCGGCTGCCCGACATCATCGCCGTGACGCCGTCAATTGCCAGCACTTCAGGTTCAGCCGCCTTGCCGGGACGGTACAACGCGCCCTTTGGGCCGTAGCCGCCCAGCATGTTGCCGAACAGCAGGAAGCAGATGCCCCCGAACATGGGTTTTTCGGAAAGCCCCGGTTCAACGCCGAAATCGGCGCGCATGACGTCCGCGCGGTCCCGGTCATAGGCCATGTCCGGACCCTCCGGACATGAAAAACGGATGGGCCCAAGGCGAACCCATCCGATACTGGTTACATGACTGAACTATGCCCGCGACGCGCGGGCGGCCGTCAGTTGCCGGCCGGTTCGACGTTGCCTTCGATCTGGGTGCCGCCGGGCAGCTCGATGCTGACGTCGGGCTTGTCGCCAAGGGGGAATTCGCCGGTGTAGACGACGTAGCCGATGACGATAAGCGCCACGACAACGGCGCCAAGGATAAAGGCAAGCGCGGTGTTTCCACCGCCGGTCGAATGATGTGTCTGGTCGGACATGTCGGCCTCCTGCATTGGGTATTTGCAGGGACAACGCCGCCAGGTCGCGATCGGTTCCGCGCCGTGTTTACCGCCCGCGGAACACAGATTTTTCGGCGAAAAATCTCGTCTCGACAATTTTCGATGAAAATTGGCATCAATGCGCCACCCCCGCCGCCACGCTTTCGTCGATGAACCGCCCCTCGCCGAACCGGTCCAGCGAAAACGCCTCGCACAAGGGCGACGTCCCCTTCGCCATCAGTTCCGCAAAGCCCCAGCCCGATCCCGGGATCGCCTTGAACCCGCCGGTGCCCCAGCCACAATTGATGAAACACCCCTCGACCGGGGTCTTCGACAGGATGGGCGAGCGATCCCCGGTCATGTCCACGATCCCGCCCCATTGGCGCAGCATCTTCAGCCGCGACACCATCGGAAAGGTCTCGATCAGCGCGCGCACGGTTTCCTCGATATGCTGAAAGGATCCGCGCTGGGTATAGTTGTTGAACCCGTCCGCCCCACCGCCGATCACCATCTCGCCCTTGTCCGACTGGCTCATGTAGCCATGCACCGTGTTGGCCATGACCACCACGTCCATGCAGGGCTTGATCGGCTCGGAAACCAGCGCCTGCAGCGCCACGCTTTCCACCGGCAGCCGGAACCCGGCCATCTGCGCCACCACGCCCGAATGGCCCGCAACAACGATGCCCAGCTTGTCGCAGCCAATCGCGCCTTTCGTCGTCTCGACCCCCGTCACCTTGCCGGCTTCGGTCCGGACGCCCTTCACCTCGCAATTCTGGATGATGTCCATGCCCATGGCCGAACAGGCCCGCGCATAGCCCCAGGCCACCGCGTCATGGCGCGCCGTGCCGCCGCGCGCCTGCCACAGCCCGCCCAGAACCGGGTAGCGCGGCCCGTCGAGGCGAATGATCGGCACGATCTCCTTCACGCGTTCGGGGCCGACATATTCCGTCTCGACCCCCTGCAGCCGGTTCGCATGGGCCGTGCGCTGATAACCCCGCACCTCGTGATGGGTCTGCGCCAGCATCAGCACGCCCCGGGGGCTGAACATCACGTTGTAATTCAGATCCTGGCTCAGCCCCTCGTACAGCGCCCGCGCCTTCTCGTAGATCGCGGCGGACGGATCCTGCAGATAGTTCGACCGGATGATCGTGGTGTTCCGCCCCGTGTTCCCCCCGCCCAGCCAGCCCTTTTCCAGGATCGCCACGTTGGTGATTCCGAACCGCTTGCCCAGGTAATATGCCGTCGCCAGACCGTGCCCGCCCGCGCCGACGATGATCACATCATAGCGATCCCGGGGCTGGGCATCCTTCCAGGCGCGGGTCCAGCCCTTGTGGTCGTTCAGGGCCTCACGGACGAGGGCGAAAGCGGAATATCTCTTCATGGTCTGGCGATTCCCCAAGCCGATGCATGCAGGTGATATGGACTGTCCCGCAATTCTACCCACGCTTCGATCCGGCGCAATGCGAACCGGCTGCGACACGCATCATGCGACATCGCGACCATGGTGTCGGTTTTGCCTCTTTTTCCCGCGCGCCACGGTCTATAGATCCAGTTCGAAACGGAGGAAGCATGCTGTTCTGGATCGTCACGACCGCCCTGGCCCTTGCCGTCGCGGGCCTCATCGCCCTGGCGCTCCTGCGCGGACGCGCATCGGCCGAACCCCCGGCGGCCTATGACCTGCGCGTCTACCGCGACCAGCTGAAGGAAATCGACCGCGACCTGGCCCGCGGCGTGATCGACCCCGCCGATGCCGACCGTGTCCGCGCCGAGGTGTCGCGCCGGATCCTGGCCGCCGACACCCAGCTGCAGGCCCAGGCCGCCGAAGGCGCGCGGCGCGGCACGGGCAACGCGGTCATCGCGGGGCTGGTGACGGTGGCGCTGGTGGCCGGCGCCGCCCTGCTGTACCGCGCGCTGGGCACGCCGGGCTACGCCGACCTGCCCCGCCAGCTGCGCATCGACCAGGCCGATTACGTCCGCCAGAACCGCCCCGACCAGATGGCGGCCGAGGCCGAGATGCCACCGCGCGCCGCCGCCGATGCCCCCGATCCGCAATACGCCGACCTGATGAACAAGCTGCGCGACACCGTGGCCACGCGTCCCGACGACCTGCAGGGCCACGTTCTGCTGGCCCAGAACGAGGCGTCGCTGGGCAATTTCGCCGCCGCCTGGCACGCCCAGCAAGAGGTGATCCGCATCAAGGGCGCCGGTGCCCCGGCGCAGGATTACGCCGAACTGGCGGAAATGATGATCCTGGCCACCGGCGGCTATGTCTCGCCCGAGGCCGAAAACGCCCTGGCCCAGGCGCTCGACAAGGACCAGACCCTGCCGGTGGCGCGCTATTTCTGGGGCCTGATGCTCAGCCAGATCGGGCGGCCCGACGGGGCGTTCACCATCTGGGACCGCCTGCTGCGCGACAGCACGCCCGACGCCCCCTGGCGCGGCCCGATCGAAGCGCAGATGCCCGATGTCGCGCGCCTCGCCGGCGTCGACTACGCCCCGCAACCCGGCATGCCCGCCCTGCCGGGGCCCGCCGTCTCTGCCCTGCCGGGTCCCGGCCAGGCCGATATCGACGCCGCGGCCAGTATGTCGCCCGAAGACCGGATGGACATGGTGCGCGCCATGGTCGAAGGTCTGGAAACCCGGCTGGGCGACGACGGCGGCACGCCCCAGGAATGGGCCCGCCTGATCACGGCCCTCGGCGTGCTGGGCGATACCGACCGGGCCCGCGCCGCGCTTGACGCGGCCAACAGCGCCTACGATGGCAACACGCAGGCGCTGGCGACGATCGCCGCGGCCGCAACCCAGGCGGGGCTGACCCAATGATCCACGACGACATCACCGACTTCGCCGCCGCCCTGCCGCCAATGCGCGCCATCGCCGGGCTCGACTTCGGCGACAAGACCATCGGCGTCGCCCTGTCGGACGGGCTGCGCGGCACCGCCACCCCGATGGAAACCATCCGGCGCAAGAAATTCACCCTCGACGCCGCCCGGCTGATGGACATCCTCGCCTCGCGCGATGCCGCGGGCATCGTGCTGGGCCTGCCGCGCAACATGGACGGCTCCGAAGGGCCGCGCTGCCAGAAGACCCGCGCCTTTGCCCGCAACCTCACCGGGCTCACCGACCTGCCGATCACCTACTGGGACGAACGGCTCTCCACCGTGGCCGCCGAACGCGCCCTGCTCGAAGCCGACACGTCCCGCAAGCGCCGGGCCGAAGTCATCGACCACGTCGCCGCCGCCTTCATCCTGCAGGGCGCGCTGGACCGGCTGCGCCACATCGGTGCGGCCCTGCCGTGAACGACGAGATCTGGAAACGCAACGAGATGGATTCCCCCTGCATCAAGATCTGCATGATCCACCCCCAGGAAGGCATTTGCACCGGCTGCTACCGCACCTTGCAGGAAATCGCCGCCTGGTCTTCCATGACGCCCGAAACGCGGGCCGAGATCATCGCCGCCCTGCCCGCCCGCGCCCCCCGCCTGGCCAAACGCCGCGGCGGGCGCAGCGCCCGGCTCAAGCGCTGAATGCTGCTTCTTTCTCTTTGAAAATACCCCGGCCCTACACCCAGGTCCGGGTGCGCCATTGTTCAAGTGTCGCCACCTCGGGGCGAAAGAACGCCACCACGCGCCCCTCCGGCGCCGGGGCCAGGTCGTCTTCCCACGGCGCGGTGCCATGCAGCAGGAACCGGTGCAACAGGAACGCCTCGCCCGCCCGGCACGGCATCGCCACGGGCCGGATCGTACGGAACACCTCGGCCCGCGCCGCGCCGTAGGCCTCGCTGACGTCCACCCCGATCGGATCCGCGTCGCCCACCGCGTCCAGCAGCGCCGCGCCGATGATGCGATGCGATCCCGGCCAGACCAGCGTCGGCGCCTGGGTCACATCGCTCAGCGGCAGCCCCAGGATGAAGGCGTGCAGCTCGTCCGGCACCCGCCGCCGCGCGGGGCCCACGGCCTTCAACCCGTCCACATGCGCCGCCGCGCGCATCAGCCGATAGCGGTGGCTGGCATCGCTCTCGTCCGGATCGCGGCCGGGATAACCCGGGTAGACCACCGACAATTGCCCCTGAACCGACGCTTTCACCGGACACAGATCCGTCAGGAACGCGCCCCGCAGCGGCACGTCGCCAATCGCCCCCCAGGCGCCCGATGGCAGTTCGTCGACGCCCACGAACCAGGTCCCGCCATGACGCAGGTTGCGCGCCAGGACCTCGGGATCGCGCAACACCGGGCGCGCCGCGGCCAGCGCCGCCGCCGCCCAGCACCGCGTGCCGGGATTGGCCGCATAGGTCCGGTATCCGTCAGGCTCTGTCAATCACGCGCCCTTACAGACCGATCGACTTGCGCATCATGTTCAGCGCAACGATCACCAGGAACCCGCCCAGCACCCGCTTCAGCGGCTTGGGGTTCATCGCATGGGCCAGCTTCACGCCAAGCGGCGCGGTGATCAGGGTCATCGCGATGATGATCAGGAAAGTGGGGATGTTGACGACCCCCACGGTGCCCCAGGGCCTCAGCGCCGGATCGATCGGGTAGAACAGGAACCCGATCACCGACGGCACGGCGATGATCACGCCAAAGCCCGCCGCCGTGCCCACCGCCCGGTGGATCGGCTGGTTGTAAAGCGTCATAAGCGGCACGCCGAAACTGCCGCCGCCGATGCCCATCAGCACCGACAGCAGACCGACCAGGGGCGACAGGATCGCGCGCGCGATCCCGCGCGGCATATCCTCGCCCAGGCGCCAGTCCTGGCGGCCCAGCAACAGGTAGACCCCGATCACCAGCCCCAGGACCCCGAACACCCCCTGCAACGTGCCCGACTTCAGCCACGCCGCCGTCAGCACGCCGATCACCGCGCCAATGGCGATCCCCGGCCCCCAGGACTTCAGGATCGTCCAGTCCACGGCGCCCTTGCGGTTGTGGCTGCTGACCGACCGCAGCGACGTCACGATGATCGTGGCCAGCGACGTCGCCAGGCACATCTGCATCAGCTGCGGGCTGTCATAGCCCAACTCCTTGAAAGCGTGGAAAAAGGCCGGAACCAGGACGATGCCGCCCCCGACACCCAGAAGCCCGGCCAGAAGCCCGGCAAAGGCCCCGATGACCAGAAGAAGCCCAATCATGGGCAGAAGGAGTTCAGTATCGGCCATGTAACCTCTCTTGACGGTTTGCCGAGCCAGCACGGCGTTCTCCTCCCTCGCAAGCTGTATGCAGGGGTCCTCCTCCGACCGCTTGGATACAGCTTCTTGCGCCCGGTGCAAGCCGGTTGCTTCCCCGGGGGAACCCGCCTAAAAGGAGTCGTCGGGTTGGCGGACCGCCAGATACATGTTATGGGCATGTAAATGTTTGCGGCACATATTGTACGCGATTCGATTCCCCGAAAGGTTTCATACATGCTCCGGATTGCCCTCATGCTCGGGCTTCTGTCGGTCGTCGGCCCCTTTGCGATCGACATGTACCTGCCCGCCCTGCCGATGATCGCCGATGACCTTTCGGCATCGGAATCGCAGATCCAGTTCTCGTTGACCGCCTATTTCATCGCCTATGGCCTGGCGCAGATCCTGTACGGTCCGCTTGCCGACCAGACCGGCCGGCGCACGCCGATCCTGATGGGGGCGACGATCTTCTTTGTCGGCGCCATCGGCGCGGCCTTCGCGCAGACCGCCGGAAGCCTGACCATCTGGCGCGCCGTCCAGGGCTTTGGCGGGGCGGCCATGATGGTCATGCCGCGTGCCATCGTGCGCGACCTCTACC
This sequence comes from Marinibacterium anthonyi, assembly GCA_003217735.2. Lineage (GTDB taxonomy): Bacteria > Pseudomonadota > Alphaproteobacteria > Rhodobacterales > Rhodobacteraceae > Marinibacterium > Marinibacterium anthonyi. Next base: position 2,357,368 of record CP031585.1, on the reverse strand, counting down.
GCGGGCCCGAAGCGACCAAGCTGATGTCGCTTGTCATGCTGGTCATCTCGGTCTCGCCGATGCTGGCGCCGCTGGCGGGTTCGATCGTGGTGGGGATGTCGGGCTGGCGCGTGGTCTTTGCCTTCATGGCGGGTCTTGCCGTGCTGTCGATGTTCATCACGCTGTTCCTGCTGCCCGAAACCCTGCCGAAAGAGCGGCGGACCCCGATCAACCTGCGCCGTCTGTCGATCAACGCCAAGTCGCTTCTGACCGACGGCAGCTTCATGGGGCTGACCTTCATCGGCGGCTTCGGCATGGCCAGCTTCTTCGTCTACCTGGCCTCGGCCAGCTTCGTCTACATGGGCCAGTTCGGCCTGGGCAGCACCCAGTTCTCGCTGGCCTTCGCGCTGAACGCGCTTGGTTTCTTCGGCGCGACCCAGCTGGCCGGCCCCATCGCCCAGCGGATCGGCGTCGTCCGGGTCGTGCGGCTGGGTGTCGGGATCTTCTTCCTGTCGAACCTGCTGCTGCTGTCTGCCGCCATCGCGGGCCTGGCGCCGCTGCCGGTGGTCATGGCCGGGCTGTTCGCGTCGAACGCGGGGCTGGGCCTGGTGATCCCGACCACCGCCGTGCTGGCGCTGGAACCCCATGGCGACAAGGCCGGGCTGGCCTCGTCGCTGGGCGGGACGCTGCAGATGCTGACGGGTGGCGTGATGATCTCCATCTCGGGGATCTTCTTTGACGGCACCGCCATGCCGATGATCGCGGCCATCGCCTTCTGCGCGGTGATCGCCATGGCCCTGACGCTGACCTTCGTCCAGCGCGACGAAGAACCCGCGCCCGCGGTCTGATCAGGCCTTCAGGCGGCGCTCGACAGAACCGGTTCGAGCGCCGCGTCGATCACCTCAGGCCCCGCGCCGGGACGTGTGGCCTGCGCCGACAGCACCTGCCGCCAGCGCCGCGCGCCGGGACGGCCCGCAAACAGCCCCAGCATGTGACGCGTCACCTGGTGCAGCCTGCCGCCGGCGATCAGGTGTGATTCGATATAAGGCTGCATTGCCCGCGCCACCGCGACGGGATCCGATGCGTCGCCTTCGCCATGGATCACCGGATCGGCGGCACACAGGATCGCCGCCGGATCGTGATAGGCCGACCGCCCGATCATCACCCCGTCCAGCCCCTGGTCCAGCAACGCGCTGGCCTGTTCCAGCGAGGTGACGCCCCCGTTGATCGACACGTGCATATCCGGGAACGCCTGCTTCATGGCGATGACCAGCGGGTAATCCAGCGGCGGCACATCGCGGTTTTCCTTCGGGCTCAGCCCCTGCAGCCAGGCCTTGCGCGCATGGATCGTGATCCGCCGGCACCCGGCATCCCGCATCCGGTCGATGAAATCGGGCAGCACGGCCTGCGGGTCCTGATCGTCCACCCCGATCCGGCATTTCACCGTCACCTCGACATCCACCGCATCGCGCATCGCAGCCACGCAATCGGCCACCAGCTCCGGGCGTTCCATCAGCACCGCGCCGAAGCAGCCCGATTGCACCCGGTCCGACGGGCAGCCGACATTCAGGTTGATCTCGTCATATCCCGCCTGCGCTCCCAGCCGCGCGGCCTGGGCCAGCTCATCGGGATCCGATCCGCCCAGCTGCAGCGCGACGGGATGTTCCTCGGCGTTGAATTCCAGCAGATGCAACGCACCACCGCGCACCAGCGCGGGCGCGGTGACCATTTCGGTATAAAGCAATGTCCGCCCGCTCAGCAGCCGGTGGAAATAGCGGCAATGGCGGTCCGTCCAATCCATCATCGGCGCCACGGACAGTCGGGCGGCCCTTGATAAATCCGGTTTTTTATATTTTTCATCCACTTACAGGCACCTACAGTTCGTCTCGTTTCCGCTCATTATGGACCAAACTCGTCGATTTTGACATTGGATTTGGTCCTGAGGACCAAATACAATTTCGTGGACCAAATGGGGAGACCATCATGGGCTCGATCACCACACGCAAACGCAAGGATGGAAGTCACAGCTACAGGGCACGTGTACGAGTGATGCGCGAGGGCACCGTCTATCATGAGACGAAGACTTTTGACAGACGCCCAGCTGCGGCCGCCTGGATAAAGAAACGCGAGAAAGAGCTAGCAAAACCTGGTGCGCTGGAAGAGTTGAACGCATCCGACCCTCCGCTGTCCAAAGCGATCGAGCGCTATACCGAGGAAGCCGTGAAGGACATCGGTCGCACAAAAGCCCAAGTCCTCAGGACCATCGCCACCTACCCGATCGCCGATCTGCCCTGCTCCACCATCAAGTCGAAGGATATCATCGAGTTCCTTCAGTCACTGCCCGGGCAACCGCAAACCGTCGGGAACTACGCGAGCCATCTCGCCTCCATATTCGCCATAGCACGACCGATGTGGGACTTTCGACTGGATGACCGGGAGATGAGAGACGCGATCACCGTCGCGCGCCGTATGGGGATTATCTCCCGTTCCGCGCAGCGTAACCGCAGGCCCACCCTCGATGAACTCGACCGGCTGCTGGCCCATTTCATTGATCGGCGCCAGAGAACACCTCAAGCCATGCCCATGCACAAGGTGATCGTTTTCGCTCTCTTCTCGACGCGCCGACAGGCGGAGATCACCCGTCTCACCTGGGATGATTTCCAGAAGGAGCACAAACGCATTCTGGTCCGTGACATGAAGCATCCCGGCGAAAAGCTCGGCAACGACACCTGGGTCGACCTGCCCGACGAGGCCATTCGGATCATCGACAGCATGCCCGAGCGAAAAGCTGAGATCTTCCCCTACTCCCCGGACGCGATCACGGCTAACTTTACGCGCGCTTGTAAGCTACTCGACATCGATAATCTACACTTCCACGACCTGCGTCACGAAGGCATCTCGCGACTATTTGAAATGGGCTGGAACATTCCCCATGCTGCAGCCGTCAGCGGACACCGGTCCTGGGTCGGCCTAAAACGCTATACACATATCCGGGAAACTGGCGACAAATATGCGAACTGGCCGGGAATGCAGCTCGTATTCAGCAAGGACTTAAGCCCCGAGACGTACCTGCCTCCCCACAATAGACAGAGATGATCTGACTCGCTTTGCGCAGCTTGTCGCCTTCAATCCCGCTAATCAAAAAACGGGCTCTAGGTGGTCTCTGGAACGCGCACTGCCAACGAAGTGTTGTACGCATTAAAGGGCGTTGTTGCGCTAATCGGCTGACGGCCGATCCTCCCCATTCCCGCTCTGTGTTCAACCAACGGCGATGATGTCGGTAATGCCGAGGGTGTTGTATCTGTTCATGACGGCGATGCGGATTTGGATCTCGGCGGTCTGCCGATCAGGGTTGCGTGAGGCGATGCGCTCGCCGAGGGACTTGAGGTCGAGCAGGTGAACGCCACAGGTCTGAGAGAACCTGCGAGGTCATCCGTGCCTCGACCCGACTTCGGACGTGGTAGTCGACCGACCGCTTCCAGTTGGCTCGTCCCAAGCGTCGTGTCTCGTGAAGGATGCCGTTTCGGGCACTGGCATCCGGGCAGTCCCCTTTCGAGGGGCGGCCGTTCCGGCGGGTGGGAATGCGCGCCTCGGCTCCCCGTCCGACGATCGCGCCGTTGGAATTGCCCGGCTATTGTGGAGAGCGTTTAGCTCACTTCTTTGGCCGTTCACTCGAAGGCAATGGGGCTCTGGAAGCCGAGCGATGAATGCCGCCTGACGGGGTTATAGAACCCATCGATGTATCTGGCGACGGCGTTTTCGGCCTGCTGGCGGGATTGCCATGCAACCAGCCAGATCAGCTCGGACTTGATGGTCTTGAAGAACCTTTCCACCATCGAGTTGAAGCTCCTATATTCGTCAAGGCGCGATTTCAGCTGTTTTGGGCACACAGAGCTGGCTGTAGATCTCACGGACGATGTAGCGCTTCAGGCACCGGATTATTTCGCTTTTGCTCTTTCCGTCTTTTGTGCGCTTTTTGACATAGGCAAGCGTTGGTTCGTGGCTTCGCATCCTGACGATGGCCACGCGATAGAGCGCTGCGTTGGCTTGCCGATTGCCGCCACGGTTCAAACGGAAACGGCGGGTTTGGCCACTGGATGCAGGGATAGGACAAACCCCGCAGAGCTTTGCAAAGGCTGCTTCCGAACGAATGCGTGTTGGGTCGTCGCCGACGAGGATCAGCATTTCAGCAATGGTCAGTGTGGCAATACCATGCGAGGCCATTGAGCTACCCCCCGAAATTCGGACACTGACATAAGCTACGATTTGCAGTCTGCTGATCTTCGACGAGAAGGAGATCAGAGATGTCGAAACGGAAGCAGCACGCGCCTGAGTTCAAGGCGAAGGTCGCGCTGGAAGCCCTGAAAGGCGAGGAGACGGCCGCCGAGCTGGCAAGCCGGTTCGGGGTGCATCCGACGATGATCCATCAATGGAAGCGAGCCCTGCTCGAAGGCGCCTCCGGTGTGTTCGAGCGCGGGGGCCGCAAGAAGCCCGAGATTGACGAGGAGCAGGTGAAGGAGCTCCACGCCAAGATCGGGGAGCTGGCGGTGGCCAACTCTTTTTTGGAACGAAAGCTGAAGCCCTGGGGCGGGAAGTGAGGCGCGGCATGATCGAGCCGGACCACCCGGACCTGTCGATCGGCCAGCAGTGCAAGCTGCTGTCGATCGCGCGCTCGTCTTTCTACTACACGCCCAAGGGCGAGTCTGAGCGGAACCTCGGCCTGATGCGGCGGATCGACGAGCAGTTCCTGGAGACGCCGTTCTTCGGCGTTCGGCAGATGACCTGGCATCTGCGTAACGACGGACACCTTGTGAACGAGAAGCGCATCCGGCGACTGATGCGCCTGATGGGGCTAATGCCGATTTACGAGAAGCCCAACACGAGCAGGCCGACGAAGGGCCACAAGACCTATCCCTACCTGCTCAGAGGTCTGCGGGTGGAACGCCCGAACCAGGTCTGGTGCTCGGATATCACCTACCTGCCCATGCGGCGCGGGTTCCTATACCTCGTGGCGATCATGGACTGGCACACCCGCAAGGTCCTGTCCTGGCGGATCTCGAACACGCTGGAGGCCGACTTCTGTGTCGAGGCGCTGAACGAGGCCATCCACAAGTTCGGCCCGCCAGAGATAATGAATACAGATCAGGGATCCCAGTTCACCTCCTTTGCCTGGACGGATCGGCTCCGCCGGTCCAGCGTGCGCATATCGATGGATGGGAAAGGCCGGTTCCTCGACAACATCTTCATCGAGAGGCTGTGGCGCACCCTGAAATACGAGTGCGTCTACCTGCATGCCTGGGAGACCGGATCGGAGACGAAAGCGGCCATCCGGAAATGGATGAGCTTCTACAACAACCAGCGCCCGCATTCAGCCCTGGGCGGCCAGCCTCCGGCGCTGGTCTACTGGCAGAGAAATGATATCAACCAACCCGATCAGCAGGTGCAACGAGTAGCTTAATTTACGCCAGATCCTGTCCAATAGATGGGGAGTAGCTCACACCGGCGCGCTCCACCGCTTTCAGCGATCGTTGAGCGGCTTGGCCGGACCTTAAGCCGATGGCGCGCCACGCTGCCCAATTCAACCGGTCCTGAACCTTCTGTATCCCGGATCCGGTCGTCTGGTCCCGTCACCCGTCCCGGCCAGGACCCGAGACGGGGTGGTGCGCGACGTCCGAGCCTTGTGGCATGACCACGCTTCCCAGCCTGTCGGCACCGCCTCTCCTTCATTGTCTCGAACAAGTGTCAGCGGTCTTCTCGGGACCGCGTATCGGAAGGAGGGGAACATGGAGAAGGAACCCACGGCAGGATCATCGGGATGGGCCTTCCCCGGCGCGGCCCGGTTCGCACCGACATTCATGTGGCCTGCGCATAAGTGATATCGTCGTCGTGACGATTATCCGGACGGCCCCGGCAGGCATATCTGCAAGGCAGATATGAGAATGGAGAATTACCATGCAGACGCGGAAAATCGGCGCGGAAGGCTTCGAGGTCTCCTGCCTCGCGCTCGGTGCCATGGGCTATGGCGCACTCAAGGATCGTGGCGATCTGATCCGGGTCATCAGGACCGCGGTGGATCGGGGCGTCAGCCTGATCGACACGGCCGAGGTCTACGGCCCCTGGACCAACGAGGAGATTGTCGGCGAAGCGCTGGCCCCCATCCGGAACCGCGTCCGGATCGCGACGAAGTTCGGCTGGGACATCGACCAGACCACCGGCAAGCATCTGGGCGATGTGAACAGCCGCCCGGAACAGATCCGCAAATCCGTCGAGGGATCCCTGAGGCGACTGGGGATCGACTGCATCGATCTTCTGTACCAGCACCGCGTGGATCCGAAGGTGCCGATGGAGGACGTGGCGGGTATGGTGAAAGACCTGATCGCAGAAGGCAAGGCGCGTCATTTCGGCCTGTCCGAGGCCAGCGCCACATCCATTCGGCGCGCCCACGCGGTTCACCCCGTGACGGCCCTGCAAAGCGAATATTCCCTGTGGACGCGCGAGCCTGAGGCCGAGATCCTGCCCCTGCTTGAGGAGCTGGGCATCGGGCTGATCCCCTACAGCCCCCTGGGCAAGGGGTTCCTGACCGGGCGGATCGACGCATCCGCCACGTTCGGGGCGCAGGATATCCGCAGCCGGACGCCACGCTTTTCGCCCGAGGCGATCGAGAAGAACCAGGCCCTTATCGCGGCAATCGCCCGTGTCGGCGCGGGCATCGGCGCCACCCCGGCGCAGATCGCGCTTGCCTGGCTGCTGGCCAAACGGCCCTTTATCGTGCCCCTGTTCGGAACCCGTTCGGTCGAGCGCTTGCAAGAGAACCTCGGCGCGGCCGATGTCCACCTGAGTCGGGCGGAGGTCGACGAGATCGACAGCCTCTCGGCCGGGTTCACCGTGACCGGCGCGCGCTATCCCGATGATATCCTGGTCTATTCGGGCCGATGACTGGGCAGGTGGACGTGACATCCCCCGGTCGGGCTTCAACCGCCCAAGCCCCCCGGGCCGACCTTTGGGTCCTGACGGTTCCGGCATCGCGTCCCGCCTTCTGCTCGATTTCGTGAGCGATTGCATCGGGCGCAAGGGAGCGCGGCTGTTGGGGATTGCCGCGGCGATCAGGGGCGTTGCCGGAATTTCGGGCCTGGGACTGTCTGCTTGGCGCGGTCCTGGCGACCGGTCCCCGTGACGGATCGTCCTGCAGAGCGCCCCCCGTTCCGCAGGACGAAGATTTCGTGGGGCTTTCAGGCGCCTGCGCGCAGGGCATGGCCCGAGCCGACGATCACCCCGGCGACCACGAGCAAAATGGCACTGCAGGTGAACGTGGCCGAGATCCCCACATGGTCCAGCAACGCCCCGCCGATCGTCGCCCCCAGCAGGATCGCAAGCTGGATCGCACCGACCATCAGCCCGCCCGCCGCTTCAGGGGCGTCGCCCACCTCCTGCGTGACCCAGCCCATCCAGCTGATCGGCAAGGCCGTGTTGATGGCGCCCCAGACCGCCAGCAGGATCGCGACAAGGCTCAGCACATGGCCCAGGCCCAGAAGCGCCAGCGTCGCCGCCGCCATCGCCAGCGGAAGATACCGCAGCAGCGCCATGAGATGCCCGTTGGTCAGCCGCCCGCCCAGGAAGGTGCCGATGAATCCGGCACAGCCCAGCACAAGAAGCATCACCGACAGCATCTGCACACCGACCCCCGAAACCGTTTCAAGGAAGGGACGCAGATAGGTGAACATCGCGAAAGCGCCGGAGAAGGTGAACAGCACCGCGATCAGCGCACGGGTGATGTAGGGGCGCCGCAGGACCCGCCACATGGAACGCAAGCTCTGGCTTTCCTGGGCGGGCAGCGACGGCAAGGCGACGGCCTGCCACGACAGGTCCAGCGCGACGATCGGCACCAGCACCCAGAAGACGCCGCGCCAGCCGATCACTTCGCCCAGGTAGCTGCCGACGGGCGCGGCAAAGGCTGCGGCCGTGGCCTGGCCCGCGAACATCAGCGCCAGTGCGCCGGACACGCGGTCCGCAGGCACCAGCCGCATGATGACAGCCGTGGACAGCGACCAGAAACCGCCGATGGCAATGCCCAGCAAGGCCCGCGCGATCATCAGCACGATGAAGTTCGGGGCCGCCGCGATCATCACCAGCGACAGAAGCATCAGCGCCGTCATCGCCAGAAGCACGGATTTGCGATTCAGGCGACCCGCGGCCGTCGACACCAGCAGGCTTGCCGCAACGGCGAAGAAGCCGCTGATCGACACCGCCTGCCCGGTCTGGCCGTCGCTTGCGTTCAGGCTGTCGGCAATCGGCGTCAGCAGGCTGACCGGCATGAATTCCGATGCAATCAGCATCGCCACACAAAGCGACATGGACAGAACCGCGCCGCGGCCGGCCGCCGGCCCGTCTTCGAGAGTGGAGGAGGTGGTCATGATGATCCTCTTGGTTGGAATGGTCCCCTGCCGCTGCCCCTCCTCCCACGGACGGCAGCGGCGCAGGGGCGATGCGGCGGTCTTCGCCGCGCCGGATGTTGAACACGACCGTCTCGGTCACCGCGATCGACCGGGCAAGGCCGCACAGGGTCGGTCGCGCGGGCAGCGCACGCCGGTGCCGGATCAGCCGAGATAGGCGTCGTCGCAGACGTGCTTCGTCCCGTCCGCCACCCGGCTGAAAACCGGTCGGCATCGCCCTGGCAAACCTCCTGCACCGGACCAGCCTGTCGCTGAACCCGGCCATGGCCGAAGGTGACGATCAGGCGGGTGACCCGGAGGGTCGCGGTGAAACAATCGCTGTTGGCTGCATTCGAAGATGCAGAGCCGCTTGGCTGGATGACCATGTGTTTCGTCCCTCTCGGTCACGACGCGAAAAGCGTCGGTGTCGTGGCCAAGCAGGTAACCGTAGACGCGCCGCGAACAATATCGGCGACACGAAGTCTGTCATGAGCCTGAGTCACTAGTCCGATTGGCAAAACACCCGTATATAACGGCCATGCTCCTCCTTCGCCTGTTCCATTCGTGAGTTGATCAGAACAATGCTTCGGGAAAACATCACCGACCTGATCGCCTTTGCGGCTGTCGCGCGCGAACGCAGCTTTACGCGGGCGGCGGGGCAGCTCGGCGTGTCGCAATCCGCGCTCAGCCACACGATCCGGGCGCTGGAGGAAAAGCTGGGGATGCGGCTGCTGACCCGCACGACCCGCAGCGTGTCCACCACGCCGGCGGGCGAAAGATTGCTCAGGACCCTTGTGCCGAACCTTGAACAGATCGAGGCCGAGCTGCGCGGGCTGGCCGAACTGCGGGACACACCGGCGGGAACGATCCGCCTGACCGCTCCGGATTTCGCCGTCGAAGGCCTGCTCTGGCCCAAGCTGATGCCGGTGATCCGGGAATATCCGGACGTGAAGCTGGAAATCATCGTGGACTACAACCTGACGGACATCGCCTCGGAACAGTTCGACGCCGGCGTGCGCTATGGCGAGCGCGTCTCGGAAGGGATGATCGCGCAAAGGATCGGCCCCGATGTCCGGCTGATTTGCGTGGCGACGCCGGCCTATTGGGAAACCCATGGCCGGCCCACGACCCCGCAAGACCTGATGGAACATAATTGCATAAACGTGCGGCTTCCCTCGCACGGGGGTCTTTATGCCTGGGAATTCGCGAAAGACGGACGGGACCTGCGTGTGCACACGCCCGGGCAGCTGGTGTTCAACGCCATCGGCCCGATGATCGCGGCGACGCTGGATGGCATCGGTGTCTCTTTCATGCCGGATTTCCATGTGGCCGACCACCTGGCCTCCGGTCGTCTTGAACCGGTTCTTGAAGACTGGTCACAGCCCTTTGACGGGCTGCACCTGTTCTATCCAAGCCGACGGCATGCCTCTGCGGCCTTCAAGCTGCTGATCGAGGCGCTTCGTTATCGCGGCTAGGCATCGGCCGGCCTGTTCCTGACCTGCGATCTTCTTGTGTTTCCGCCCGACAGGGACGGCGGTGTGCAACGCCCTGCCAAGTGCCGCGCCTTCGAAAGCCGGGATGACGCGACCCCATGATTGGCCTGCGGCGTCAGACCGGGTCCGGGCCCGGGATTGATGACCCGTGCTCAGAAACGTTTTCGGGATATTGCACATTATTCGAAGGTCCCGGGATGCATAGCCTTCATGGCACGCCCCACCCAAGGACATGCCGCCATGCCGACGAGACCAAGAACACTGCACAGATCCGCCATCCGCCTTTCCTGCCTTATCGCCATCGCAGGACAGGCCAGCGCCCAGGAAAGTCGTCCGATCCTGGCGTCCGAGCCTCGGGATTGGTCGGTCGAGGTCGTGTCGAGCGATCTTGATTACCCGTGGGATATCACGCGGGATGGCGAGGTTCTGTACATCACCGAAGCGGGCGGTGACATTGTGCGCGTGAACGACACCCGACTGACACGCATGCCGCTTGCGACGACCCGCCCGATCTATCGCGAAGGCGGCCGCGGGCTGCTGGGCATGGCGTTGTCTTTGAACTTCGCAGATGACAGAACCGGCTATTTCTATCACAGCGTCGAAGAAACGAACGGGTCGTCCAACCGGGTGATCGCGGCGCGGCTCGACGGGGAAAGCTGGCGTGAAACCCGCGTCCTGATCGACCGGATCCCCGGACATCGCCTGTATAACGGCGGTCGCATCGCGATTGGCCCTGACGGGATGCTTTACATCACGACGGGCTGGACCGAAGACCGCCAGCGGCCGCAGGACCCCCGCAGTCTTGCCGGCAAGATCCTCAGGATCGCACCGGACGGCACGATTCCTGCCGACAACCCACGCCCCGGTTCGCCCGTCTGGTCACTTGGGCATCGAAATCCCCAGGGCCTCGCATGGAACCCGGAGGGCGACCTTTACGCGGTCGAACACGGCCAATCGGCCCATGACGAGATCAACCGGATCACGCCGGGCCGCAACTATGGCTGGCCGGTCGATCAGGGCGACGAACAAAGCGCAGGCATGACCGCCCCATGGATACAGTCCGGGGGCAGGACGTGGGCACCTTCCGGCGCGACCTTCGCGGGGCCGGAACTGCTGATTGCCGCCCTGGGCGCGCAGGGCCTGTTCGTCGTGGACGAGGCCGCGCGCACCCTGAAGCCCGTCCTGTCGACCGGCGAGCGTTACCGCGATGTCGAAGCCATGGGCGGGGATCTCTGGGTCATCACGACGAACCGCTCCCCGCGTGGAGAAGGCCCCTCGCCCGACCGGCTTTTGCGGCTGACCCTGGACTGAGCCACCCTTTATGTCATGGACAGTTTCCGGGGCGATTGAAGCTGCTTTCTGCCCGTGCTGGTCGGTGTCTGTTTGGCGGCAAGTCACCACGCCGGGCGGCTGTCCGTTCCAGGCGGTTGCCAAACGGCTCACGCGAATTGTCCGACACAAGACGCATGATGCACCGTGTCCGAACCGGGATCACGCGCGACACGCCGCTGCCGGGCTTGCGGGACTTGGATGACGAGCGGTCCAGACGTCTCTTTGGGGTTCGATGCGAACCCGACATGTTCGACGCCCCGCTACCGAAGACGCGGTGACGCAGACCGCTCGCCCAGTTGCGCCGTCAGAGCGCGTCGAGCCGCGCTTTCTGCTCCGCGCTGAAGGTCAGGGCCGCAGCTTCGATGTTCTCGCGCAGGTGCGTTCTGCGGGACGTGCCGGGGATGACCAGCATGTTGGGAGAGCGGGCCAGAAGCCAGGCCAGGGCCACTTTCTGCGGGCGCGTTCCCATGTCCGCCGCAACGGCGTCAAGTGTCGCCGATTGCAACGGGCTGAAGCCGCCCAGCGGGAAATAGGGAACATAGGCGATCCCATCCTCTGCCAGCGCATCGATCAGCGCGTCGTCTTCGCGGTGCGCCAGGTTGTAGTGGTTCTGCACGCAGACGACCGGCGCGATGTCGCGGGCGACCCGGACTTGTCGGGCGCTGACGGTGCTGACGCCGATGTGGCCGATCAGCCCGTCGTCCTGAAGCGCGCGCATCGTGCGCATCGGTGTGGCGATGTCATCCTCGGGGCCGCCCATGCGCAGGTTGACGATGTCCATCCGCTCAAGGCCCAGGCGGGCAAGGTTGTCTTCGACCGACTGGCGCAGGAAGGCCGCGTCGCGCTGCAGGTTCCACGCCCCGGCGTCATCGCGCCATGCGCCGATCTTGGTGACCAGGACCAGGTCATCCGGGTAAGGATGCAGCGCCTCGCGGATGATCTGGTTGGTGATGTGGGGACCGTAGAAATCGCTGGTGTCGATATGGTCGATGCCAAGCGACACGGCTTCGCGCAGCACGGCAACCGCCTCGTCAGGGTCCTTCGGCGGTCCCATCACGTGCGGGCCGGCCAATTGCATGGCGCCGTAGCCCATCCGGTTCACACTCAGGTCGGTTCCGGGGAAGGTAAAGCGGCCGGCGGCGTTTGCGGAATTGGTCATGGAATGTCTCCTTCTTCGATGGCAAAGACATGGCGCCGCGTGCACTGTTTGAAAATGCACGTCAAACCGAATAGAGTGATCGGAATGACGAACAACCTTGATGATCTTGGCGTCTTCATCGCCGTCGTGCGGGCGAACGGCTTTCGCAGCGCCGCACGGACGCTTGGCCTGTCTCCGGCCACGGTCAGCGAAACCATCGCCCGCCTCGAGACCCGGCTTGATACGCGCCTGCTGACCCGCAGCACCCGAAGCGTGACACCCACCGAAGCCGGCCGCGCGCTTGCCGAACGCATCGCGCCGCTGCTGACAGAGGCGGCCGATGCGCTGGACGCGGTGCGCAGTCGCAGCGGGGTCCTGCAGGGCCGGCTTGCGCTGAACGTGCCGGGGGCGGTCATGGTGGATATCCTGCCCCCCCTGATCGAAGAGTTCATGGCCGAGAACCCCGGCGTGGAGGTCGAGATCATGGTGGATGACCGCATGGTCGACGCGGTCGCGGCGAATTGCGATGCCGGCATTCGCTATGGCGAGGCCCTCGCGCAGGACACGATCGCCATTCCGCTGGGGCCCCGGCGGCAACAGGCCGCCCTTGCCGCCGCCCCCGCCTATCTCGACCGCGCGGGAAGGCCGGGCCATCCCCGCGACCTGCTGCACCACGATTGCCTGCGCGGTCGGTTCTCCAGCGGCGCGCTGATCCCGTGGGAGTTCGAGCGGGACGGCGAGACTTTCACGCTGGATGTCCGGGCGCGGCTGATTATCGGAACCAACGGGTCCGCCGCCATGATCGGGCACACGATTTCGGGGATGGGGCTGTGCATGGCCTTTCGCAACTGGCTTGAGCCGCATTTCCAAAGCGGCGCCCTGGTCCCGGTGCTGCGGGATTGGTGGCCGGACTTCGAAGGGCCCTACCTGTATTATCATGGCCGCCGTCCCCCGGCGCCGCTGCGTGCCTTCGTGGATTTCCTGCGCGCCAAGCAGCGCGAAAGCAGGCCACGGGCAGATTATCTGCCCGGCGCGTGATCCGGGCCCTATGCAATCAGGCCCCATGCAAACAGGCCCTGTGCAATCAGGTGTTCGTCACCCGCAACCGATTGCGATCGCCGTTATGCCCCATCGTCGGCACTGACGGAATTGCCCCACACCACGGCGCGTTCGTGACGCCGGATGATGTGTTTCAGGTTTTCGAACGCGGTGGTGATATGGCCCGAGAACCGGTCAACCACCGGAGCGCGGGCCGACGTGCGGTGCAACAGGATCCCCAGCGACCGGTTCGGCTGGGGGATGTTGTAGGGCAGCACCGTGATCCGGTTTTCGCCCCGCTGCGCGAAGACGACGGAAAACGGCAGCACCGCAAGCGCATCGGTTTCGACCAGCACGTTGACCACGCTCATCAGGGATCCGCCGGAATAGCGGATGTGCAGGTCGGTCATGCCGATCGACATCAGGATCATCTGCAGATCCGACATCAGCGGCGAGCCCGGCAAGGGACCGACCCATGGATACCGCGTCAGATCCTGCGCTTCCAGCGGGCGCTTGCGCAGCAGCGGATGCCCGGTCCGGCAGGCGACGATGTTGCGGCCCGGCAGGATTTCCAGGAATTCAAAGGCCGCGCCCAGATCCGGTTCCCCGATGGGCACGATGCCCAGGTCGATCCGGCCGGCCTCCAGCGCGGCGGCGATCTCGGGCAGGTTCATGTAGGATTGCTCGACCGTGACTTCGGGCTCCAGCCGCTGGAATTCACCGATCATCCGGCTGATCATCGCGTCCATGAAGAACGGCACGCCCCCCACGCGCACCAGCCCGCGCGTGCCCCGGGAAAAGCCCTGCACCGCCTCCGACGCCCGGCGCGAGGCGGCGATGATCTCGCGGCCCTGAACGGCCAGCTGCGCGCCCAGGGGGGTCGGGCGCAGCGGACGCCGGCCCTTGATGAAAAGCGGCTCGCCCACGCGCGCCTCGAGCATCGACAGCGACCGGCTGACCGCGGGCTGGGTCAGACCCAGCATCGCGGCCCCTTCCGACACGCCGCCGGCATCAAGCACGGCAGCCAGCTGCATCAGGTGGCGTTCATTCAGCTTCATATCATTGTGTTATACTGCTGGGCGAACATCTCAACCAAAATGGTGGGTTGCCGGGCTATCCCTTGGGACGGGATTGGGAGGTCCCGGGGGGAATGTACGACGCCAGGGACAGATCGGCAAAACCGGATGACGGGGCGCAGGCACCGGACCTGCCGGTCATTGCACGGGACCTGCCCGACCGGCTGGCCACCGTCCCGGCGACCCGGCTGACCGAAACGATCGGCACGCTGGTGGCCACGCTGCAGCAGCTGATGGAAGACATCCAGCTGACCTCCGCCGAATTCCGCGCCGTGCTGGCATTTCTGACCGAGGTCGGCCATCACGCCGATCCTCGCCGCCAGGAATGGGTTCTGCTGGCCGATGCCCTGGGCCTGTCCGCCCGGATCGAGGCCGTGACCCGGCCCCGCCCCGCCGGGGCCACACCGAACACCGTGACCGGGCCATTCTACCGCGCCGATGCGCCCAAACTGCCCAACGGGGCCACCATCTCGCGCGATGGCAAGGGCCAGCCGCTGCAGGTCGCGGGCCACGTTCTGGACCTGGACGGCGCCCCGGTTGGCGATGCCATGGTCGAGGTCTGGCAGGCCAACAGCCGCGGGGCTTACGAAAACCAGGAGCCCGACCACCAGCCCGAACACAACCTGCGCGGCACGTTTCGCACCGATGCGCAGGGCCGGTTCGCGTTCCGCTCGGTGATGCCGGGGGGCTATGCGTTGCCCTCGGACGGGCCGGTCGGGCGGCTGATGGGCGATCTGGGTCTGTGCCTGGACCGCCCGGCCCACATCCATTTCCGCGTCTCGGCCGCAGGCTTCGAGACGCTGACCACCCATATCTTCGACCGGGCGGATCCCGCCATCGGTCGGGATGCGATCTTCGGGGTCAGACCCGAATTGATGGCCGATTTCCGCCACATCCCCCCGGACGGGACAACGGACACCGACGTCCGGATGCGCGGGCTCGACCTTGACCTGGTGCTTTGCCCCTTGCGGCAGCACCGATGATATCAAACGGAGGAGACATATGAGCAAGATCAGCGGCTACCACCACCTGACCATGTCCACGGACGGCGCGCAGGAGGATTTCGATTTCTACACCAAGGACCTTGGCCTTCACTCGGTCAAACGCACCGTGCTGTTCGACGGCGTGATCCCGGTCTACCACCTGTATTACGGATCGCCCAACGGCGATGCCTCGACCATCATCACCACCTTTCCGTTCCGCAAGCCCGGCATCTACGGCCGGCGCGGCACCAACCAGTCGCGCACCATCATGCAGTCGATCCCCATGGGCGCGGCGGATTTCTGGGTCGACCGGCTGAACGGCCGGGGCCTGAAGGCCGACAAGATCACCCGCTTCGGTGCCGATCGCGTGGCCTTTGAACACCCCTGCGGCATCGCCCACGAGCTGGTCGAAAGCGACAGCGACCCGCGCGAGCCCATCACCAACGACGCCCAGGGCATCGGCAAGGACCACGGGATCAAGGGGATCTACGGCGCCCTGGTCGCCTGTTTCGACCGCACCGCGATGGACGATTTCATGACAATCGCCCTGCCCCTGACCAAGGAAGCCGACAGCGACGAAGGCACCGTCTACCGCGTGCCGGATGCCAATGGCGTGATCCAGCGGGTCGAGGTGATCGACGACAAGGTCTCGCCCCAGGGCACATGGACCTTGTCGGGCGGCACCATCCACCACGTCGCGCTGAACACCGGCGACGAAGACAGTCAACTTGCCCTGCGCGCCCATATCGAAGGGCTGGGGTTCACCGACATCTCGGAACAGAAGGACCGCAACTACTTCAAGTCCTGTTACGTCCGCTCGCCGGGCGGTGCGCTGTTCGAACTGGCCTGGACCACGCCGGAAGGCTGGGCCAAGGACGAGGCCCCGGGCGAGATCGGCAAGACGCTGGTGTTCCCGCCCTGGTTCAAGGACCGCGAAGGCGAGCTGCGCGAAGGTCTGGAAGCGGCCGAGTTCGCCTGATGTCCACCCACGCGCTGCACCTGCGCGCGGACGATCCAAAGGCAGTCTGTGTCCTGGTCCATGGCCGGGGCCAGTCGCCGGAGGAGATGCAGTCCCACATCCTGGCGCGGCTCGACGCGCCGGATGTGACCTTTGTGCTGCCGCGTGCGGCCGACGGATCATGGTACGCGGCCAAGGCCGTGGATCCGCTGACCGATGACACGCGCGGCGCCCTCGGGGCCGCCCTGGACCAGCTGGAAGGCGATGTCGCTGCGGCGCGCCGGGCCTGTCCGGGCCTGCCGCTGATGCTGGCGGGGTTTTCCCAGGGCGCATGCCTGTCGCTGGAATACGCCTGTTCCGGCCGGTCCGCGCCGGGGGCGCTGGTGGCCTTCACCGGCTGCCGGGTCGGGGCGCCGTCCGACGACCGGCCACTGTCCTTGCCCGATGGGCTGCCCGTCTACCTGACCGGCTCCGACAACGACCCGTGGATCCCGGTGCAGGCCTTCGCCGAGGCGGCGCTGGACCTGGGCCGGCAGAAAGCCCGGCTGCGCACGGACCTGTTTCCCGGACGTGGGCACGAGGTTTCGGATGCCGAGATCGCCATGATGCAAACCGTGCTGGCCGACCTGGCCCATGGCAAGACACCCGCGATGGCGGCCCCGCGATAGGGCCGCCATTTCCCGATCCGGCCCCGCCGCAGCAGCCGGGCCGGACCCGAACCGACACACAGGGAGGATACCATGATCAACAGACGCAGGTTCCTGCACACGACCGCCGCCACCGGCCTGACGCTGGGCGCATCCGGGCTGGCCATGCCGGCGCTGGCACGCGGCGAAAAGATCAAGCTTGGCTATGTCTCGCCCCAGACCGGCCCGCTGGCCGGGTTCGCCGAAAGCGACGCCTACAACATCGCCGCCTTCATGGACCGCACGGGGGGCGAATTCGAGGTCATCGTCAAGGACAGCCAGTCCAACCCGAACCGCGCCGCCGAGGTGGCCAAGGACCTGATCCTTCAAGACGAGGTCAACCTGATGCTGGTCGCCTCGACGCCCGAAACCACCAACCCGGTCGCCGGCGTCTGCGAAAGCGAAGGCATCCCCTGCGTTTCCACCGTGGCCCCCTGGCAGCCGTGGTTCATCGGCCAGCAGGGCAACCCGCGCGATCCGGCCTCCTGGCGCGGGTTCGATTATGCGTTCCATTATTTCTGGGGGATGGAGGACGTCATCACCGTCTTTACCGCCATGTGGAACCAGCTGGACACCAACCGGTCGGTGGGCGGGCTGTTTCCCAACGACGCGGACGGCAATGCCTGGGGCGATGACGTCACCGGCCTGCGGCCCGGCCTGACCGAGGCCGGGTTCGAGCTGACCAATCCCGGCAGCTTCCAGAACCTGTCGGACGATTTCACCGCCCAGATCAACGCCTTCAAGGCGGCCAATGCCGATATCATCACCGGCGTGTTGATCCCGCCGGACTTCACCACCTTCTGGAACCAGATGCGCCAGCAGGGCGTGCACCCCAAGGCGGTGACCGTCGCCAAGGCGCTGCTGTTCCCGCAATCGGTGGAAACCCTGGGCGAGGCCGGGCACAACCTGTCCTCCGAAGTCTGGTGGACGCCGTCGCATCCCTTCGCCTCCAGCCTCACCGGGCAAAGTTCGGCCGAGCTGGCCGAAGGCTTCACCGCCGCGTCCGGCCGGCCCTGGACCCAGCCGATCGGCTTCGTGCATTCCCTGTTCGAGGTGGCCGCCGATGTCATGGGCCGGGTCGACGACCCAACGGATGGCGACGCGGTGGCCGAGGCCGTGGCCGCGACCGACCTGGACACGGTGGTCGGCACCGTCGCCTGGAACGGCAAGGGCGTGCCGGACTTCGCCGCCCACAACGTCTGCAAGACCCAGCTGACGGGCGGCCAATGGCGGATCCGCGAAGACGGCGGCTATGACCTGGTGGTCGTGGAGAACGGCGCGGCACCTGACATCCCGACCGGCGGGACGATGGAAGCGCTGGGCTAGGCCGTCCCCTGACGGCGGGGCGATTTTTCTCCCCGTCCCGCCGTCAGGTTTCCGATTTCTGCCGATAGGCCAGCTGGGCCCGGCTGATCCCCAGAAGACGCGCCGCCGCCGCCATGTTGCCGCCGCAGCGCGCCAGCGCCGCCTCCCGCACCCGCGCTTCGAGCGCGTCAAGCGACAGGCCCCCGGCGGCGAATTGCGCTTCCAGCCAGACACCGAACGCATCCCCCACATGACGCGCGGGCGAGATCCTGCGCGCTTCGCGGCTTACCAGGTCGGCGGTCACGATGCTGCCGTCCGAGGTTTCGATCAGAACCGCCGTCAGCAGGGCGTCCAGCCCGTCCAGCCCCCCTGACGGAGGATCCTGCGCCACCCCGTCGAACGCCCCGTCCTCGATGTCGGGCACGGCAAGACCCAGGTCGTCCGCCAGGTAGGGCAGACGGCCAACCGCGATCGCGGGCAGCGCCGCCGGGCGGCTTTCCAGCGCCGGCATTTCCACCGACAGCGGCGCCAGGCGCAGCCAGAGGTCCGGCTCAAGCCCGCCCGCCGCAAGGGCCGACAAGGGCCGCGCCGACGTTGCAACGACCCGCGCCCGCGCCCGCGCCTCGGGGTCCGACAAAAGCCGCGCCAACTCGCCCTGGTCGGGGGCGGACAACGCATCCACCTCTTCGATCAGGACCACCGGCACCGCATCGCGCCGCCGCGCCCGGCGCGTGGGCGCCAGGGCGGTCGCCAGCGCCACAAGGTCTGGCCGCCGCCCAGACATCGCCGTCAGCCGCGCGCCGGTCTCGGGCCCGATCCCGTACATCGCCAGCAGGTGGCGCGCCGCCGCCGCCGGACCACCACGGCCGGTCCCCGCGATCAGGCAGGGCAGCGGCAACCGCGCGGCCCGTTCCAACGCAGGCAGCACCGGCCCCAGCAGCACGGCGTCGGGGTCGCGCACCGGAAGCGGCGTGCGGATATGCGGCTCGGGCCCCGAAGGGACCGCGGCGACGGCCGGCTGGATCCGGGTGCGGAACAGGACGACGTCGGGGTCTTCCTCGCCCCATCCATCGGCCAACCGCCCGACAACGCGGCAGGCGGGATGGCCCTGGGCCGCGCATTGGGTTTCCTTGTAGACCACCAGCGATCCGAAGAAGTGGCTGGCATACCCCGACGCATAGCCCAGCTGCTGCCAGCAGACCGGCGTCTGCGACAGGCGGGTCTTGTCGTTGCGCTGTTCCGCCTCGATCGAATTGTGCCACAGGAAGTCGGCCGAAAACCGTCCGCGCGCAAAGTCGAAATCGTTGAACACCGTTTCGACCCGCACGATCCCGCTAAGCATGTGCAGCCGCGTTCCCGCGGTAAAGGCGTCGCCCCGATCCAGCGTCGGCCACGAGGCCGCGATGAAGGCCGCGTCGTGCTGGCCCATGCGGAACCCCCGGCGGATAAGGAAAATGCGCGCCTCGGCCTCTCCCAGGCGTTCGATCAGCTCGCGGCGCAGGATGCGGTCGGCCTCGGAATGATGCAGGACCACCCGTTCGCCGTTCAGCCGCAGGGTCCCCCTGCCCGGGTCGAATTCCAGATCGGCGAGCATCTCGCGCAGGGTCGGACGACCGCCGCGGTCCATCAGGGCCGCGGACTCGACCGGGCCCCGGATCCGTGTGCCTGGTGATGTCACGGATGCCTCCCAACACCTGTTCAAATCATCATGCCATTTGATGATTTGAACAGGTCGCTGGCAAGTCGATTTGCCGTCCTTTCATAAATCAAAAATTAAACACATATTTATCAATAACTTAACTATATACCGGACTGTTATATTACTTCCCGCATTCTGAATTTGACTAAAAACCGCGCAGGCCTCGATATGGCGTTAACGGTTTTCGCGGCTTGGAGGACGCGACGGCCTTCCGTGAGAGAGAGATCCATCAACCCGGTTTTCCGGGGCCGTATCCGGCTGCGCCGGAGCGATGGGTCACGCTTGCGGATCGACTGCGGGAGGAGGACCCATGGCAAGACTTGAAACGATGTTCGACGTGCGCGGAAAATCCGTGATCGTCACCGGCGGCGCCAGCGGCATCGGCCGCGCCTATGCCGAGATCATGGCGGAACAGGGCGCGAAAGTGTGCATCTTTGACATCGACCCGGACGGATTGGCAAAGACCGTCGCCGAGATCGGCGGGGACAGCTGGGGCCAGACCGTCGACGTGGGCGACCGCCCGGCGATGGCTGCAGCCTTCGACGCGGTGGCGGACCGGCACGGGGGCATCGACACCGTTTTCGCCAATGCCGGCATCGACCCGGGCCCCGGCTTCATGACCGTGGAAGGCGAACGGTTCCCGGACGGCGCGATCGAAAACATCCCCGACGACCAATGGGACCGCGGCATCGAGATCAACCTGACCTCGGTCTACACCACCGTGAAGAACGCGGTGCGCCACATGAAACCCGGCAAGGGCGGCGAGATCATCGTGACCTCGTCCATCGCGGGGCTGATCAACGAAAGCATCGTGGGCACGTCCTACATGCCGGCCAAGGCCGCGGTGAACCATTTCGTGCGCCACATGGCGATGGAGCTGGGCGCCTACGGCATCCGCGTCAACGCCATCCTGCCGGGCCCCTTCATCACCAATATCGCCGGGGGCCGTTTGCGCAACAAGGCCGACCGCGCCGCGTTCGAAGCCCAGTCGCTGATCGGACGGATCGGCGATGTCGAGGACATCAAGGGCCTGGCCCTGCTGCTGGCCTCGCCGGCGGGCGCCTATTTCACCGGTTCGCTGATCGTCATCGACGGGGGCGCCCTGAACCGGATGACCTGAATCGATCCGCCCGACCCCCGAAGGAGGAAACGGGGGCGGGCGTTCACTGCAAGGGAGGAACTGCAAGTGACCCATTACAACAAGCTGCTCAGGGCCGGCATCAGCCGCCGGTCGGTTTTGCGCGGTGTCGGGGCCGGGGTGGCCGCCTCGGCGCTTGGCGCGCCGACCTACCTGCGGGCCAAGACGGCCGGCACGGTCAAGATGGCCTACATCACCCCCGCCACCGGCCCGCTGGGCCTGTTCGGCGAAACCGACGGCTACACGGTGCAGAAGATCCGCGAGGCCCTTGGCGGCACGCTGACCTCGGCCAATGGCGATGTCTACGACCTCGAGATCCTGGAACGCGACAGCCAGTCGAACCCCAACAAGGCGGCGGAACTGGCCGGCGACCTGATCCTGAACGACGAGGTCCACCTGGTGGTGCCCGCCTCGACCACCGACACGATCCTGCCGGTGATGGAACAGGCCGAACTGTACGAGGCGCCGTGCATCTCGTCCGGGGCGCCCTGGCAGGCGGTGATCATGCCTCGGGGGGGCGGCGAATACGACTGGACCTACCATTTCTTCTGGGGGCTGGACGAGGCGCTGAACACCTTCGTCGGGCTCTGGGACGGGCTGGAGACCAACAGGAAGGTGGGGATGCTGTTCCCGCAGAACATCGACGGCGACACCTGGGGCAACGAGGATTACGGCCTGCCGCGCCCGACCCGCGACGCCGGCTACGATGTCACCATCCCCGGCTATTTCCAGCCGCGCACCAACGACTTCTCGGCCCAGATCGCGGCCTTCAAGGACGCGGGCTGCGACATCATCGGCGGCATCACCTACCCCGACGACCTGAAGACCTTCGTCACCCAGTGCAACCAGAAGGGATACAAACCCAAGGCGGTCACGGTGGCGGCGGCGCTGCTGTTCCCCGGCGGTGTCGAGGCGATGGGTCCCCTGGGCAACGGCATGTCGTCCGAGGTCTGGTGGACCCCGGCCTTCCCCTTTGAAAGCTCGATCACCGGGCAGAACAGCCGCGCGCTGGCCGATCAGTGGGAAGCCGACCAGAACCGCCAGTGGACCCAGCCGCTGGGCTATTCCCATGCGCTGCTGGAAGTGGCGATCGACATCCTGCGGCGGTCCTCGGACCCCATGGACCGCGAGGCCAACCGCGATGCGATGGCCGCGACCGACATCATGACGGTCTGCGGACCGGTGAAGTTCGGCGGCGTGCACAAGAACATCTGCACCATGCCGATTTTCGGCGGCCAGTGGGTGACGGGCGAAAAATGGCCCTATGACCTGAAGATCGTCGACAACTCGGTCAACCAGCTGTTCGCCCCGGAACAGCACATCGTTCCGATCGCCTGGTAACCCATGCCAGACGGAAGCGCCGGGACGACCCGGGACATTCTTCTTGCCGCCCGCGACGTGTCGAAAAGCTTTGGCGCGGTCCGGGTGCTGCACGAGGTCAGCTTCGATGTGCATCGCGGCGAGGTGTTGGGCATTCTCGGCCCGAACGGAGCAGGCAAGACCACGCTGTTCAACATGATCAGCGGTGACCTGAAAACCTCGGGCGGAGAAATCCGCCTGGGGGACATCACGCTGAGGGGCGAACCGCCCTTCAAGCGCTGCCACATGGGCATCGGACGGACCTACCAGATCCCGCTGCCCTATTCCGGCATGACGACGTTCGAAAACCTGCTGGTCGCCGCGGCCTTCGGCGGCGGGCGGTCGGAACAGGAAAGCTATGCCTTCTGCGCCCGGATCCTGCAGGATTGCGAACTGGCGGACAAGGCGAACACCCAGGCCGGGTCGCTGACGCTGCTGGACCGCAAGCGGCTTGAACTGGCGCGTGCGCTGGCCTCGGACCCCAAGCTTTTGCTGCTGGACGAAATCGCCGGCGGTCTGACCGAGGAGGAATCCAGGGACCTGGTCGCGCTGGTCAGGCGCATCCGCGACCGGGGCGTGACCATCGTGTGGATCGAACACGTGCTGCACGCGCTGCTGGCCGTGGCCGATCGGCTGATGGTGCTGAACTTCGGCGAAAAGATCGCCGAAGGCCCCCCGCAAGAGGTCATCAACGACCCCGAAGTCAAACGCGTCTACATGGGGATCGAGGCATGACGGCACTGCTTTCCACCCATGGGCTGGTGGCCCGTTACGGCGATTTCCAGGCGCTTTACGGCATCGACACCGACGTCGGCGAAGGCGAGGCGGTCGCGCTGATCGGGGCCAACGGGGCCGGCAAATCCACCTTCCTGCGCGCGATCATGGGCCTGTTGCCCGTCGATCCCGACATGGTGCGCATCGACGGCACGCCCGTCGGCGGCACCCCCACCGACCGGATGGTCCAGAAGGGCGTGGCCATCGTGCCCGAGGGCCGCAGGCTGTTTCGCGGCATGACGGTCGAAGACAACCTGCGCGTCGCCATCGACCGGGCCGACCACCTGGGCCGCACCGGCGGCTGGTCGCTGAACCGGCTCTATCAGCTGTTCCCGATCCTGCAGGAAAAGGCCCGCACCCCGGTGCAAAGCCTGTCGGGCGGACAACAGCAGATGGTGTCGATCGGCCGCGCCCTGCTGTGCCAGCCGCGCATCCTTCTGTGTGACGAGATCAGCCTGGGCCTGGCCCCCAAGGTCATCCGCGAAATCTACGCCGCCCTGCCCGAGATCCGGGGCCAGGGCACGGCGGTGATCGTGGTGGAACAGGATGTGGGCCTCGCCCAGTCCGCCTCGGACCGCCTGTATTGCATGCTCGAAGGCCGGGTGACGCTAAGCGGGCGGTCGGACGCGGTCACGCGGGAACAGATCGGCGAAGCCTATTTCGGAGCGGGACATGCAGTGGTTTGACGCGCTGGTCCAGGGCGTTCTCCTGGGCGGAATGTATGCGCAATATGCGCTGGGTATGGCGCTGATGTTCGGCGTCATGCGGATCGTGAACGTCAGCCACGGGGACCTTGTGATCCTGCTGTCGCTGATCGGCATCTCGCTGGCCACGGCCTTTGGCCTTGGTCCCTTCACGGTGATGGTGGCGCTGGTGCCGCTGGCGGTGGCCATCGGCTGGCTCTTGCAGAAGGCGGTGCTGAACAAGGTGGTGGGCGACGATCCCCTGCCCTCGCTGATCGCCACTTTCGGGCTGTCGCTGGCGCTGCAGAACCTGATGCTGCAGATCTGGTCGGCCAACAGCCGGTCGCTGCCCGGCGGTGGCATCGAAAGCCGCTCGGTCGAGATCGGCGGCATCTACATCGGCCTTCTGCCGGTCATCGTTCTGGTGGCCGCGACGGGGCTGACGCTGGGCGTCGACCTGGTGCTGAAACGCTCGCGCTTCGGACGCGCGCTGCGCGCGGCCTCGGCCGATGTCGAAGCCGCCGCGATGACCGGCATCAACCCGCGGTCCGTCTATGCCGCGGCCACCGCCATCGCGGTCGGCATCCTGGGCTTTGCGGCGGTGTTCCAGTCGCTGCGATCCACCGTGGCCCCCGCCGATGGCGGCGCCCAGCTGATCTATGCCTTCGAGGCGGTGATCATCGGCGGCATGGGGTCGGTCTGGGGGGCGTTCATCGGCTCCATGGTGCTGGGCATCACCCAGGCCATCGGCTTCCGCATCGACCCGGGCTTCGGCATCCTCGCCGGTCACCTGGTCTTTCTCATCGTACTGGCCACCCGGCCGCAGGGCCTGTTCGGAAAGGGCTGATCCATGACGATACTCACAGATCCCGCCCTTCCCTCCGTCCAGGTCCGCCGC
Source organism: Marinibacterium anthonyi (assembly GCA_003217735.2). Lineage (GTDB taxonomy): Bacteria > Pseudomonadota > Alphaproteobacteria > Rhodobacterales > Rhodobacteraceae > Marinibacterium > Marinibacterium anthonyi. The sequence goes on along the minus strand of CP031585.1, from coordinate 2,332,400 downwards.
CAGACGCTGTCGGGCCAGATCGCGCTGCTGATCTTTGCCGTGGCCGTCATCGCGCTGATCGCGATGCCCTGGTGGGCCAAGACCGGCACGATCCGCATGGTGCTGGAGCTGTGCTGCTACATCGCCGTCGCGCAGATGTGGAACATGCTGGCGGGCTATGCCGGGCTGGTGTCCGTCGGGCAGCAGGCCTTCATGGGGGCGGCGGGATACGCGCTGTTCGTGCTGGCCCAGACCTTTGGCATCAATCCGTTCCTGGCGATCTTCCTGTCGCTGCTGGTGCCCGCCGCGCTGGCCGTGCCCTGCTACCTGCTGCTGCACCGGCTGGACGGCCCCTATTTCGCCATCGGCACCTGGGTCGTGGCCGAGGTGTTCCGCCTGACGGCGTCCAACATGGGGGTGCTGAACGCGGGCTCGGGCATGTCGCTGAGCGTGATGAAGAACTATTCGCTGTTCGAACGCAACGTGGCCATGTCGATGTTGTGCGCGGTGCTGATCCTGACGACCATCGGCGGCAGCTACCTGTTCCTGCGCTCGCGTTACGGGCTGGCGCTGATCGCCATGCGCGACAACCCGGTCGCGGCGGCCAGCCAGGGCATCGATGTCCGCCGCCTGCGCTTTGCCATCTACGTGGCGGCGGCGGTGGGGTGCGGGTTGGCCGGCGCCGTCTATTCCATGGCGCAGCTGCGCATCAACCCGCCCTCGGCCTTCGACCCGATGTGGTCCAACGTGGCGATCTTCATCGTCATGGTCGGCGGCATCGCCTCCATCGAAGGCGTGCTGATCGGCGCGCTCATCTACTTCCTCGCCGACCGCTGGTTCGGGGAATACGGCGCCAGCTACTTTGTCGTGTTGGGCCTGATGACCGTCATCGTCGCGCTGTACGCCCGCACCGGCATCTGGGGCGCGATATCGAAACGCTGGGACGCGCCCTGGTTCCCGATCCGGCGCCACCTGATCCAGTCACCAAAGGAAAAGTCATGAAGGCCGCGATCTTCGACGCCGTGGGCAGCCCCCTGCGGATTGCCGACCAACCCGATCCCACGCCCGCCCCCGACGAGGTCGTGCTGAAAACCGCCGCCTGCGGGATCTGCGGCAGCGACCTGCATATCACCGAGGACCCCGCGCCCTTTGGCGTCGGATCCGGCTACGTTCTGGGCCACGAGATCGCGGGCGAGGTGGTGGCCATCGGCGCGGCGGTCACCGGCCTGAAACCGGGCGACCGGGTGGCGGTGGTGCCGATGCGCGGCTGCGGCGCCTGCCCGTCCTGCCTGGCCGGGGATCCGGCGCGCTGCCCGGACATGGACCTGATCGGCGGCGGATACGCCGAATATGTCAGCGTCGCCGAACGCCAGTGCCGCATCCTGCCCGACGACGTGCCCACGACAGACGGCGCCCTGGCCGAGCCCTTGTCCGTCGCGCTGCATTGCATCGTCCGCGCGGGGATGAAACCCGGCGACCGGGTGGCGATCATCGGCGCCGGGCCGATCGGCCTGCTGGTGGCCTTCTGGGCGCGGCGGATGGGGGCGGCCCGTGTCGTGATGGCCGACCTGCACACCCATCAACGCGACCGCGCCATGGCCCTTGGCGCCACCGATTTCGCGCTGTCGGGCGAAAGGCTGGCGGAAAACCTGGCCGACCTGTGCGCCGGCCCCCCCGATATCGTCTTTGAATGCGTGGGCCGGCCCGGGCTTCTGCAGGCCGCCACCGAGGCGGTGCGCCTGCAGGGCAAGGTCATCGGCGTGGGCCTGTGCATCGGCGGCGACGAATGGGATCCGTTCATCGCGCTGTCCAAGGAAATCGACCTGCTGTTCTCGGTCTTCTTCCACCAGCGCAACGAATTCGGCGTGGCGCTGGATGCGCTGGCCGCCGGGCCATTCGCGCCGCAACAGATCATCACCGACCGGATCGGCCTGTCGCCGGTGCCGCAGGTCTTCGAAGGCCTGCGCCGCCGCACGACGCAGTGCAAGGTCCTGATTCAACCCGAACTTGCCTGAAGAGGAGACACCAACATGCCCCTGGACATGGACATGCTCGACTATGACATCGGCGGGGTGAAGACCGCCGTGAAGGCCACCGGCAGCGGCAAGCCCCTGCTGTGCCTGCACGGGGCCGCCACGCTGGAAGGGTTCGATTTCGCCGAAGGCTTCGCCGACCGTTTCCGCGTGCTTTGCCCCAGCCACCCCGGCATGGGCTTTTCCGGCGACGCACCGCATCTGTCGGGCATCAGCGACATGCTGATCCACTACCTGAACCTGCTGGACGCGCTGAACCTGGACGAAAAACCCCACCTGCTGGGCTTTTCCATGGGCGGCTGGATGGCCGCCGAACTGGCCGCCATCGCGCGCGAGAAAGTCGACAAGGTGGTGCTGATCGCGCCCGCCGGGCTGAACGACCCGGCCCATCCCGCGACGGCGCTGGACACCATCGCGCCACAGGATTTCCCCGCGTACATGACCCATGACGTGTCGGTCGCGCTGCCGTTCTTTCCCGATGGCAGCGACCCGGCCTTTGCCGAACAATTCGGCGCCGACCGCGCCCGCGAAGGCGAAACCGTCGGGCGCATCTGCGCGCCCTTCGGCATGGGCCATCCCAACATGACCCGGCTGCTGAACCGCATCACCAATCCCACGCTGCTGGTCTGGGGCGACAAGGACCGCCTGCTGCCCGCATCGCAGGCGCCGCTGTGGCTGGACGCGCTGCCCGACGCGCAATTCCTGGACGTCCCCGACACCGGCCACCTGGTCCTGCAGGAACGCCCCGAAATCATGAAAACCATCGGCGACTTCCTCGCCGCCTGACCATCATTCACCCTGAGGAGGACAATCACATGAACAAGCCAATGCGTCACGACTACTGGGGCAAAAGCGTCGACTACAAGGACCTGCTGGCCCGGATTGCCCGGATCGGCCCCCAGCTTGAAGCCAACGCGCCCGCCGACGAAGCCGCCGGCGAACTGACCCCCGAAACCTTCGAGCTGCTGAAACCCCTGCGCTTTTCCCACCTGATGGCGACCGAGGAACTGGGCGGCGCGCAGATGCGTCCGACCGAGCTGCTGCAGCTGATCGAGGCGGTCACCTGGTGGTCGGGCTCCGCCGGCTGGGTGTCGATGGTGCATTGCTGCATCGGCGGCATGTCCGCGGCCTACCTGCCCGACAGCGCGGTCGACCGGCTGTTCGCGCCGGGCACCGACAACCGCTTCTCGGGCCAGGGCGCGCCGCTTGGCATGCTCAGGAAGGTCGATGGCGGCTACACGCTGACCGGCAAGTGGAGCTATGGGTCCGGCTTTTCCCACGCCACCTGGTCGCATTCGGCCTGTTTCGTGGATGACGGCACCGGCAAGCCCGCCAAGGACGAGGCCGGCAACGTGATCGTCATGTGCGCCCACGCGCCGATCCCCGAACATTCGCAGCTGGGCAACTGGGACGTGCTGGGCCTGAAGGGCACCGGGTCGATCGACTATTCGGCCGAGGATGTGTTCATCGCCGACGACCTGGTCTTCCCGATCCTGACCGCCCCGCCGCAGCGCCTGAAGGAATTGTTCAGCCTGGGCATCGTCGGCCTTGCCGCCGTCGGTCACACCGGCTGGGCCATGGGCGCCGGACGCCGCATGCTGGACGAGATCGCGACACTGGCCCGGGGCAAGACCGGCCGCGCCGGCATGCTGGGGGAAAGCGAGAAGTTCTGGTACGATTACGGCCGGGCCGAAGCCGCCTATCGCGCCGCCCGCGCCTTTGTCATGGAGATCTGGAGCGAGATCGAGGCCACCGCAGAAGCCGGCCAGCACATGACAACCCGCCACATCAGCCTGGTGCACCTGGCCAAGGCGCAAATTCACGAGGCTGGCGTCGATGTCTGCAACTTTGCCTATCGCGCCGCCGGCGGCGCGGGCCTGCGCGCGGGCGTCATCCAGCGCACCTATCGCGACATGATGGTCGCCGCGAACCACTTCACCATCGCGCCGTCCATCGTGACCTCGGCGGGCCGCGAACTTGGCGGCCAGTGGAGCGACCGCACCTGGCAGTTCTACGACCTGATCGAAACGCCCTGACGCACCGGCCCGGGGGCGGACACCCGCCCCCGGCCCCGACGGAGATGCCCCATGACCCAGACCACCGACCTTGCCACGGCGTTCCGCGAAGCGTTCCGTCACCATCCCGCCGGCGTCGCCATCGTGACCGCCGATCCGGGCGACCGGCCCGTCGCGATGACGGTGTCCTCGCTGATCTCGGTCAGTGCCGCGCCGCCCACCGTGGCGTTTTCGCTGTCGTCCCGGTCCGGGTCCACGCCCGCGGTGCTGGCGGCCGGATCCATGGTCATCCACTTCCTGCGCTACGGGGATCGCGCGCTGGCTCAGCTGTGCGCGACACCCGGCGCCGACCGGTTCGGGCCCGACGTGGCCTGGGAACGCCTGCCCACCGGCGAGCCGCGCTATACCCACGTGGCCATCTGGTTCCGCGCGCACATCACCGGGACGCTTCCGGCAACGGGCGCGACGGTCGTGGTGGCCGAACTGGTCGAAGGCCACGGCGGCCCGGCCGGCCCGCATCATCCCCCCGACCAGGACCCGCTGATCTACCTCGACCGACGCTGGCACCGGCTGCACGACCAACGCGACGGAATAGCCAGCCTGATGCCGGCGGATGCCGACCCGACCGATGTGTTCCGCTGATCCAGGCGGCGCTGAGAACATAACAGAATGCGATATTTTTGCGGATCCTTCCGATCATGTTCCGGCATCCGCAGATCTAGCATTCCCCCGAGGAGGAGCCCGGCACCGCGCCCGGGACAGGAACACCCGAAAGGCTGGGAATGGCGATACTGTCCTTTGAAGGCGTGTCGAAAAGCTTTGGCGCGCTGAAGGTCACCGACGATGTGACCTTCGCGCTCGACCCCGGAGAGGCGCTTGGCATCATCGGCCCCAACGGAGCCGGGAAATCGACGCTGTTCAACCTGATCACCGGGGTGCTGGCCCCGGATGCGGGCCGCGTGCTGCTGGACGGCCGCGACATCACCGGCGAAACCGCGATGCAACGCTGTGCCAGCGGCATCGGGCGGTCCTTCCAGATCCCCCAGCCGTTCGATCACCTGACCGTCTACGAAAACCTGCTGGTCGCCGCCCGGTTCGGCGGCGCCATGTCGGCCCAGGACGCGCCCGGCGCCTGCATGGACCTGCTGGACCGCACAGGATTGGCGCACTACGCCGACCGCAAGGCCGGCGCCCTGCCCCTTTTGAACCGCAAGCGGCTGGAACTGGCCCGCGCCCTGGCCACCCGCCCCCGCGTCATCCTGCTGGACGAGATCGCCGGCGGCCTGACCGACGCGGAATGCACCGACCTGGTCGCCACGATCCGCGCCATCCACGCCGAGGGCACCGCGATCATCTGGATAGAACATGTCCTGCACGCGCTGACTTCGGTCGTCTCGCGGCTGATGGTGCTGAACTTCGGCCAGATGCTGCGGATCGGCACGCCCGAAGACGTCATGGCCGCGCGCGACGTGCAAGAGATCTATCTGGGGATCGAGGCATGACCCCGGTGCTGCAGATCACCGGCCTGACGGCGCATTACGGGGATTTCCAGGCGCTGTTCGGCATCGACCTGGCGCTGCAACGCGGTCAGACGCTGGTCATCATCGGCGCCAACGGGGCGGGCAAGACCACCCTGATGCGCGCCATCACCGGCATCGCCCGGGTCAGCGCGGGCCGGATCACGCTGGACGGCACCCGCATCGACACCCTGGCCGCGCCGGACATCCTGCGCGCCGGCATCGCCATGGTGCCCGAAGGCCGCCGCCTGTTCCCCAGCCTGACGGTCGAGGAAAACCTGCGCATCGGCGCCCATGCGCGCCAGGGCAACGGCGCCTGGACGCTGGGCCGCATCTTCGACCTGTTCCCCATCCTGCGGGACCGCCGCGCCCACCCCGGCACGGCGCTGTCGGGCGGACAGCAGCAGATGGTCGCCATCGGCCGCGCCCTGATGTCGAACCCGACAGTGCTTCTGTGCGACGAACTCAGCCTGGGCCTGGCCCCCGTGGTGATCAAGGAGATCTACGCCGCCTTCCCCGCCATCCGCGACAGCGGCACATCCCTGATCGTCGTCGAACAGGACATCGGCCAGGCGCTCAAGGTCGCCGACACCGTCCATTGCATGATGGAGGGCCGGATCACCCTGTCGGGCCGCCCCGCAGACCTGTCCCGCGACGCGATCCACGACGCCTATTTCGGAGTCTCGCACCAATGATCTGGGTCGACACACTTGTTCAGGGGCTTCTGCTGGGCGGTCTTTACGCGCTGTTCGCCGCCGGGCTCAGCCTGGTGTTCGGGATCATGCGGCTGGTCAACCTGGCCCATGGCGACCTGATCGTGATGGCCGCCTACCTGATCCTGCTGATCGCCGGCGCCACCGGCCTCACGCCCTTTGCCGCCGCCCTGCTGGCCTTGCCGATCATGTTCGCCGTGGGCTGGGGGCTGCAATCCGCCCTGCTGAACCGGGTGCTGGGCGACGACATCCTGCCGCCGCTGCTGGTCACCTTCGGCCTGTCGGTCGTCATCCAGAACGCGCTGCTGATGGGCTTCACCGCCGACAGCCGCAAGCTGCCCGTCGGTCCGATCGAGGCGCAATCGCTGGCAATTGGCCCGCTGAACGTGGGCGTGATGCCCCTGATCACCTTCGGATCGGCCATCGCCGTGATCCTGGGGCTGAACTGGCTGTTCTACCAGACGGCACTTGGGCGCGCCTTCCGGGCGACCTCGGACGATCCGGTGACGGCGCAGCTGATGGGCATCCGGCCCCAAAGCGTCTTTGCCGTGGCCACCGGGATCGCGATGGTCGTGGCGACGATTGCCGCGCTCTACCTGGGCGCGCGGTCGAACTTCGATCCCTCCATCGGTCCGGCGCGCCTGCTGTATGCCTTCGAGGCGGTGATCATCGGCGGGCTCGGCAGCCTATGGGGAACGCTGGCCGGCGGGCTGGTCATCGGCGTGGCCCAGGCGCTTGGCGCCGCCGTGAACCCCGAATGGCAGATCCTGGCCGGGCATATCGCCTTTGTCGCCGTCCTGATGGTGCGGCCGCGCGGGCTGTTCCCGCGGGCCAACGATTAAGGGGCATCCCATGCGCAAACACCTTCTTCCCCTGCTGTTCACCGCGCTGGTCATCGTGATGGCCCTGGTCCCGGCGATGGGATCGCGCGCGCTGGTGCAGGATCTGTTCATGGTGCTGTGCCTGACGGTGCTGGCGCTGAACTGGAACCTGCTGGCGGGCTTTGCCGGGCTGGTGTCGGTCGGCCAGCAGGCCTTTGTCGGCATCGGCGCCTATGCCATGTTCGCCGCCGTCATCCTGGGCAACATGTCGCCCTTCACCGCCATCCTGATCGGAGGCATTGCCGCCGCGATCCTGTCGATCCCCGTGGCGGTCTTCGTCTTTCGCCTGAACGGCGCCTATTTCGCCATCGGCACCTGGGTCGTGGCCGAAATCGCGCGGCTGTCCTTCGGCCAGTGGCGCGCGCTTGGCGGCGGCACGGGCACATCGCTGCCCCGCCAGGCCACGCAGGACATGCCCATCATCCCCGCCGTGCGCGCGCTGCTGGACACGTCCAAGGCCGGCGCGGTCGATGCGCTGACCTATTGGCTGGCGCTGGCGCTGGCGGTCGCGATGCTGGTGGCCAGCTGGCTGTTCCTGCGCTCGCGCATGGGGATGGGCCTGCAGGCGGTGCGCGACAATCCCGTGGCGGCACGGTCCGTCGGCGTCGATCCCACCCGGCTCAAGGCGCTGGTCTTCGTGCTGACCGCCTTCGCCACCGGCCTCTGCGGCGCGTTGCTGTTCACCCAGATCGGACGCATCTCGCCCGATGCGGCCTTTTCGCTGCTGGACTGGACGGCCTTCGTCATCTTCATCGTCGTGATCGGCGGCATCGCCACCCTGCCGGGACCCGTGATCGGCGTGCTGGTCTTCTACCTGCTGGAACGGGTTCTGGCCGATTACGGCACCGTCTACCTGATCGTGCTGGGCCTGCTTGGCATCGTCATCATGCTGTTCGCCCGCCGGGGCCTGTGGGGCAGCTTCATCCAACGCATCGGCTTCGACCCCGTGCCCCTGGGCCACGCGGCGCCGCGGGCCCGGTGACACACCCCATCAAGGAGGAACGATCTTGAGCTATTTCACCGAAGCCAATTCCGTCGACACGGTCAACGGCCGCATGGGCGCGGACACGGATCAGCGCCTGAACGACGTCATGTCCTGCCTGGTCCGGCACCTGCACGGCTTTGCCAAGGAAATCCAGCTGACGCAGGCCGAATGGGAATACGCCATCGGGTTCCTGACCAGGACCGGCCAGATCTGTTCGGGGGAACGCCAGGAATTCATCCTGCTGTCGGACGTTCTGGGCCTGTCGATGCTGGTCGACGCGATCAACAACCGCCGCCCCGAAGGCGCCACCGAAAACACCGTCTTCGGGCCCTTCCACGTGCCCGACGCCCCGATCCGCGAGATGGGCGCGAACATCTGCCTGGACGGCAAGGGCGAAAGCTGCCTGTTCGACGGCCGTGTCCTGGACCTGGACGGCCAGCCGATCCAGGGCGCCTGCGTCGATGTCTGGTCCGACAATGCCGACGGCTATTACGACGTGCAGCAGCCGGGCATTCAGCCCAAATGGAACAACCGGGGCCGGTTCATCACCGGGGCCGACGGGGCCTATGCCTTTCGCGGCATCAAGCCGGTCAGCTACCCGATCCCCGATGACGGGCCGGTGGGGCAGATGCTGGGTCACCTGGGCCGCCATCCCTACCGGCCGGCGCACATGCACTACCTGGTCACCGCGCCGGGCTTCCAGAAACTGGTCACCCATACCTTCGTGGGCGGCGACACGTACCTGACCTCGGACGCGGTCTTTGGCGTCAAGACCACGCTGGTCGCGCCCTTCGAACCCGGCGCCGACGGCGACACGGTCTGGCATTCGCCCTTCGACTTCGTGCTTGTCCCGGATTGACCGCCCATGCCCAACATCAAGATCTTCGTCGATCAGGCCGAGATGGCCGGGCTTCAGGGCGTGCTGACCGCGCTGTTGCCCGACCTGCGCGCGCAGCTGTGCGCCGCGCTGGGGGTCGACCTGTCGATCAGCCAGGTCGCGGTGCTGCCGGTGATCGGCCTGCCCGACCAGCCGGTGATCAATGTCGAACTGCACCTGCTGTCCGCCCCCGCCCGCACGCCCGAGGCGCTGCGCAAGCTGGCGCAGGATCTGCGCGACATGCTGGGCCAGGCAACCGGACGGCACGCCGCCATCCGCATCGCCACCTTCGAACCCGGAGGCTATGTCACGCTGAAATGATCAGCCACGTCGGCGCGTGACCTGTTGCTCATGATCCATCCGGGCCTGAAGACGTTGGAATTCGGTTTCCAGGAAGGCGGTGAACTGCTTCACCGCCGGCGGGCCGTTGTGGTCGTCGGTGGTCAGGATGCCCAGTTGCCGGTCGGGGTGTTCGATCCTCAGCGGCAGGGCCTCAAGCGGCACGGTGCGGCGCGACAGGAAGACCACCGAATAGGGCAGGATCGTCAGCGCGTCGGACCCGACCAGCACCGACTGGATCGACGCCAGCGTCCCGCCCGAGAAATTCACCCGGAAATCCTCCTGCCCGATCGACCGCAGCGCGCCTTCCAGGTCGCGGTACAGCGGACTGTTGGCCGGCGGCGCGATCCAGGCGTATTCGGCGATGTCCTTCAACGTGATCCCGCGGGTCCGGGTCAGCGGATGACCGGCCCGGCAGGCAATCACGTTGCGCCCTTCCAGCAGCGGGGTGAACGCCATGTCCTGCGCCACCTGGCGGGGATGCATCGGCAGGATCGCCAGGTCCAGGCTGCCATTGCGCAGCCCGGTCTCAAGCGCGTCGCGATAGCCGTAGGACTGGTCGATCTGCACGTCGCCATGGCGCGACTGGAAATCGGCGATGAACGTCGACACCACCCCGTCCATGAAGATCGACGTCCCGCCGACCCGCAGCCGTCCGGCCAGCCCCTGGCGGTACAGCCGTACCAGTTGGCTGGCCTCCTGGTTGGCGGCGCGGATCCGGCTGCCCAGCCGGGCCAGGTTCATGCCCAGCTCGGTCGGGCGCAGCGGGCGGCGGCCCGGTTCGAACAACGCAAAGCCGATGCGTTCCTCAAGCAGCGACATGCTGCGCGACACCGACGGCTGCGACTTGGCAAGCGCTTCGGCCCCTTCGGTCAGCCCGCCGCGTTCCACGATGACGGCCAGGATCTCAAGGTGTTCGCTGTCTATCTTCATATCCCGACCTTCATAACCCAACGCGATATTATACCGATCTCATCCGATCAATATCCATCTTTTACCAGTCTAACATCGTCTCGACCGCTTCGAGGGAGGAAAGTGATGTCATTCTACCGCCAGGCGTTCACAGCGCGCAGCGCAGCCGTCCGGGTGCGTTTCGGCGCCGGCGTGCGCCGGTCCATTGCCGAGGAACTCGACACCATCGGTATCGAACGCGCGCTGATCCTGACCACGCCGCACCAGGCCGCCATGGCCGGGGAATTCGCCGACTATTGCGGATCGCGGATCGTGGGCCGGTTCACCGACGCCGCGATGCACACGCCGGTCGCGATCTCGCAACAGGCCACCGCCCTTGCGCGCGACCTGAAGGCCGACGGCGTCATCGCCGTGGGCGGCGGGTCGACCATCGGCCTGGGCAAGGCCATCGCCCTGCGCACCGACCTGCCCCAGGTCGTCGTGCCCACCACCTATGCCGGGTCCGAGGCGACATCGATCCTGGGCCAGACCGAAAACGGCGCCAAGACCACGCTGACCAGCGACAAGGTCCAGCCCGAAGTCATCCTTTACGACGCCGAACTGGTCGCCACCCTGCCGGTGGCCATGACCGTGACATCGGCGCTGAACGCGATGGCCCATGCGGCCGAGGGGTTATACGCCCGCGACCGGTCGCCGATCTCGTCCTTGATGGCGGTCGAGGGGCTGCGCGCCTTCCGCGACAGCCTGCCCGCCGTCATCGCCGACCCTTCCGACCTCGATGCGCGCGGCGAAACGCTGTACGGTGCCTGGCTGTGCGGCACGGTGCTGGGCCAGGTCGGCATGGCCCTGCACCACAAGCTTTGCCATACGCTGGGCGGCGGGTTCGACCTGCCCCATGCGGAAACCCACGCCATCGTGCTGCCCCATGCCATCGCCTTCAACGCCCGGGCGGTGGCCGACCTGCTGGCCCCCCTGGCCGACCTGTTCAACACCGACACCCCGGGGCTGGGCCTGTGGACCTTTGCGCAACAATCCGGCGCCCCGCTGGCCCTGCGCGACCTGGGCCTGGCCGAGACCGACCTGGACCGCGCCGCCGACATGGCGGTGGCCAACCCCTACTGGAACCCGCGCCCCGTGACCCGCGACGGGGTCCGCGCGCTGCTGCAGTCCGCCTATGCGGGCACGCCCCCGGCCGGCTGAGCCGCGCGCATCGTCAATCCCGGGGCGGCCTGTGCCGCCCCGCCGTACCGTTTTCAAGGGAGGAAACACATGGCTGACATCACGACCGAGGTCATGATCATTGGAACCGGCCCCGCGGGCTCTGCCACGGCGGCGCTGCTGTCGACCTACGGGATCCAGAACATGGTGGTGAACCGCTACCGCTGGCTGGCCAACACGCCGCGCGCGCACATCACCAACCAGCGCGCCATGGAGGTGCTGCGCGACCTTGGCCGCGACGTCGAGGACGAAGCCTACATGTTCGCCACCCACCAGGACCTGATGGGCGAAAACATCTTCTGCGAAAGCCTTGCCGGCGAAGAGATCGGCCGCATGAAGGCCTGGGGCAACCATCCGCTGTCCAAGGCCGAACACCAGATGTCCTCGCCCACGCAGATGAACGACCTGCCCCAGACCTTCATGGAACCCCTGCTGTTCAAGACCGCCTGTTCGCGCGGCACCCAGGCCCGCATGTCCACCGAATACCTGCGCCACGAACAGGACGCCGACGGCGTGACGACCACCTGCCTCGACCGGCTGACCGGCAGGGAATTCACCGTGCGCTCGCGCTATCTGGTGGGCGCCGACGGGGGCAAGTCGCTGGTCGCCGAACACGCCGGCCTGCCCTTCGAAGGCAAGATGGGCGTCGGCGGGTCGATGAACATCCTGTTCCGCGCGGACCTGTCCAGATACGTCGCCCACCGGCCTTCGGTCCTGTACTGGGTGATGCAGCCGGGCGCCGATGTCGGCGGCATCGGCATGGGGCTGGTGCGGATGGTGCGGCCCTGGAACGAATGGCTGATCGTCTGGGGCTACGACATCGACGCGCCCGAACCCGAGGTCACGCCGGAGCTGGCCACCAATGTCGCCCGCCAGCTGATCGGCGATCCGGACCTGGAAATCGAACTGCTGTCGGCCAACACCTGGACGGTGAACAATTACTTCGCGACAAGGACGTCCAATGGCCGGGTGTTCTGCATGGGGGACGCCATCCACCGGCACCCGCCATCCAACGGCCTGGGCTCGAACACCTCGATCCAGGATGCGTTCAACCTGGCCTGGAAACTCTCCATGGTGCTGGGCGGCAAGGCCGGGCCGGGCCTTCTGGACAGCTACGACGCCGAACGCGCGCCGGTGGCCCGCCAGATCGTGACCCGCGCCAACCAGTCCATCGCCGAAACCGGCCCGATCTTCGCGGCGCTCGGCATGGCCGAAGGGGTCAGCCCCGAGGAGATGCAGAAGAACCTGCAGGCCCGCACCGCCGGCACCCCCGAAGCCGAAGCGCAACGCGAGGCGATCCGCAAGGCGATCGCCTTCAAGAAATACGAATTCGACGCCCACGGGGTCGAGATGAACCAGCGCTACACCTCGAACGCCATCGAGACGGACGGCCAGATCGAACCGTCGTTCCAGCTGGACGCCGACCTGCATTACCAGCCCACCACCTGGCCGGGCGCCCGCCTGCCCCACGCCTGGCTCTACCGCCATGACACCGGCGCGGCGGTGTCGACGCTGGACCTGTGCGGCCACGGCCGGTTCACCCTGCTGACCGGGCTGGGCGGCGCCCCCTGGGCCGAGGCGGCGGCAGCGGTCGGGCAGTCCCTGGGCCTTGATATCGCGGCCCACGTGATCGGCCCCCGGCAGGCCCATGTCGATCACAGCGGCGAATGGGCCCGCATTTCCGAAATCCGCGACAACGGATGCCTTCTGGTGCGCCCCGATCACCACGTCTGCTGGCGCGCCACCGCGATGACCACCGCGCCCAAGGCGGATCTGGAAAGGGTCCTGCGGCGCGTGCTGGCGCTGGGTTAAGCGCGGCGATCCACCGATCAGGACGGCCCGGACACCCCTGTCCGGGCCTTTCCGCACGGCCAGGGCACTGCCAAACAGCGCCACGCTCCATCCATCCCGTCACCCCACGTTGTCCTTATCCGTTGGCCCCACAACCGGCCCAATCACTGGCCCAACAACCGGCCCAACAATCCGCTGATCGCAGGCGGCGCAGACCGCCGCGACCTTGGCCGGGTCATGCGGCAGGTCCAGCGCGGACAGCGCGCGAAAGAAACGGTCGTGCAGTGCCGGCGTCGATACCAGCGTCATCCGCCCCGGCCCGTCGCCCCGGGCGGAAAACCCGTGCACCTGCCCCTTGCCGACGAACAGGTGATCCCCCGGCCCCGCCGTGATCCGCGCCTCCCCCACCAGGAACAGGAATCCGCCGTCCGTCACATGGAACACCTTGTCCTCGCGCGGCGACACATGCGCCGGCGCGCCCAGTCCCGGCGCGACGACCATCTCCATCACCGAAAAGGGCGCGTCCGCGCCGCCCATCAGGATGGCGGCCTCGATCCCGGAAAACCGGGCGATGTCGGTAGCACGCAATTTCCCGCCCGCATGCGGGCCACCGTCGATATGCGTGTCAGTTTGCGTTTCGGATTGCGGGGTCATCTGCGTCTCCTTCTGAACCGGGAAAAGCATGGACCGGATGCATTGTTCGCATAAGATGGCGACCGACGACATCACTGGGCAGATATCTGGACAATGGACCGTCTCACCCCCCTGCAGACCTTTGTCGCGGTCGTGCGCGCCGGCAGCTTCACCGCCGCCGCCGCCGCGCTGTCCATGCCCCGGTCCACCGTCAGCCTGCACATCAAGACGCTGGAACAGACCTTGGGCACGCGGCTTCTGAAACGCTCCACCCGGTCGCTGTCGCTGACCGAGGATGGCCAGGTGCTGTTCGACCGGGCCGAAGACGGACTCAGGACCCTGACCGGCGCCATGGACATGGTGCGCAACCGGCCCGACCGGCTGAGCGGGTTGATCCGCCTGACCGCGCCCGCCGATTTCCCGACCTCGCCCATCGCCCGCGCGGTGACCGCGTTCCGCCGGCAGCACCCGGCGGTGCGCTTCCGGGTGCTGCTGACCAACACCGCGCTGGACCTTATCGGCGACGACGTCGATATCGCCCTTCGGATCGGATCCGGCGGCGGTGGCGGCGCGCGCATCGAACGGCGGCTGGCCCCGGTCGCCTGGCATTTCTGCGCCAGCCCCGACTGGCTGGACCGCAACGCCCTGCCCTCCGGTCCGGCCCAGATCACCGATTTCATCGCGCCCCCTCCCGGTCTGCGCGCCTTTCTGGAACGGGTCGTGCTGGCGGGCCGCAAGCTGCCCGCCGGCGCGATCATCGCCGACAACCAGCTGATGGCCCGCGACCTGGTTCTGGCGGGGGCGGGTATCGGGCTTTTGCCCGCCGGCCTGTGCACGGACCTGATCGGTGCGGGCCGCCTGCATCTGCTCTGGCCCGACCTGATCACCGCCGCACCGCCGCTGAACCTGACCTTCGCCAGCCGCGCCGACATCACCCACAGGGTGCGCGCCTTCGCCGACGTCCTGGCCGGCGAATTCCGCTGACCCGTCTCTGCGGGGTCATCGCGACACCGGGCCTGATCCGGGCCTGATCCGGGCCTGATCCGGGCCTGCCCGAAGACGACCGCACCACGACCGCACCCGGGCCCGGCGCTGGCGCGTGCGGGCCCGGGGCACTTTTCCAAGCCGTTGGCGCGGGACGGCTGGTGGCGGGATTGGGTATTTTTGCCAGAAAGAAGACCGGGGCGGCGGTCTGCAAAGCCCGGCGGCGGCGCTGGCCGGATGCCGGGCTTGCGCAACGCCGCGCGCGGGACATTTGCATCGCATCGGTTAAGAGGCGGTTAATCCGCCTCTGTAACCCCTTGAAATTCCTCACCCGCTCCCGTGTCCCACGCGTGGGACACGGGCCAGGGGAAAGGGGCCAGGGCCTTCAGGGCTTGCGCCCCTCCGCATCGTCCTGGATCGCCCGCGTCGCCAGGATATTCCTGTCCCGCCAGCCCTGCCATTCGGGCAGCTTTTCGACCGGAATGTCCCTGGCCAGGTCCTCGTGGATCGCCTCGACCATCTCGGGCGTCCAATCGTAATCCGTCTGCGCCGACTGCCCCATGGTCCGCATCATGCCCCCCAGGTGGGCCACGAAATCCCGGAACCCCCCGGCCGCGTTCAGATGCGCCACCGCGAAGGGCCCCAGCGTCGACCAGCGCAGGGCCAGCCCGTCGGTCAGAACCCTGTCGATATCGGCGGCGCTGCAATATCCCTCGCCCACCAGGTGCATCGCCTCGGCCACCAGGGTGTATTGCAGGCGGTTCAGCAGGAAGCCGTCGATCTCCTTCTTCAGATCCACCGGCTTCATCCCCAGGTCCGTCATGAACGCCCGCGTCCGATCCACCGTCTCGGCGGAGGTCTTCGGGGTCGGGCACAATTCCACCAGCGGGATCAACGACGGCGGGTTCACGGGGTGCGCCACCAGCGCCCGCGCGGCGCCCGGGATATCCATGAAGGTCGATCCCAGCAAAGCCGAGGTCGACGAGGCCAGGATCGTGTCGGGCCCCGCGATCGCATCCATCTCGGCGAACAGCGCGCGCTTGATGCCCACGTCTTCCTTGATCGATTCCTGAACATGCTCCGCGCCCTCGAGCGCCCCGGCCAGCGTATCGGCGAACCGCACCCGTTCGGCCACCTCCGGCCCCGCGCCGGTCATCCCGGCGGTGCGCTTGAGCAGCTCGGCGGTATGGGCCCGCGCCTCGGCCCCCCGCGCGTCGTAGACCGTGACGTCACAGCCACCGCGGGCAAAGACGAAGGCCCAGGCCGATCCGACCAGCCCGGCCCCGACACAGGCGACCCGGGTCATGTGACGGCCACCAACGGGACGGGAAAAAGAAACGAGGGGCGGGTCATGATCGGTATCCTCCGGAATATGGTCGCCCCGTCATTGCCGCCCCCGTCGCCCAAGTCAAAAGCTTCGCGCCCGATCCGCCCCTGACGGTGCGTTTCGCCGCACATCCGGGCGCCCGACAGACGACATGTCGGGCCATTGTCGCATTCGCCACAACGTGGGGTTTTGTGGCCCGCCATGTCAAACGCCTGTAAACGCAGCCGATTTCCCCACGGATCCGCTTGGCACGCCACATGCTGTTCCATCCTCGAGTGCGGCCATACCGGCCACTCGTCGAAGATTGATGCAAGCAATCAAAGGAACCGGATATGAGCAAACTTCGTCAGATCGCCTTTTACGGCAAGGGGGGGATCGGCAAGTCGACCACCTCGCAGAACACCCTGGCCGCCCTGGTGGAGATGGGTCAGAAGATCCTGATCGTCGGCTGCGACCCCAAGGCCGATTCCACCCGCCTGATCCTCAATTCCAAGGCGCAGGACACCGTGCTGCACCTGGCCGCGGAAATGGGGTCGGTCGAGGACCTGGAACTGGAAGACGTCCTCAAGGTCGGCTTCAAGGACATCAAATGCGTTGAATCGGGCGGCCCCGAGCCGGGCGTTGGCTGTGCAGGGCGCGGCGTGATCACCTCGATCAACTTCCTGGAAGAAAACGGCGCCTATGACGACGTCGATTACGTCTCTTACGACGTTCTGGGCGACGTGGTCTGCGGCGGCTTCGCCATGCCGATCCGCGAGAACAAGGCGCAGGAAATCTATATCGTCATGTCGGGCGAGATGATGGCGCTGTACGCCGCCAACAACATCGCCAAGGGCATCCTGAAATACGCCAATTCCGGCGGCGTGCGCCTGGGCGGGCTGATCTGCAACGAACGCCAGACCGACAAGGAACTGGAACTGGCCGAAGCCATGGCCGCCAAGCTGGGGTCCAAGCTGATCCACTTCGTGCCGCGCGACAACATCGTGCAGCACGCCGAACTGCGTCGCCAGACGGTTCTGCAATACGCGCCCGAAAGCCAGCAGGCCGAGGAATACCGCCAGCTCGCCCACAAGATCCACAACAACTCGGGCAAGGGTGTCATCCCCACCCCGATCACCATGGAAGAGCTGGAAGAGATGCTGATGGAATTCGGCATCATGCAATCCGAAGACGAACGTCTGGCCGCCATCGCGGCGACCGAAGCCGCCGCAGGCTGACCCCGCCGGCGGATCCGTGGGGCGGGACGCACCCCGCCGCGCCGACCGTCACGCCAAACCCGCGAAGGGGCCGCCTGCCCGGCCCCTTTGCCAGCCACATTCCACGCTTAGTGGGCCACACCCTAGTGAGAAGGAGCCAAAAGGATGGCCAAAGATCACGTCAGCGGGCCGGAAGACTACGAGGCCATGATCGAGGAAGTCCTCGAAGCCTATCCGGACAAAGCCAGGAAGAAGCGGGCCAAGCACCTGCAGGTGTCCCAGGCCACCGACGAGGCGCCCGACGAGACCACCGGCATCGCGTCGAAATGCGATACCACAAAGTCCAACATCAAGTCGGTTCCCGGCGTGATGACCATCCGCGGCTGCGCCTATGCCGGATCGAAAGGCGTGGTCTGGGGCCCGGTCAAGGACATGGTCCACATCTCGCACGGCCCCGTCGGCTGTGGCCAGTATTCCTGGTCCCAGCGGCGCAACTACTACATCGGCAAGACCGGCGTGGACAGTTTCGTGACCATGCAGTTCACCACCGACTTCCAGGAAAAGGACATCGTCTTCGGCGGTGACAAGAAGCTGGGCAAGACGATCGACGAGATCAACGAGCTGTTCCCGCTGGCCAACGGCACCACGATCCAGTCGGAATGCCCGATCGGCCTGATCGGCGACGACATCGAAGCCGTGGCCAAGGAAAAGAAGAAGGAACACGGCAAGACCATGGTGCCGGTGCGCTGCGAAGGCTTCCGGGGCGTGTCCCAGTCGCTGGGTCACCACATCGCCAACGACGCCGTGCGCGACTGGGTGTTCGAGCAGGAGGAATCCGACAACGTCAAGACCTTCGAGCCCGGGCCCTACGACGTCAATGTCATCGGCGATTACAACATCGGCGGCGACGCCTGGGCGTCGCGGATCCTGCTGGAGGAAATGGGCCTGAACGTGGTCGGCAACTGGTCGGGCGATGCGACGCTCGCCGAGATCGAGCGGGCGCCGAAAGCCAAGCTGAACCTGATCCACTGCTACCGGTCGATGAACTACATCTGCCGCTACATGGAAGAGAAATACGGCGTCGGCTGGATGGAATACAACTTCTTCGGCCCCTCCCAGATCGCCGCCAGTCTGCGCGCCATCGCGAAGAACTTCGACGAGACCATCCAGGAGAACGCCGAGAAGGTCATCGCCAAGTACCAGCCGCTGGTGGACGACATCATCGCCAAGTTCCGCCCGCGTCTGGAGGGCAAGTCGGTGATGCTGTACGTCGGCGGGCTGCGGCCGCGCCACGTGGTCACCGCCTATGACGACCTGGGCATGGTCATCGCCGGCACGGGCTACGAGTTCGGCCACAACGACGACTACAAGCGGACCGGCCATTACGTTAAGCAAGGCACGCTGATCTACGATGACGTGACCGGTTACGAGCTGGAGAAGTTCATCGAGAAGGTGCGCCCCGATCTGGTGGGTTCGGGCATCAAGGAGAAGTACCCGGTGCAGAAGATGGGCATCCCGTTCCGTCAGATGCACAGCTGGGACTATTCCGGCCCCTACCACGGCTACGACGGCTTTGCCATCTTCGCCCGCGACATGGACCTGGCGATCAACAACCCGGTCTGGGGCATGTACGACGCCCCCTGGGATGCGCCCAAGGCGATCGCCGCCGAGTGACATGTAAGATGGGTCATTGACCCATCCTACGCCAACGGGGGGCGTTCGCGCCCTCCTCAGCCAAAGTTTTCCTCAACCATGGCGCGTCTCGGAATGCGGACGGCCAACAGAAGGATGAAACCCATGCCCCAATCGGCGGACAAGGTGCTGGATCACGCACCGCTTTTCCAGCAGCCCGAATATACCGAGATGCTGGCCAACAAGAAGGTCAAGTACGAATGCGGTCACCCGGACGAACTGGTCCAGGAAATCGGCGACTGGACCAAGTCCTGGGACTATCGCGAAAAGAACCTGGCGCGCGAAGCCCTGACCGTGAACCCGGCCAAGGCCTGCCAGCCGCTGGGCGCCGTCTTTGCCAGCCAAGGCTACGAGGCCACCATGCCCTTCGTGCATGGGTCCCAGGGCTGTGTCGCCTATTACCGCTCGCACCTGTCGCGCCACTTCAAGGAACCGTCCTCCTGCGTCTCCTCGTCGATGACCGAGGACGCGGCCGTCTTCGGCGGGCTCATCAACATGGTGGACGGGCTGGCCAACACCAAGGCGCTGTATAACCCCAAGATGATCGCCGTTTCGACCACCTGCATGGCCGAAGTGATCGGGGACGACCTGAATTCCTTCATCCAGCAGGCCAAGGAGAAGGGGTCCGTCGAGGGAAGCTTCGATGTGCCCTTCGCCCATACCCCGGCCTTCGTGGGCAGCCATGTCGACGGCTACGACAACATGCAAAAAGGGATACTTTCCCATTTCTGGGACAAGGCCGAACGCACCGCGGGCGACAGCATAAACATCATCCCGGGCTTTGACGGTTTCGCCGTGGCAAACAACCGTGAAATCAAGCGGATGCTGGGTGAAATGGATGTGGATTTCACCTTTCTCAGCGACGTGTCCGACGTCTATGACACGCCGTCCGATGGCGAATTCCGCATGTACGACGGCGGCACCACGCTGGAAGACGCCAAGGCGGCCCTGAACGCCAAGGCCACGATCTCGATGCAGAAATACTGCACGCCCAAAACCATGGAATATGTCTCGGAAACGGGACAGGAGGTCGCCACCTTCCATTACCCGATGGGCATCCAGGCCACCGACGAATTCCTGATGAAGGTGTCCGAGCTGACCGGCAAGGCGATCCCCGAGAGCCTGAAGAAAGAGCGCGGCCGGTTCGTCGACGCGCTGGCCGACAGCCAGGCCTGGCTGCACGGCAAGACCTACGCGATCTACGGCGATCCGGACTTTGTCTACGCCATGGCGCGGTTCGTGATGGAAACCGGCGGCGAGCCGATCCACTGCCTGGCCACCAACGGGTCGAAAGCCTGGGTCAAGGAAATGGAAGCGCTGTTCGCCACGTCGCCCTTCGGCGCCAAGGCCAAGGCCTGGGGTGGCAAGGACCTGTGGCACATGCGCTCGCTCATGGCGACCGAGACCGTGGACATGCTGATCGGCAATTCCTACGGCAAGTACCTGGAACGCGACATCGGCACGCCGCTGATCCGCCTGATGTTCCCGATCTTCGACCGCCACCACCACCACCGCTTCCCGACCTGGGGCTACCAGGGCGCTCTGACCACGCTGGTCAAGCTGCTGGATACCGTCTTCGAGAAGCTGGACGACGATACGATCATCCCGGGCGAGACCGATTATTCCTACGATCTGACCCGCTGATTGCGTCACATCGGCAAGACCGGCCGCGGATCCCCGCGGCCGGTTTTCACGATCTCACGGCCGCACGTAGGCGTACCCTTCCTCCTGCAGCTCGATCAGCCGGACCACGCCCGAGGGCACCACCTCGGCCTCGTCCAGCAATGTGATCTCGTGGCCGGCGGCCTTCTCCATCCCCGCGATCGTGTTTCCGCAGGCCGAAAACGTGATCGGCAGTTCCAGCGACATTGCCCCGATGCGATCCTTCACCGGGCTCTTGTCGGCCACCAGCATTTGCAGCCCGGGCCCGTAGGTCACCAGTTCGATGACCACCTCGTCCCCCTGTTCGGCGTAATAGGCGGCAACGTTCTGCGCGTTGTTCAGCGCCATGTTCATCACCTGCGGATCGTTCTGGTCCACGTGGATTGCCACGCGATGGGTCACGCCTTCGGCCATCGCCGCGACGGGCGCCATCGCCAGCACACATGCCAGCGCATAGTGTCGGATCATCGGGTCTCCTCCCTTTTTGTCCCGCCGTCCCAACCCTCCCGGCAAGTGCCCCAGCATCGCACGGCACCGACATTTCCGCCATTGTCGCGAACCCGACATCGCCGCGCCTGTCGCCCGTGCCATCCAACCCCCTGAAATCACAGGCTCTGCGGGCTTGGCACACTGCTTGCTGAACCATGGCAAAAGCCAGGGAGCGCGACATGGGCGATGCACTGAAGGACAAGATCGCGGACGTCTTCAACGAACCCGCCTGCGGGACGAACCTGTCGAAGTCCGAACAGCAGCGCAAGAAGGGGTGCGCCAAGCCGCTTACCCCCGGCGCCGCCGCCGGAGGCTGCGCCTTTGACGGTGCCAAGATCGTGCTGCAGCCCATCGTCGATGTCGCCCACCTGGTCCATGCGCCGCTGGCCTGCGAAGGCAACGGCTGGGACAACCGGGGCGCGGCTTCTTCGGGGTCGGATCGTTACCGCACCGGCTTCACCACCGACATGACCGAGCTGGACATCGTCATGGGCCACGGCGAACGCAAGCTGTTCCGCGCCATCAGGGAGCTGGTGGAGGCCGAACAGCCCCCCGCCGTCTTTGTCTATTCGACCTGCGTGCCGGCGCTGATCGGTGACGATATCGACGCCGTCTGCAAGGTGGCGTCCGAGAAATTCGCCACCCCCTGCATCCCGATCAACGCGCCGGGCTATGTGGGGTCCAAGAACCTCGGCAACAAGCTGGCCGGAGAGGCGATGCTGGACCACGTCATCGGCACGGTCGAGCCCGAATTCACCACCCCCTACGACATCAACATCGTCGGCGATTACAACCTTTCGGGCGAGCTGTGGCAGGTCAAACCGCTGCTCGACAAGCTCGGCATCCGCATCCTGGGTTCCCTGGCAGCGGATGCGCGTTACAAGCAGGTCGCCATGATGCACCGGGCCAGGGTGACGATGATGGTCTGCTCGAAGGCGCTGATCAACGTCGCCCGCAAGCTGGAAGAACGCCATGGCATCCCCTTCTTCGAAGGCTCGTTCTACGGCATCTCCGACACCTCGGACTCGTTGCGCCGGATGTGCCGCCTGTTGGTGGACCAGGGCGCGGATACCGATCTGCTGGACCGCTGCGAGGCGCTGATCGCGCAGGAAGAAGCGCAGATCTGGGCCGATCTGGACCCCTTCCGTCCCCGCGTCGCAGGCCGCAAGGTGCTGCTGTACACTGGCGGGCACAAGTCGTGGTCGGTGGTGGCGGCGCTGCAGGAATTGGGGATGGAGGTCATCGGCACCTCGATCCGCAAGGCCACCGAGGAGGACAAGGGCCGCGTCGTCGACATCATGGGCGACGACAAGCACATGTTCGACAACATGGCGCCCAAGGACATGTACCGCCTGCTGAAGGACGCGGGCGCCGATGTGCTGATGTCGGGCGGCCGGTCGCAGTTCGTGGCGTTGAAGGCGAAAATGCCCTGGGTCGACGTGAACCAGGAAAAGCATGAACCCTATGCCGGCTACATGGGCATGGTCGACCTGCTGAACGCCATTGACCGGGCCGTGAACAACCCGATGTGGGCGGAACTGCGCGAACCCGCGCCCTGGGACGAACCGCTGACGGAATCCCGTGTCCTGCCGGCGCTGTCGGGCAATTGCCCGGTGACCGGCATTCCCGCCGGCGCGTCCCGCCCGGTGGTGACGACGGTTGCCCCCGAGCCGGCGCCGGTAACGGCCCCGGCCGAGGGGGTCGCCGCCTTCCCGTCCTCCGAAACCGATTTCGAGGATTGCTGAGATGGCCCGGCTCAAACACCCCAAACGCGCGCTCAGCACCAATCCGCTGAAATCCTCCACGCCCCTTGGTGCCGCGCTGGCCTACCTGGGCATCGAACGCGCCATCCCCCTGTTCCACGGATCACAGGGCTGCACCGCTTTCGCCATGGTCCACCTGGTGCGCCACTTCAAGGAAGCGGTGCCGCTGCAGACCACCGCGATGAACGAGGTCTCGACCATCCTCGGCGGCGCGGACCAGATCGAGGAAGCCATCGAGAACCTGCGCGCCAAATCCGCGCCCCGCTTCATCGGCATCGCCTCGACCGCGCTGACCGAGACCCGCGGCGAGGACGTGGTGGGCGAGTTGAAGGAGATCGTCGCCCGCCGGCGCGATTTCGACGACACCGCCATCGTCTATGCCTCCACCCCCGATTTCGACGGTGCGCTGCAGGACGGCTGGGCCAAGGCGGTCGAAGCCATCATCGACGCGCTGGTCCCTTCGGTGACGGAACGCGATCCCGACCTGCGGCAGGTCACGCTGCTGGCCGGGTCCCACCTGACCCCCGCCGAGATCGAGGAACTGGTTCGCCTGGTCCGCGCCTTCGGCCTGACCCCCATCGTGCTGCCGGATATCTCCTCGTCGCTTGACGGGCATGTGTCGGACGACTGGCGCGGGACATCTCTGGGCGGGACCACCATCGAGGATATCGCCAGATGCGCCCGCAGCGGTTTCACGCTGGCCGTGGGGGAATCCATGCGCGGCGCGGCCAAGCTGCTGGAAGACAAGGCCATGGTGCCCTACCGCGTCTTCCAGTCGGTCACCGGGCTGAAACCCGTCGATGCCTTTGTCCGCACGCTGATGGGGCTTTCGGGCCAGCAGGACGCGCCGCCCTCGGTGAAACGCGACCGGTCCCGCCTGATCGATGCCGCGCTGGATGCGCATTTCCACACCGGCGGGCTGAAGGTCGCCATCGGCGCCGACCCGGACCTGCTGTTCGCGCTCTCGACCACGCTCGCCTCCATGGGCGCTGAAATCGTGACCGCCGTCACCACGTCGCAGCACACCCCGCTGATCGACCGCATGCCCTGTGACGAGGTCATCCTGGGCGACCTCGGCGACTTCGAACGCTCGGCGCGCGAAAACGGCGCCCGGATGCTGATCACCCATTCCCACGGCCGGCACGCAGCGCATCGGCTGCACCTGCCGCTGGTTCGCGCGGGCTTTCCGATCTTCGACCGGATCGGCGCGCAGGACATCAACCGCGTCGGCTATCGCGGCACGCGGGCGTTTCTCTACGAGATCGCCAACACCGTGCAGGCCGAACATCACCGCGCGAGCCCGGAAGATTTCGGCGCCGCCCCCATCCCAGAGGAGTTCGAGCATGTCCCGCACGCTGCGACTTGTTGAAACCGACTGCCCGGCGCAGGGGGAGACGCCCCTGCGCGTGGCCATTGCCACCAATGACCTGGAACATCTGAACGCGCATTTCGGGTCGGCCCGCAAGTTCGCCGTCTACGAGGTCTGGAAGACCGGCGCGCGTTTCATCGCGGCGCACGAGTTCGACAACGTGACCAGGCAGAAGGGCAAGCACGACGATCAGGACGACAAGATCACGCCCAAGATCGAGGCACTGGAGGGCTGTTCGCTGCTGTTCGCGCTGGCCATCGGCGGGCCGTCGGCCGCCAAGATCGTCAAGGCCGGGATCCACCCGATCAAGCGCAAGGATCCCGAGCCGATCGAGGCGGTGCTGGAGCAGGTGCAGGTGATGCTGAACGGCACGCCCCCGCCGTTCCTGCGCAAGATCCTGGGCACGTTCGAAAAACCCGGTTTCATGGACGATATGGAAGCAGAGGAGTGGGTCTGATGACCACCGATACCCTGGACGGTCCGCGCGGCGGAGAGATGGTCGATAGCGACTTCCTCAAGCAACTGGCCGCCGTCATCCGGGCCGAGGACAGCTATGGCCAGTGGGACGAGAAGACCGATGCCGACATCATGTCGGACTTCATCGTGACGGCAGAGGAACGCCGCGAGATCCCGATCATCGGCGATCCGGACCCGGACGTGATGTGGCGCATCGGCAAGTTCTACGACGCCATCGGCCTGCTGATCGAAAAGCGCACCGGCTGCATGGCCTCCCAGATGTCCAAGATGAGCCACGAGGGGTTCGGCCGCATCGTGCTGATCGCCGGCAAGCTGGTCGTCGTGTCCAAACACCTGCGCGACGTGCATCGTTTCGGTTTCACCACCTGGGCGAAACTGGCCGAGGCCGGCGACAAGATCGTCGCGCAGGCCGTTGACGCCATTGAAAAATACCCCGACGCCGCCCGAGACTAAGGAAAGGAGCCACCGATGTCCGTCGAAGAACTGGAAGCCCAAATCAGGAAACTGTCGATGCGGTCCACCCAGGCCAAGATGAACCTGCACGACCTGTCCGAGGAACTGCCCGTCGACTGGGACAAGATCCCCGCCGTGGCCGAAGAGACCTTTCAGGTCTTCAAGGACCTGGCCGAGGCCCGCAAGGCGCTGAAAGCGGCCAGGAAAGCCGAGGAGGCATAAGCGGATGAGCATGGTTGCCTACACCCGCGGGGGCGCGGAATACGTGCCCGAATTCCTCATGGCCATCGACGCCGGGAAATGCATCGGCTGCGGGCGCTGCTACAAGGTCTGCGGCCGCGATGTGATGACCCTGCACGGGGTCACCGACGAAGGCATGATCGTGGCCCCCGGCACGGACGACTACGAGGAATACGAAGACGAGATCGTCAAGTCCGTCATGACGATGATCCACCCCGAGAATTGCATCGGCTGCGGCGCCTGCAACCGCGTCTGCCCGTCGGATTGCCAGACCCATGCGGCCCTGGACTGACATGGCTCTTGCGGCGGGCGGGATCGCGGCGCGGATGCTGGACACGTCCGATTTCTGCCTGATCGTCGACCACGCCTTGTCGGAACGGGCGGCGGGCCTTGGGTCGCTGCCCGACCTGCTGGGCCTGCCCGGTCCCCAGATCGCGGCGCTGCGCGACCGCTGGTTTCCCTATGCCGACCTGCCGGATCTGGATGTGCCGATGACGCCCGTCCCCGAGGACCAGAAGGCCATCACCACGCTGATCCTCTTTCGCGGCGGCTCTGGCGCGCCCGAAGCCCGTTGGCTGGCCGCCATCCTCGCCCGCCGCGCGCAAGAGCCGCATCACCTGTGGGAAGACCTTGGCCTGGCCAATCGTCCGTCACTTTCGGAACTGATCGGACGGCACCTGCCGGGGCTGAAGGCGGCCAATTCCCAGAACATGCGCTGGAAGAAATTCCTGTATCGCCAGATCTGTTCCTCCGAGGGGTTCCAGATCTGCCTGTCGCCCACCTGCGGCGAATGTCCGGAACGCGAGGAGTGTTTTGCCCCCGATTGACGCCATGCACCTGCTTGCCGGTGCCGAGGCTGCCCATTCGCAACCCATGGCGTCGGCCGCAGCCATCCACCGGGCCCTGAAACAGGAGCCCGACAATGTGCATGTGCGCCTGGCCGCCTATCGGTTCCACTTCTACCTGCACGAATATTCTGAGGCATCGAAGCACGCCCATGTCCTGGTCGAAATGGCGGCGCGGCGTCTGAACATCCCCACCGACTGGCGGGCGGTCCGGCCGGACGACGCCGATTTCACCGCCCACGAATTCGCGCCGGGACTGTTCCTGCAATGCCTGGTCGCCATCGGCTATTGCGCGGCCCGGCTGGGCCGGGCGCCGCTGGCCCGCGACGCCTTTGCCAAGTCGGTCGAGCTGGACCCGACCGACCGGTTCGGCGGCGGCCACCTGCTGGGCGTCATCGACCGCGCCGGCGGCCTGGACGACGAAGACTGACCTCAGGCCTTGATCCAGGCCTTCGCCGCCTCGAGATCGCCGGCGAAATACTTGGTGTCGGCCCCCATCATGGCGCCGCCGATGCGCGCGGCCAGCTTTTCCCAGCCGCGTTGCCCCACGATGGCCGCCTTGTCGATCAGCCCGTGATGGTCGCGCACCAGCTTCAGGTGTTCGGTCACCCCGGCCAGCCCCTGCCAGCCGTCGAAATCCCGCAGATCCAGCAACAGGCGGAACCGTTCGTTGCGCCGGATAAAGGCGTTCAGGTCCTCGGTCTCTTCGGCATAGACCGACGGGTCCAGCTTGCCCATCAGCTGCACATGCAGCACGCCGTCGCCCAGGTCGGTCTGGTGGATCGCGCCCAGGCTTTCCTGCAGCCAGCGCATTGCCTCGTCCCGCTTGCCGTCCTCGAACAGCATCACCGGACATGGCATCATGATCGACACGCCCTTCAGCGCCTTGCCGATCCAGCCGTCCTTGCCGACCACCGCGATCCGTTCGAACCCGCGCCAGTGCTTCAGCCCCATCCAGGCGTCATCCTTCAGCGCGCCGACGGTGTAATCCGTTCCCGGCGCGATCAGCACCAGCGCGCGGATCGCGTCGTAATCTTCCAACGCCCTGTCGATGGCGGGGATCAGGACGGTTTCGTAATCCTCCCGACTGACCGCGCCGGACAGCGCGATCTCAAGGATGTTTGTGTCGGTCACTTGTGTGCAGGCAATCATCTTTTTCCACTCCCGGTAAGCTGCGCCTGTGCATCAAGATGGGAACGCCCCCGCCCCCGGGAAAGCCCGGGCGATGCGACAAAACCGGCGGACCCCACGTAAATTGTCGCTGTCGCATTTCTGTCAATGTCGACACTTGGCACGGGGACAACCGTTCAACCCTTTGAAATCACGCGATCTTGCGACTTGGCACGCTGCTTGCTGGATTATCGGCAGATGCTTGGATCCCGCCAGACAGGAGAGACGACATGATCGAGATCACCGAACCCGCCCGGACCGCCATCAAGACGGCCATCGACGGTGCCGGCCAGCCCGTCGCGGGATTGCGCGTCATGGTGCAGGGCGGTGGCTGCGCCGGCCTGAAATACGGCATGGCGCTGGAACTGGAAGCCCAGCCCGACGACGCGGTGATCACCGCCGGCGAAGTCACCGTGCTGGTCGACCCCGCCAGCCAGGAACACCTGACCGGCACCACCATCGACTTCGTCACCGGCCTCCAAGGCTCGGGCTTTGTCTTCAACAACCCCAACGCCTCCAGCTCCTGCGGCTGCGGCAAGTCGTTCTGCTAAGGAGACAGCGCCGATGTGGGACTATTCGGACAAGGTCAAGGAATACTTCTTCAACCCGAAGAACGCAGGCGCCCTGGACGACGCCAACGCCATCGGCGAAGTCGGCTCGCTCTCCTGCGGGGACGCCCTGAAACTGATGCTGAAGGTGAACCCGGAAACGGACGTCATCGAGGACGCCAGGTTCCAGACCTTCGGCTGCGGGTCGGCCATCGCGTCGTCTTCGGCCCTGACCGAACTGGTGATCGGCAAGACCATCGACGAAGCCGGTAAGCTGACCAACCAGGACATCGCCGATTTCCTGGACGGCTTGCCGCCCGAGAAAATGCACTGCTCGGTCATGGGTCAGGAAGCTCTGGGCGCCGCCGTCGCCGCCTGGCGCGGCGAGACCCTGGCAGATGACGACCACGAGGACGGCGCGCTGATCTGCCGGTGTTTCGGGGTCGACGAGGGCATGCTGGAACGCGCCATCCGCACCAACAAGCTGACCACGGTCGAGATGGTGACATTTTACACCAAAGCCGGCGGATCCTGTAACTCCTGCCGCGAGCAGGTCGAGGAAATCCTGAGCGATATCAACACTGCCATGGTTGCCGAGGGGCTGATCAAGGCGGAAGAGGCGTTCGTCTTCGGCGCTGCGCCCAAGCCGGCAATGACCAAGCCCAAGGGATTCGTCATCCCCGACCAGCCGCCCGCGCCCAAGTTGCCGCCGCAGCCATCGGCCCCGGTGCAGATCGCCATGCCGGCAGCCCCCGTAGCCGTCGCCGAAGCCCCCGTGACGTCGGCCAGGGACGTGATCGCCGTCACCCGCATCATCGAGGACATGCGCCCGATCTTCGTGGCCGACGGCGGCAACGTGGAACTGGTGGACATGGAGGGACCCAAGGTCCTCGTGCATCTCTCCGGCGCCTGCTCGGGCTGCCAGCTGGCATCGCTGACGCTGGGTGGGCTGCAGAAGAAGATCACCGAAGCGCTCGGCCGTCCCATGCGGATCGTGCCCGTGGCCAAGCCCTGAGGGAGGCAGAAATGGACCCGATCTACCTGGACAACAACGCCACCACCCGCTGCTTTCCCGAAGTGGTTGCCGAAATGCTCCCCTACTTCTCGGAACAGTTCGGTAACGCCTCGTCGATCCACGCCTTCGGCGCGGAAGTCGGCGGCGCCCTGCGCAAGGCGCGCCGGTCGCTGCAACAGCTCATCGGCGCGGAATTCGACCACGAGATCATCTTTACCTCGGGCGGCACGGAATCCAACAACACTGCCATCCGGTCCGCCCTGCGCGTCATGCAGGGCCGGACCGAGATCATCACGTCGGCCGTCGAACACCCGGCGATCCTGTCGTTGTGCGACTGGCTGGAGAAACACGAAGGCGTCACGGTTCACCGCATCGGCGTCGACAGGCAGGGCCGCCTGGACATCGACGCCTACCGCGCCGCACTCAGCGACCGCGTCGCGCTGGTCAGCTTCATGTGGGCCAACAATGAAACCGGCACGATCTTCCCGGTCGATGGGTTGGCCGAGCTGGCGCATCAGCATGGCGCGCTGTTTCACACCGACGCCGTTCAGGCGGTCGGCAAGGTGGCGATCAACCTGAAAGACACCGAGATCGACATGCTGTCGCTGTCGTCCCACAAGATCCACGGGCCCAAGGGGTTGGGCGCGCTGTATCTGCGCAAGGGCACGCGGTTCCGCCCGCTGCTGCGCGGCGGGCACCAGGAACGCGGGCGGCGCGCGGGTACGGAAAACGCGCCCGCCATCGTCGGCCTCGGCAAGGCCGCCGAGATGAGCTTGGCCACCATGGCCACGGACGCCCCCCGAATGGCCGCCCTGCGCGACCGTCTGGAACAGGGTCTGATCCAGCGCATCGGTCATTGCTTCGTCACCGGCGATCCGCTGGACCGGCTGCCCAACACCACCACCGTGGCCTTTGAATTCATCGAGGGCGAGGCGATCCTGCTGAAGCTGAACCAGGCGGGCATCGCGGCGTCGTCCGGGTCCGCCTGCACGTCCGGATCCCTGGAGCCCAGCCACGTGCTGCGCGCCATGGACATCCCGTTTACCGCCGCCCACGGCGCGATCCGGTTTTCCCTGAGCCGCGAGACGACGGAGGCCCAGGTCGATCATGTGCTGGCGGTCATGCCCGACATCATCGCCGGCCTGCGCGAGATGTCGCCCTTCTGGACGAAGGACGGCGCAAGCCCCGACGCCTTCAACCCCGCCTACGCCTGAGGATCGCCCCATGACCGTGCTTCGCAACCGCCCTGCCGTCATCTGCGACACCACCCTGCGTGACGGCGAACAGACCGCCGGTGTCGCCTTTTCGCTGGAGGAAAAGCGCGCGATCGCCCGGGCGCTGGACGCCGCCGGCGTGCCCGAGATGGAAGTCGGCATCGCGGCCATGGGATACGACGAGATCGCCGAGATCCGCGCGGTCATGGGGGAACTTCGCCAGGCCGAACCGGTCGTCTGGTGCCGCCTGCGGATGGGCGACCTGGACCTGGCACACAAGACGGGCGCGCGGCGGGTGCATTTCGCCGTGCCCACGTCGGAACGCCAGCTGATGGGCAAGCTGAAGGCCGACCGGCAATGGGCGCTGAACGAGACCGCCGCGCTGGTCTATACCGCCACCTCGCGCGGTTTTGACGTGTCGGTGGGGGCCGAAGATGCCTCGCGCGCGGATCCCGATTTCATCGCCGACCTGGCGCGGGTCGCCCAGGCCGCCGGCGCCATCCGGTTCCGCATCGCCGATACGCTGGGTCTTTTGAACCCGCTGACCGCCTATCGTCTGGTGGCCGGTCTGCAGCCGCGCATCGCCCTGCCGATGGAATTCCATGCCCACAACGATTTCGGCATGGCCACCGCCAACACCATCGCCGCCTATTTCGCCGGGGCCACGCACCTGTCGGTCACCGTCAACGGCCTGGGCGAACGCGCCGGCAACGCCGCGCTGGAAGAAGTCGTGGCGGCGCTGGAAGCAGACGACATCGCCACGGGCATCGACCTGACGCTGTTGCCGCTGCTCTCGACGCTTGTCGCCGGTGCCTCGGGCCGGCCCCTGCCCGTGTCCAAGCCGATCACCGGCGGCATGGCGTTTGCCCACGAGGCAGGCATCCACGTGGACGCGATCCTGAAACAGGCCGACACCTACGAGGATCCGCGCATGGATCCCGCCCGCTTTGGCCTGGCGCGGCGGATCATCATCGGCAAGCATTCCGGCGTCACCGGATTGCGCGCGGCGCTCGCCGCCTCGAACCTGCCGTCGGACGAAGCCACCGCCCGCGCGCTGAAACCGTTCCTGCGCGACTTTGCCATCCGTGAAAAACGCCCCGTGGAACCACGCGACCTGGTGGCGCTGGTCGCCCGCGCCCGGTCTCTGGGGGATTTCGCATGAACCTGATGTCCCTTGTCGCCGAGGATTTCGCCGCCATCCGGCACCGCGACCCCGCCGCGCGGGGCAAGCTGGAAACCGCGCTGACCTACCCGGGCCTGCACGCCACCGTGGCCCACCGCTTCGCCCACGGCCTCTGGACCCTTGGCGCCCGCTTTCCGGCGCGCGTGGTCAGCTACATGGCCCGCATGGTGACCGGCATCGACATCCACCCGGGCGCGCAGATCGGCGGCGGGTTCTTCATCGACCACGGCGCGGGCGTTGTCATCGGCGAGACCGCCATCGTGGGCCGCAATGTCACGCTGTATCACGGCGTCACGCTGGGCGGGGTCAGCTGGTCGCCGGGTCGGCGTCATCCTTCGCTGGGAGACGGCGTCATGGTCGGCGCGGGCGCCAAGATCCTGGGCCCGATCCACGTGGGCGGCAACGCGATGGTCGGCGCCAATTCCGTCGTCGTGTCCCCGGTGCCCGAGGGCGCCACCGTCGTCGGCATCCCGGCCCGCATCGTACAAACCGACAAGCCCGCGCAGACAGATCCCTATCGCGTGGACCTGAACCACCACCTGATGCCCGACCCGGTGGGCCGCACCCTGGCCCGCCTTGCCGACCGCATTGCCTTTCTCGAAGCGCGGCTGAACGCCCGCGACATCGCGCTGGCCGCGCACGAATCCGACTGTACCGCCCGCAAGGCCTTTCGCCGGGATCCCAGCCCGAACGACTGCCCCGATCCCAGAGCCGCCCAAGCATCTGACCGCCAGCATTGACCAGACAACAGGAGACACCTCATGCCCAAGGATTTCGAAACCACCGGAGTGCTCGATCATATCAACGGCCTGTCGTCGGCCGAGGATATCTTCACCTACCTGCTGATGCCCCATGAACAGGAGGTGCTGAACGTGTCGCGCCTGCACATCATGAAGCGGTTCGGCGGCTACCTGCGCGAAGCGGATTTCACCGGGTTGGACGAACACGAAACCTTCCTCGCCGCGCGCCGGCTGCTGAAGCAGGCCTATGGCGATTTCGTCACCAGCACGCCGCTGCAGGAAAAGGTCTTCAAGGTCTTCCGCGACGAGGAAGAAAAGCTGAAGGCCCGGTTCGTCGGCCTCGACAGCCTCAAGCTGGCGGCGGAGTGACGTCATGGCCAGCTATCTTCACCCCGTGGACCCGCCCGCCGTCGACGGCCTGAACATCGTCGTCTGCATCAAGCAGGTTCCCGACAGCGCGCAGATCCGCGTCCATCCGGTGACCAACACGATCATGCGCCAGGGCGTGCCGACGATCATCAACCCCTATGACCTGTTCGCGCTGGAAGAGGCCATGCGCCTGCGCGACCAGTACGGCGGCCGCGTCACCGTCCTGTGCATGGGCCCGCCGATGGCCGAGGATTCCCTGCGCCGCGCGCTTGGCCTTGGCTGCGACAAGGCCGTGCTGATCACCGACCGCCGGTTCGCCGGGTCGGACACGCTGGCCACGTCCTTTGCGCTGGCCACCGCGCTGACGACGCTGGCCCGGGAACAGCCGATCGACATCGTCTTCACCGGCAAGCAGACCATCGACGGCGACACCGCCCAGGTCGGCCCCGGCATCGCCGCGCGGCTGGAGTTGAACCAGTTGACCTACGTGTCGGCCATCGACTCGCTGGACCAGGACAAGGGCGAAATCGTCGCCCGCCGCCGGGCCGAAGGGGGGGTGCAGGTGCTGAAGTCGAAACTGCCCTGCCTGATCACCATGCTTGAAGGGTCCAACGTGCTGCGGCGCGGGTCGATCCAGGACATGCTGCGCGCCGCGCGCGCCGACGTGACGATCTGGTCGGCCGAGGATGCAGGTGTCGAGGATCCGATGAAATGCGGCCTGCGCGGATCGCCCACCGTGGTGAAGAAGGTCTTTGCCCCCTCGCCCCGCGAGGAACCGGCCGAGATGGTCGCAACCGAGGGCAAGACCGCGCACCAGGCCGCCGACGCGATCCTAGACCTGATCTTCGCGTCTCAACCGAAACTCGAAGCCGACCTCGTGAAAGGAGCCTGAGCCATGGCACAGCCACCGCAAAGACCCGCCGGCGGGCGCGCCGGCATGAAGAAGGAGCTGCCCGAGCATTTCAAGGCCTACAAGAACGTCTGGGTCTTCGTCGAGCTCGAACGCGGCCGCGTGCATCCCGTGTCGTGGGAGCTGATGGGCGAAGGCCGCAAGCTGGCCGACAAGCTGGGCGTGGAATTATGCGCCGTGGTCATCGGCCCGAAGGCGCCCGAGACCAAGGCGGCGATTGCCGAGACCTGGGCCTATGGTGCCGACACCTGTTACATCTGCGAGGATGTCGCGCTGACCGATTACCGCAACGCGCCCTACACCAAGGCGCTGACCGATCTGGTCAACACCCACAAGCCGGAAATCCTGCTGCTGGGCGCCACGACGCTTGGCCGCGACCTTGCCGGGTCCGTGGCGACCACACTGAAGACCGGGCTGACCGCGGATTCCACCGAACTGGATGTGGATGACGAGAAATCGCTTGCGGCGACGCGCCCGACCTTCGGCGGCACGCTTCTGTGCACCATCCACACGCTGAACTTCCGCCCCCAGATGGCAACGGTGCGCCCCCGCGTGATGGCGATGCCCGACCCCGATCCCACCCGCAAGGGGGGCCGCATGGTCTGGCATTCGCTGGACATGGCCGAGGCCGACATCGTGACCAAGGTGCTGGAATACGTGGCCGACGCCACCACCAGCGACGCCAACCTTGCCTATGCCGACGTGGTCGTCGCGGGCGGCATGGGCCTGCAGAACGCCGCCAACTTCCGGCTGGTCAAGGATCTGGCCGCGGCCATCGGCGGTGAATACGGCTGCTCGCGCCCCGTGGTGCAGAAGGGCTGGATGCCCGCCGACCGCCAGATCGGCCAGACCGGCAAGACCATCCGGCCCCGGCTTTACATCGCCGCCGGCATCTCGGGCGCGATCCAGCACCGGGTGGGTGTCGAGGGCGCCGACCTGATCGTGGCGATCAACACCGACCCCGACGCAAAGATTTTCGAGTTCGCCCACCTGGGCGTGGTTGCCGACGCGCTGCAGGTGCTGCCGGCGCTGACCGAGGCCTTCAAGCGCCGCCTGGGCGGTGACGTCAAAGTTCTGGAGGACGCGTGATGTCTGAACATTTCGATGCCATCGTCGTCGGCGCCGGCCCCTCCGGCAATGCCGCCGCCTATACCATGGCCAAATCCGGTCTGAGCGTGCTTCAGATCGACCGGGGCGAATACCCGGGGTCGAAGAACGTGCAGGGCGCGATCCTTTACGCCGATGCGCTGGAACGGATCATCCCCGACTTCCGCGAGAACGCGCCGCTGGAACGTCACGTGGTCGAACAGCGGATGTGGATGCTGGACGAGAAATCGCACACCGGCGCCCATTACCGGTCCGACACGTTCAACGAAGAAAAGCCCAACCGCTACACGATCCTGCGCGCGCAGTTCGACAAGTGGTTTTCGTCGAAGGTGCGCGAGGCCGGCGCCCTGCTGATCACCGAAACCACCGTCACCGGGCTGGTCAAGAACGACGCCGGCAAGGTGATCGGGGTAGAGACCGACCGCGAAGGCGGGCCCGTCTACGGTGACGTGGTGATCCTGGCCGAGGGCGTGAACGCGCTGGTCGGTCAACGCGCCAACCTGCGCCCCGAACTCAAGGCCAATCATGTGGCGCTGGCGGTCAAGGAAACGCATTTCCTGACCGAGGAAAAGGTGCAGGAACGGTTCAACCTGATGGGTGAACACGACGGCGTGGTGATCGAGGTGATGGGGTCGGTGACCTCGGGCATGGTCGGCACCGGGTTCCTTTACACCAACAAGGAAAGCATCTCGATCGGCATCGGCTGCCTGATTTCCGACTTCGCCGAGACCGAGGTGTCGCCCTACGACCTGCTGGACAGGTTCAAGAAGCACCCGTCGGTCGCACCCCTGCTGAAGGGGTCCGAGATGAAGGAATACGTCGCCCACCTGATCCCCGAAGGCGGCTACAACGCGATCCCGAACCTCACTGGCGACGGCTGGGTCATCGTGGGCGACGCGGGCCAGTTCGTGAACGCGGTGCACCGCGAAGGGTCGAACCTGGCGATGACGACGGGGCGGCTGGCGGCTGAATCCATCATCCAGCTCAAGGCCGAAGGCCGGCCCGCGACCAATGCCAACCTCAAGATCTACCGCGACAAGCTGGAAGACAGCTTTGTCATGAAGGACCTCAGGAAATACCGCCGCATCCCGGCGCTTCTGGAGGCCCGCAAGCAGTTCCTGTTCGACGCCTATCCCAGGGCGGTCAGCCGGGCGCTGCAGACGCTGCTGCGCGTGGACGGCATGTCCAAGCGCGAGAAGGAAGGCGTGATGATGAGCGCCGTCAAACAGGCGCGCGGCTCGTGGTGGGGCGTGGCGACCGACATGTTCAAACTGGCGAGGGCCTGGAGATGACAAACACGATGACCAACACGACGCGCATGGAAGAGCGGCTGTATCAGAACCGCTATCTGGTGGACGAAGGCCGTCCGCATATCTCGATCAAGCAGAAGGAAGTGGACAGCGCCGCGCTGAAGGCGCTGACCCGGATCTGCCCCGCCGGTTGCTATGCCTTCGGCGATGACGGCCGGGTTGAGATCGCATCGGATGGCTGCATGGAATGCGGCACCTGCCGGGTGGTGTGCCAGGCCACCGGCGAAATCGAATGGTCCTACCCGCGCGGCGGCTACGGCGTGCTGTTCAAGTTCGGATGACGATGATGATCCGCACCCTGATCGCCGCCCTTCTTGTGGCCACCCCGGCGCTGGCCACCCCCGCACTGGCCGATCCAACGGTCTTTGCCGCCGCCTCCACCGGCCGGGCGCTGGATGCCGCCATCGCGGCCAGCGGCCAGTCGGTCATCACGTCCTACGGTGCCTCCGGCACGCTGGCGCGCCAGGTGGAACAGGGCGCGCCGGTGGACCTGTACCTGTCGGCCAACCCGAAATGGATGGCCTTCCTCGTCGATGCCGGCATTGTCCGGCAAGAGGATGTCGTGGTGCTGATGTCCAACAACCTGGTACTGATCGCCCCCGAAGACGCCGGCCCCTTCGACCCGGACCACATCGCGGACTTCCTGGGTGACGGGCTTTTCGCCATGGGCGACCCCGATGTCGCGCCGGTGGGCAGGTACGGCCAGGCCGCGCTGACCAGCCTCGGCCTTTGGGATCAGGTCGCGACGGCGCTGGTGCCCACGCGAAACACCACAGCCACGGTTGCAGCGGTTGCCAGCCAGGACGCGTCCCTTGGACTTGTCTACGCCAGCGATGCCGCGGCCCAGGCGGGGATCGAGGTTGTCTGGTCGATCCCCGCCGATAGTCACCCGCCGATCAGCTACCTGATCGCCCCGGTGGCGCAGGGCGAAGACCCGGACGGCGCGCGGGCCTTCCTCGGCTACCTGCAAGGCGACGCCGGCCAGGACATCCTGGCGCAGGCCGGCTTTCTGGTGCGGGAGGGCGAATGATGCTGA
This sequence comes from Marinibacterium anthonyi, assembly GCA_003217735.2. GTDB lineage: Bacteria > Pseudomonadota > Alphaproteobacteria > Rhodobacterales > Rhodobacteraceae > Marinibacterium > Marinibacterium anthonyi. The sequence continues at coordinate 2,295,408 of CP031585.1, read as the reverse complement.
GCCCGATGGAACAGGCCGCCCTCATGCTGTCGCTCAAGGCCTCGGCCTCGGCGGTGCTGTGGTCGCTGCCGCTGGCCATCGGGCTGGGCTGGCTGCTGGGAACCCGGCGGTTCCCGGGCCACGCGATGCTGAACGCGGTGGTGCACCTGCCGCTGGTGCTGCCCCCGGTGGTTCTGGGCTACCTGCTGTTGCTGGTGCTGGGGCGGGCCGGGCCGGTGGGATCGCTGGTGCACACCCTCTTTGGCGCGCGCATCGCCTTTACCCAGACCGCCGTTGTCATCGCCTGTTCGGTGGTCGGCTTTCCCCTGATGGTCCGCGCGATCCGCCAGTCGGCCGAGGCGATCGACCCCCGCTATGCCCGCGCCGCGCGGTCGCTGGGCGCGTCGGAACCGCGCATCTTCACCACCGTCACCCTGCCGCTGATGGCGCCCGGCATCCTGACCGGCATCACGCTGGCCTTCGCCCGGGCGGTGGGCGAATTCGGCGCCACGATCACGCTGGCCGGCAACATCCCGGGTCGCACCCAGACCCTGCCGCTGGCGCTGTTCACCGTGACGCAAAGCCCCGGCGGCGACGCCGCCGCGCTGCGGCTGTGCATCCTGTCGCTGGCATTGGCGGGTGGCGCACTGCTGCTGTCGGAACACATCCACCGGCGCGTCCCGCAAGGAGCCCACGCATGATCGAACTTCACCTTCGCCACCGCCAGGGCATGTTCCGCCTGCATGTCGATATCGAACTGGAAGCGGAAGGCATCATCGGGCTGATCGGACGTTCGGGATCGGGCAAGTCGACGCTGTTCAACTGCCTTGCCGGTCACACCCGCCCTGACCGCGGCTGCATCTCGCTCAACGGTCGCAAACTCTTTGACTCCACCGCCAGCGTCAACCTGTCCCCGGCCCGGCGCAACATCGGCGTGGTCTTCCAGGACGGGCTGCTGTTTCCGCACATGACGGTGGAACGGAACCTGTTCTACGGCGCGGGCCACAAACGCGGCAATTTCGCCGCCGAGGTGATCGACGCGCTGGACATCGCACCGCTGCTGGACCGCAAGCCCGCGCGGTTGTCGGGGGGCGAACGCCAGCGCGCCGCCATCGGGCGCGCGCTGATGGCCCGGCCCGACCTGCTGTTGCTGGACGAACCGGTGTCGGCGCTGGATCCGGGGTTGAAGGTGCGCACGCTGGACCTGATCGCGCGCGTCCAGCAGGCGACCCAAACGCCGATGATCTACATCAGCCACGGCCCCGAAGAGGTCCGCCGCCTGTGCGACCGGGTCATCACCCTGCAGAACGGCGAGGTCGCCGCGATTTCCGACCCCGACGGGCGGCCCCTGGGCCACCGGCCCCGGCTGACCACGGCCGAGGATCTGCAATGTGCGATGTGACGGCCAATGATCCTGTGTTCCTGCACCCGCCTGACCTCGAAGGATCTGGCCCAGGCCGTCACCCGGACCTTCCGCGCCGATCCCTACGCGGTGATCACGCCCGGGCGGCTGTTTCACCAGACCGGGCGCATGGTGAAGTGCGGCCGCTGCGTGCCGCTTATCCAGAAGGCCATAGCCAGCGAACTTGTCCGCCACGGCCGTCCAGACACCCGAAGACCCGAAAGGAAGTAAGATGAAAGGCAACGACAAGGTTCTCGATTACCTCAACAGGTCCCTGCGCCACGAATTGACCGCGGTCAGCCAGTACTGGCTGCATTTCCGCATGCAGGACGATTGGGGCTACACCAAACTGGCCAGGAAAAGCCGCGAGGAAAGCATCGAGGAGATGGAGCACGCGGACGAGCTGATCAAGCGGATCCTGTTCCTGGAGGGCCACCCCAACCTGCAGGTGCTTGACCCGCTGCGGATCGGCGAGACCGTTAAGGAATGCCTCGAATGCGACCTCGAGGCCGAATATTCCGCCCGCGCCCTGTACAAGGAAGCGCGCGAGGTCTGCCGCGATGAAGGCGATTACGTGTCGATGAGCCTGTTCGAAAAGCTCATGTCGGACGAGGAAAGCCACATCGACTTCCTGGAAACCCAGCTGTCGCTGCTGGGCGATATCGGGTCGCAGAACTTCGGCCAGCTGAACGCAGACGCGACCGATGCCGCAGAATGACACCGAATGACGCCATCCCCGCCGGTTCCCTGGGCAGCACACCCAGCAACCGGCTTCCCTCCCGGGCCGCGCGCCCATGCGTCAGCGCGGTCCGGGTCTTTTGATGATAGGATAATCCCATGGAGCTGGTTCAGACCCTTACCCAGAAACAGACCCAGCAGATGAGCGGCCAGATGCTGACCTCGCTCGCCATCCTGGGCATGTCTTCGCACGACCTGTCGGAACACCTGAAGGAACGCGCGAACGAGAACCCGTTCATCTCCTACACGCCGCCGCGGGTGTTTGCCGGGGGCGAACACTTCGATGCGGCGGCCGCGCTGGCGTCGGACCGGCCCAGCCTGATGGCGCATGTGGTCGAACAGATCGAACTGGCGTTTTCCAACCCCGCCGACCGGCTTCTGGCCCTGCGGTTCGCCGAGGCGCTGGAACCCACCGGATGGCTGGGCCAGCCGGTATCGACCGTCGCCGCCCAGGCCGGCGTGTCCGAGCTGAAGGCCGAGAAGATGCTGAACCTGCTGCAGGGGTTCGAACCCGCCGGGCTGTTCGCCCGCTCGCTGGCCGATTGCCTGCTGATCCAGGCGCGCGATGGCGACGTTCTGACATGGGAATTGCAGGCGCTGATCGAAAACCTCGACCTGCTGGCCGAAGGCCGGTCGAAGGAGTTGGCCGACATCTGCGATTGCGACCCCTCCGACATTCCCGACATCGCCCGCCAGCTGCGCGGTTTCGATCCCAAGCCGGGCCTGGCGTTTGCCCATGACCGCCCGCCGATCTTTCCGCCCGACCTGGTCGCCACCCGCGACGGCGCGGCGTGGAAGGTGGAATTGAACCGGTCCACCACACCCGCCATCATCGTCAATCCCGACCGGGTCGCGACCTCGAAAACCGATCGTGATGCACGCAGCTATCGCCGCACCGCCCTGGCCGAGGCGCGATCGCTTGCGCAGGCGCTGGAGCGGCGCGGCCAGACGCTGTTGCGCACCGCCGCCGTGCTGGTCGAACGGCAGGCCGATTTCCTGGATCACGGCGCCGGCCACCTTGTGCCGCTGTCGCTGGAAGACGTCGCCGAGGCGCTTGGCCTTCATGCCTCGACCATCAGCCGGGCGTCGTCGGGGCGGATGATCCAGACCCCAACCGGCGCCCTGCCCCTGCGCGCCTTCTTCTGCCGGGCCATCACCACGGCGAACGGCGATGCCATTTCCCGCGACGCCGCGCTGACCTTTGTCGATCGCGCGGTGCGCGGCGAAAACCCCGAAAGCCCGCTGTCCGATGACGCCATCGTGGCGCTGGCCTCCCGCGCCGGGCTGACCATCGCGCGGCGCACCGTGGCCAAGTATCGTTCGACCCTTGGCATCGCCTCGTCCTACAAGCGCCGCCGCGCGGCGCAGGACCGCATCAAGCGCGCCGGATGACACGTTGGTGATTCGCCTCCCCGCGCCCCTTTGGCCCTTGTGGCCCCTGTGGACAAGTCGCCCGTTTCACGGATGTCCAATCCCTGTGCAGCCGACGCCGCCCAAGGCCGTATCCTTGCGCAGCCGTTCCCCGATATTCGCGGGCGTCGCGACGTTTTGCCCGGATATCGTAACACTTTTTCCGACCACCCCCCGGCTGACCCCGTTTTTTGCTAATCTGACCGTACATGCGGCGCCCTCGACCGGGAGGTGCGCGCCGCCGACGCCGTGGCGCGGCTGGGAGGAATACGCGCCAAAACCAGGAGTGTAACGATGATAGAAGCTGCCAAGCCCGACAGCCAGCTTGCTCTAGACTCACGCGACACCGCTCGTACCGCCCGCAAGCGGGCTCAGGAAAATTCGGCCAGCCAGGACCGGCTGGCCCTGAACGCGGTCTACGAGATCGCCAAGACCTTCACGTCGGCCCCCGATCCGATTTCGGTGATGCCGATGGTGTTGAACGTATTGTCGTCGTTTCTGGGCCTGCGCCACGGCGCGCTGGCCCTGCTGAGCGAACCCAATCGCCCGATCACGACCGGTACGGTGAACCCCTACGTGATCGCCGCGACCAGCTTCAACTGCCCCGAGGATACGCCCAATTGCGAGGTGATCCCGGACGTGGTGGCGCAGATGGTATTCCGCACCGGCGTGCCGCTGGTGTCCTGGGACCTGGAACGCGAATTCGGCCCCGAAGCGATGCCCCTGCGGCTGCGCGGAACCGGCCACAGCCTGATCGCCGTGCCGGTGCGCGAACAGGTGCGATCGCCCCTGGTGATCGGCGTGCTGTGCGCGTTTCGCGCCCATGACGACGATCGCGCCGGGCAATCGAACAGCGATATCAACGTGCTGACCATGGTCGCGTCGTTGCTGGAACAGGCCCTGCGGTTCCGCCGCCTGGTCGCCCGCGACCGCGAGCGCGCCCTGAACGACACCCGCCGGGCACTATCGGCGGCCACCGAACAGCTGGGGCGTACGCCCAAGCCCGTCACCATCGACGGCATCATCGGCGACAGCGACGAAATCGGCGCCGTGGTCGCCCGGATCCGGAAGGTCGCCACCACCACAGCGCCGGTCCTTCTGCGCGGTGAAAGCGGCACCGGCAAGGAATTGTTCGCCCGCGCCATCCACGCGCTGTCGGACCGCAAGGACAAGCCGTTCATCCGGGTCAATTGCGCCGCACTCAGCGAAACGCTGCTGGAAAGCGAATTGTTCGGGCATGAGAAAGGCGCCTTTACGGGGGCCAACGCGCTGAAGAAGGGGCGGTTCGAACTGGCCCATGGCGGCACGCTGTTCCTGGACGAGATCGGCGAAATTTCCCCGGCCTTCCAGTCCAAGCTGCTGCGCGTCCTGCAGGAAGGCGAATTCGAACGGGTCGGCGGCACGCGGACCATGAAGGTCGACGTGCGCCTGGTCACCGCCACCAACCGCGACCTGGAAGAAGCCGTGGCGCAGGGCGCCTTCCGCGCCGACCTGTACTTTCGGATCTGCGTGGTGCCGATCATCCTGCCGCCCCTGCGCGAACGCCCCTCCGACATCCGCCCGCTGGCGGAACTGTTCCTTGACCGGTTCAACGACCAGAACGGCACCAGCCTGGCCTTTGCGCCGGACGCCTTCGAGACGCTGTGCAACTGCAAGTTCCCCGGCAACGTGCGCGAGCTTGAGAATTGCGTGAACCGCGCCGCAGCGCTGTCCACCGGCGAAGTCATCCTGAACGAGGAAATGGCCTGCAACCAGAACGCCTGCCTGTCGGCGGAATTGTGGCGGCTGCAATCGGGCGACACGTCCCCGATCGGCGGGCTGTCCGCGGGCCATACGATCACGCCCACGGTCATGCGGTCGCAATCGAAGCCGCCCGAAAGCCACCCCGTCGCGCCAGCCCCTCAGGCCCCTCAGGCCCCCCAGGCGCCCCAGCGCAAGACGGCCAACACCGCCCGCGACGAACTGATCGCGGCGATGGAGGAAGCCGGCTGGGTCCAGGCCAAGGCGGCGCGCCTGCTGAACATGACCCCGCGCCAGATCGCCTATGCCCTGAAAAAACACAACATCGAGCTGCGCAGGATCTGATCGCGCCGGACCCCGGTCGCGATCCCTGAAAGGCGGTGCCCGCTTACCTCCCGGGCGCCGCCTTTGTCATGTCTGGCGAACCGGACGCCCCGGCACGGGGTTTTGTCGCTTGGCTGTCATGGTTTGTCGCATGTTTGTCCCCTCTCCGACATCGCCTGTGACGCGTAAACCCTCGCGTTTTCAATAGGCTGGGACTTGGCACGCGGCTTGCTGAACAAGGAACGACACACCCTGCAGCGGAGAAATGCCATGACCGACAATGTGATTGCGCTCAACGGTCTCGCGATCGGAACCAAGGACACGCTGACCCAGGCGATGGAGAGTTCGGGATGCTCATCCTCCGCCTGCGGGTCGTCCGATGCCCCCGAGGACATGGACCCGGAAACCTGGGCCAAGGTAAAGGACCACCCCTGTTATTCAGAAGAGGCGCACCATTATTTCGCCCGGATGCACGTGGCCGTCGCGCCCGCCTGCAACATCCAGTGCAACTACTGCAACCGCAAGTACGACTGCGCCAATGAAAGCCGCCCCGGCGTGGTGTCCGAACGGCTGACGCCGGACCAGGCCGCCCGCAAGGTCATCGCCGTGGCCAACGAGATCCCCCAGCTCTCGGTCCTCGGCATCGCGGGCCCCGGCGACAGCGCCTATGACTGGAAGAAGACGCGCGAGACCTTCAAGCTGGTCCAGCAGACGCTGCCGGACATCAAGCTGTGCCTGTCAACCAACGGTCTGGCCCTGCCGGACGTGGTCGACGACCTGATGGACATGAACATCGACCATGTCACGCTGACCATCAACATGATCGACCCCGAGGTCGGGACCAGGATCTATCCCTGGATCTTCTGGCAGCGCAAGCGGCGCACCGGGCTGGAGGCGTCGCAGATCCTGCACGAACGCCAGATGCAGTCGCTGGACCTGCTGCACGAACGCGGAATCCTGGTGAAGGTGAATTCCGTCATGATCCCGGGCATCAACGACGACCACCTGCTTGAGGTGAACAAGGAAGTGAAGCGCCGGGGCGCTTTCCTGCACAACATCATGCCGCTGATCTCGGCCCCCGAACACGGAACGGTCTTTGGCCTGAACGGCCAGCGCGGGCCCAATGCGGCCGAGCTGAAGAAGCTGCAGGACGCCTGCGCGGGCGGCGCCAACCTGATGCGCCATTGCCGCCAGTGCCGCGCCGATGCGGTGGGCCTGCTGGGCGAGGATCGCGGCCAGGAATTCACCATGGACCTGGTGCCCGATCAGGTCGATTACGATCCGACCAAGCGCGAGACCTACCGCGAATGGGTCGCCAAGGAACGCGAGGACCGCCGCGCGGCGGCCGCCGTGGCGCAGTCGCAGACCGAAGCCGCCGTGGCCGAGGAAGCCGAAGCGATGCTGGTCGCCGTCTGCACCAAGGGCGGCGGTCGGATCAACCAGCACTTCGGCCATGCGACCGAATTCCAGATCTTCGAGGTCGACGCCGAGGGCGTGCGCTTTGTCACCCACCGGCGCTGCGACAATTACTGCGTCGGCGGCTACGGCGAGGACGACAAGCTGGAACTGGTGATCAAGACGCTCGAAGGGATCGACACGATCCTGTGCGCCAAGATCGGCGATTGCCCGAAGGAAGACCTTGAGGCCGCCGGGATCACCGCGATCCAGGATTACGCCTTCGAGTATATCGAAACCGCCGTCTCGGCCGTCTACCGGGCCCGCAACGGGCTGGCGCCGATGGAGGCCGAAACCGCCTGAGGCCGCGCAATGATGGGTCGGAAACGACCCATCCTACACCCCGCGCAACGCCCCGTAGGATGGGTCGTTCCGACCCATCTTCACCCCACCGAAAGCCACCACCAGACAGAAAGGAAGACCCATGGCTCTCAAGATCATCAAATCCCAGTGCACCGTTTGCGGGGCCTGCGAATTCGAATGCCCGAACGCCGCCATCAAGTTCAAGGGCGACACCTACATCATCGACCCCAAGCTTTGCACCGAATGCGCCGGCGATTACGACAATCCCCAATGCGCCGAGGTCTGCCCCGTCCCCGACACCTGCGTCCCGGCCTGATCCCATGCCCGAAGGCCCGGCCCCCGTGGACTGGCAGGGCGCGCCGATCGATTGCGCGGCCTGCCGCTACACGCCCCTTCTCCACCAGGGGCAATGCGGCCCGGGCTGGGCCTGCGTGCACGACCGCTATGCCAAGCGGATCGAACGGTTCTTCGTGCTGAACCCCGACCGCGCCGACGACTGCCTGTCGATGCCCTATTTCGAAACGCGCATGAACGCCGCGCGGGTGGCCAACCTGTTCCGCCTGCCCCGGCTGCTGTCGGACCCGGACGCGGGCGTGCGCGCCATGGCGATCCTGCGCCTGCCCGTCGCCCACGCGGAACGCAAGATCCGCGACCCCGACCGCCGCGTGCGCATCGCCGTGGCCCACCGCCTGCCGCTGGACCAGTTGCTGCCCATGCTGTCGGATCCCGACAGCTATGTCCGTTCCATCGCCACCCGCCGCGCCGCGCCCGGCATGCTGCCCGTGGCGATCCGCGACGACGATCCGGACATCCGGCGCATCGTCGCCCGGCGCATCAACCCCGACTGGCTGGACCGCTTCCTGCACGATCCCGACCCGCTGGTGCGCCGCGAGGCCGCCATGCGCCGGCCCGACCTGTTCGTGAACGACGACGACATCCGCGTCCGCCATGTCGCCGCCGAAACCGGGTCCGCAGACACCGCCCGCGCCCTGCTCACCGATCCCGAAGACATCATCCGCGAGACCGCCGCCGAGCGGCTCGCCCAACTGGAGGCCAAACATGTCCACTGACGACCGCGAGATCGAGGTCTATCGCGACCCGGCCTTCATGCCGGGCGACAAGGTCATTTCGAAGAAGAACATCAAGAACGACGGCACCATGGCCGGCAAGGAGATCGGCGAGACCGTCGTGAAGAAGGGCGATGTGGGCTATGTGCGCGACATCGGCGTCTTCCTGCAGCAGTTCTACATCTACGCCGTCGATTTCGTCGACCGCGCCAGCATCGTCGGCATGCGCGAACGCGAACTGATCCCCGACAGCGAACCCGCCCGCACCGCCGGTGGCGACCGCGTCGTGCAATCCCACATCATCACCCGCGACACGTCTCAGGAGGCCAGACCATGAAAGTCATGATCCGCAACACCCCCAAGGGGCTCGAAGCCTATGTGCCCAAGAAGGATCTGGAGGAGATGATCGTCGAGACCGAGACCCCCGACCTGTGGGGCGGCTGGGCCAGGCTGGCCAATGGCTGGATCTTCCAGATGCCCGCCTATGACGACCCGCCGTCGCTGCCGATCACGGTCGAAGCCCGCCGCCTTGCCGTGGCCGAGGAGGAATAGACGATGCTGGACATGGACATTCTGGAAGACGCGATGAACGAGGTCGCCGGCGGCAAGCGGATCCCCTACCTGGGCCCCGAAGTCGCCGCCCTGTCGGGCACCGGCGCGCCCACCACGCCCGCCGCACTTTGCGCCATCATCGAAAGCCAGGTCCGCGCGCCGCGCCGGGCGTCCGGCAACCTGTGGTCGGTGGCGCAATACGTGGAAAGCCGCAAGTTCCGCGCAACGCTGAACGACATGGTCGCACGGGCCTTCGATGTGGGACCCGACATGACCCCCGACATGACGCCGGGTGCGAACCCGGTACACGATTGGCTGGCCCGCGTGCGCCCGCCGATGATCGTGGATGCCTGGTACGACGACGGGTTGCTGCGCGCCTTCGGCAGCAAGCCGGACTGGGGCTGGGTCCAGGGTGTCAGCCGCAACGGCGAATGGATCGAGATCTGGACCCGGGCCTATGACGCGTCCGGGGATCTGGTCGATGACGCCTCGCCCGACTGGCCGACGCTGATCTACAAGCCTCACGGTCTGGCGCGCAAAGGGTCGTCCTACCTGATGTCCGACAGCGATTACGTCGAGGTCCTGACCGAGATCGACATCCAGACGCCGATCCCCGAAGAGGTCCGCCGCCGTCGCACCGGGCGCGGGTTCCTGTTCCTGGGCTGCCGGTTCGACGACCAGATGCTGCGCATCTTCGCGCGCCAGATCTCCAAACGCTCGGGCGGCGCGCATATCGCGGTGCTGCCGGGCAAGCTGACGCGGATGGAACAGCGGTTCCTGGACGACAACCACATCCACCGGCTTGACCTGCCGGTATCGGCCGTTGCCGAGCTGCTGACGGTGCCGGAAGGCTGAGGCGTCAGATGCTGCGCCGCCAGGCCTGCATCTCGGCCATCAGCACGTCCGACGCCTGGCGGTAGCCCAGTTCATTCAGCATCTCGGCGGCCCGGTCGGGGCGCCCGTCCTCGACCAGTCGCGCCACCCGTCCGGCGGCCCGGTGAAAGCCCGAATGGGCGTTGACCACGGCGCGGTAATGGGGCGACCGGGCGACGGATTGGTCGGATTTGAGGTGATGCAACCATTTGCCGAACTTGCAGGCGCAATCCGTGGCAATCGCATGGGCCGGGCGCGGCAGGCGTCCGTTTTCCACCGCATCGCGCAGCTTGTGCTTCAGCGCGCCGTGGGTGCCCAGGGCCTGCTGGATCTGGACGTCAAGGTCCTGTCGGTCGAACTGCTCCATCGCTCCCTCCTGACACGGGATGGCGATTTCAGTGTCGGGCCGGTTGGCTTGACCGTCCGTTAATGCGCCGCGCGCGTCTGCAACGGATTTTCATCAACATTAACGAAAGCGTCCTGTCACAAGATCTTCGTCAGGGGATCTTCATCGGTGCCACGGGCCGGATCTGCATGCTGGGTGCGGTGCGGATCGTGGGGCCCGTGATCAGGTCGCGCTGCACCTGCTGGCGCAACAGGTTCGTCCGCAGGTCGCTGTTGCGCTGCGCCGAGTCCGTATTGCGCGCCGCGGTCGCGGCACCGGACGGATCGTATGTCGGGACCTGCAGGGACGGATTGGTGTTCAGGTAATCGGGCTGGGGCACGATCTGCGGCCTGGGCACCGGGCGGATCGTGGCGGTTGGGGTGGTCTCGCGCAGCCTGGGGTCCGGTGGCGGAACCAGCGGATCGGTGCGCATGCGGGTCAACTGGTCATTGATGCACTGGCTGTAGCTGGCCGTCCCCTGCAGCGGCGCGCAGACCTGTGCCGCGGCCCCGCCCGCGGACACCATCAGCAGACCGGCGATCAGGACAACGTGCAACGCGCGGCGCCTGACGTGCGGGCCCGTGCCCCCCTGTTCGGGGCTGCCGCCAAGATCCTGGACCATCGCCGCCATGCTGTCTCCCGTCTTCATCCTGTCCGCACGATAGCCGACCGCACGCCCCCGACAGAAGCCTCCCGTGCGACCGGCGCCTGCCGGCCGCCAGATCCACCCCCGCGCCCTTCGGCATCCGACTCGCACGGCCCCGTCCGAGTGACGTAACGGCGCGCGCCGCAGGCCCTGAACAAAATGTCACACCCATGCTGCTTTGCAGCATCCCCGGGGCGCGGCGCTAACATCGGAATCTGTCATTCTACCGCTCGCGGATTGTTGACAAACAATCGCCTGCGGAACTGCATCTTTTCACTGGCACACCCCCCTCAATTTACAATATTTCCGGGAACTGAGAAAAACGTTTACAAGCAAATCGTTTCTTTACTTATGCTTATTCCATTATTTTCAAACCCGGGTATTATCTGCACATCCAAAGGATAGACGCATCGGTCCGATCGGAGGGTCCGGCCGCTGCCCGTCCAGGTGAGGAGGAGACACTCATGAACGACATGACCGGCGATCACGCCGCAACCGTCTATGCCCCGTCCGAAGACATCGTCTCGAACGCCCTGATCGACAGTGCCAAATACGACGCGATGTACAAGGCCTCGATCGACGACCCCGAGGCGTTCTGGTCCGAGCATGGCAAGCGGCTGGACTGGATCAAGCCCTATACGAAGGTCAAGAACACGTCCTTCGCGCCGGGCAACGTGGACATCAGGTGGTTCGAGGACGGCACGCTGAACGTCTCGGCCAATTGCATCGACAGGCACCTGGCCACCCGCGCCAACCAGACCGCGATCATCTTCGAAGCCGACGATCCGAACGAACCTGCCAAGTACATCACCTATGCACAGCTGCATGTCGCCGTCTGCAAGATGGCCAACATCCTGACCGACATGGGCGTGCGCAAGGGCGACCGCGTGGTGATCTACCTGCCGATGATCCCCGAAGCCGCCTATGCCATGCTGGCCTGCGCGCGCATCGGCGCGATCCATTCGATCGTTTTCGCCGGCTTCTCGCCGGACGCTCTGGCGGCGCGGATCAACGGCTGCGAAGCCAAGGTGGTGATCACCGCCGACACCGCCCCCCGTGGCGGGCGCAAGACGGCGCTGAAATCCAACGCCGACGCGGCGCTGCTGCATTGCCGGGACACGGTGAAATGCCTGGTGGTCAAGCGCACCGGCGACCAGACGACCTGGATCGCCGACCGCGATCACGACTACAACGAATTGGCGATGGAAGCGGACGATTATTGCAAGCCCGCCGAGATGAACGCCGAGGATCCGTTGTTCATCCTCTATACCTCCGGCTCGACCGGCCAGCCCAAGGGGGTGGTGCACACCACCGGCGGCTACCTGGTCTATGCCGCGATGACCCATGAATACGTCTTCGACTACCACGACGGCGATGTCTTCTGGTGCACCGCCGACGTCGGCTGGGTGACGGGGCACAGTTATATCGTCTACGGGCCGCTGGCCAACGGCGCGATCACCCTGATGTTCGAAGGCGTGCCCACCTGGCCCGACGCCAGCCGCTTCTGGCAGGTCTGCGAAAAGCACAAGGTCAACCAGTTCTACACCGCGCCCACCGCGCTGCGCGCGCTGATGGGCCAGGGCAACGCGCCGGTCGAGTCATGCGATCTCAGCTCGCTGCGCATCCTCGGCACCGTGGGCGAACCGATCAACCCGGAAGCCTGGAACTGGTATTACAACGTCATCGGCCAGGGCCGCTGCCCCATCGTCGACACCTGGTGGCAGACCGAAACCGGCGGCCACCTGCTGACGCCCCTGCCCGGCGCCCACGGGCTCAAGCCCGGATCGGCGATGAAACCGTTCTTCGGGGTGAAGCCGGTGGTGCTGGACCCGCACACGGGGCAGGAAATCCACGACGTGCCAAGCGAAGGCGTTCTGTGCATGGCCGACAGCTGGCCCAGCCAGATGCGCACCGTCTGGGGCGATCACGAGCGGTTCGAGAAGACGTATTTCTCGGATTACAAGGGCTATTACTTTGCCGGCGACGGCTGCAAGCGGGACGAGGACGGGGATTACTGGATCACCGGCCGGGTCGATGACGTGATCAACGTCTCGGGCCATCGCATGGGCACGGCCGAAGTCGAGAGCGCGCTGGTGGCGCATGCCAAGGTGGCCGAGGCGGCCGTGGTGGGCTATCCGCACGACATCAAGGGCCAGGGCATCTATTGCTACGTGACCCTGATGAACGATGCCGAGCCCTCCGAAGACCTGCGCAAGGAGCTGCGCGCCTGGGTCCGGACCGAGATCGGGCCGATCGCGTCCCCCGATGTGATCCAGTGGGCCCCGGGCCTGCCCAAGACACGGTCGGGCAAGATCATGCGTCGGATCCTGCGCAAGATCGCCGAAAACGACTTCGGCGCGCTTGGCGATACCTCGACCCTGGCCGACCCGTCGGTGGTGGACGACCTGATCGCCAACCGGGCTGCCAAGTAGCGTGGGCGATCATCCCACCGCAACGATCCAGACGCGTGTCCCACACGTGGGACACTCCGCCGCTCCCCTGAAACAGCGGGTTACAAGGCCGCGTTTACAATCTAACAACAATGACGATCAACACACTGACCGTCAGATTAGCGCCCATGCGCCCCATAGAGATGGAGAACCACACATGGACGGATGCACAACCACGACTGTTCCGGCCGTTCTGATCCTGCTGGGGCCTCCGGGCGCCGGCAAGGGAACCCAGGCCCGCAAGCTCGAAGCGCAGTTCGGCCTCGTCCAGCTTTCCACCGGCGACCTGCTGCGCGAAGCGGTCGCCCAGGGCACCGATGCCGGCAAGGCCGCCAAGGCGGTGATGGAAGCCGGCGGGCTGGTCAGCGACGACATCGTCATCGCCATCCTGCGCGACCGCCTGGCCGAACCCGATTGCGCCAACGGCGTGATCCTCGACGGCTTTCCGCGCACCACCGTGCAGGCCCGGGCCTTGGATCAGCTGCTGTCCGAAAGCGGCCAGCAGATCAACGCCGCCATCAGCTTCGAAGTCGATGACGCCGCCATGGTCGACCGGATCTCGGGGCGCTACACCTGCGCGGGCTGCGGCGAAGGCTATCACGATCACTTCAAGCAGCCGGTCACGGCGGGCACCTGCGACAAGTGCGGCAGCACCGAGTTCAAGCGCCGGTCCGACGACAAGGCGGAAACCGTGGCCGAGCGCCTGCGCGCCTACCACGCCGACACCGCGCCGCTGATCGGCTATTACGACAGCCACGGTGTGCTGCAGAAGATCGACGCCATGGGTCAGATCGACGACATCTTCGGCGCGCTTTCGACCCGCGTGTCCGAAGCCATCGACTGAGCGGCGCGCCGGCGGCGGGCTAACCCCGCCCTGTGGGCCGCCTCCAAGATCATCGCCCGGACAGGCGCACCGGCAGCGGCCGGCCCGCAGGGCCGGCCGCTGCCGCCCCCGGGCGACGCCGCAGGCGGCGCAACCCCTCCAAAGACCCTCTCAGCCGAACCAGAGCTTCGGTTCGGCCAGTTCCACCGAATTGCCCGCCGGGTCACGCACATAGATCGACCGCGCCCCGTTCGGCCAGGTGAAATCCTCCTCGATCTCGATCCCCGCCGCATGCAGCCGGTCCAGCCACCCCGCCATCGCCTCCGCGGACGCCGCGAAACACACGTGCGACGGACCCTCCGCGCCATGGCATGGCACCGGCAGATCCGGGTTCACCGGCGGCTTGCGCGTCGCCTCGGCGATGAAGCACAGCAGCACCGCCGCCCCGCAGCGAAAGAACGCGTGACGCCCGTCCATCCGCAGGATCCGCTCCATCCCCAGGACGGTGCCGTAAAACGCCTCGGCCGCGTCCAGGTCATCCACATAGATGGCCGCTTCAAGGATGCCGTCCGGCGCCAGGTCCTGCATTGTCGTGCTCCCGTATTGACATGTGCCCGCCTGGGCGCGCCAGATGCCCCCGGGTGGAGGAGGACACGCACATGACCGACACGATGCCCGCAACCTGCCAGAAGCTGCGCCCGGGTGAAACCTATGACGGCAAGCAGGGCTTTTCCTATTTCGAAGGCATCTCGCGCGAGACGACGGGCGCCCATGCGATCTGCATGCACATCCTGCGTATCCCGCCCGGGGCGCGCGCCCGCGCGCATCTGCACGAAAGCCACGAAACCGCGATCTACGTGCTCGAAGGCATCGCCGTCATGTATTGGGGCGCGCGGCTGGAACACCGCATGGAGACCCGCGCCGGCGACCTGGTCTACATCCCCGCCGGCATGCCGCACCTGCCGTTCAATCCCGGGACAGTCGACGCCGTCGCAGTGATCGCGCGCACCGACCCGCACGAACAGGAAAGCGTGCGCCTCCTGCCCGAACTCGACGCGCTGGTGCCCAGGGCCTGAGCGCGCAAAGCCCCCGATCAGACTCCCGTCGCCGGAATACCCGACCGTTCCACCCTGCGCGGCGCGGTCAGCTCCTTCCAGGTCGACAGCGCCTTGTTCACGGGCTGATGCGGCGGACGGGCGACAAACGCGCCGTGCCCCGCTTCCCCCTTCATCTCGCCATCCATGACGGCGACCTTGCCGCGGGTCAAAACAAAGCGCGGCAAGCCGGTGACCTCCATCCCCTCGAAGACGTTGTAATCGATGATCGAGGCCTGGGTGGCCGCCGAAATGGTCTTGCCCTTCTTCGGGTCCAGCACCACCAGGTCGGCATCCGCCCCCACCAGCACGGCGCCCTTCTTCGGGTACATGTTCAGGATCTTGGCAATATTGGTCGACGTCACGGCGACGAATTCGTTCATCGTCAGCCGCCCCGTCTCGACCCCCCTGGTCCAGAGCATGGGCAGGCGGTCCTCCAGCCCCCCGGTCCCGTTGGGGATCTTGGTGAAATCGCCCAGGCCCACGCGCTTCTGTTCGGTGGTAAACGCGCAATGATCCGTCGCCACCACCGACAGCGTCCCGGCCTGCAGCCCGGCCCACAACCCGTCCTGGTGCAGTTTCGACCGGAACGGCGGCGACATCACCCGGCGCGCGGCATGGTCCCAGTCGGGGTTCAGATATTCGCTCTCGTCCAGCACCAGGTGCTGGATCAGCGGCTCGCCCCAGACCCGCTTGCCCTTCTGCTTGGCCCTCCGGATCGCCTCGTGCGACTCCTCGCACGAGGTATGGACGATATAGACCGGCACGCCCGCCATGTCGGCGATCATGATCGCGCGGTTGGTGGCCTCGCCCTCCACTTCGGGGGGCCGCGACCAGGCATGCGCCTCGGGCCCCGTGTTGCCCTCGGCCATCAGCCGCGCCTGCAGGTCGGCGACGATGTCGCCGTTTTCCGCATGCACCAGCGGCAGCGCGCCCAGCTCGGCGCAGCGGCGGAAACTGGCGAACATCTCGTCGTCGTTCACCATCAACGCGCCCTTGTAGGCCATGAAGTGCTTGAAGGACGTGATGCCGCGATCGACCACTTCCTTCATCTCGTCGAACACCTGTTCCGACCACCAGGTGATCGCCATGTGAAAGGAATAGTCGCAGGCCGCCATGGTGGATTTGTTGTCCCACCGCTTCAGCGCATCCATCAGCCCCTGGCCCGGCTCGGGCAGCGCGAAATCCACCACCATCGTGGTCCCGCCCGCCAGCGCCGCCTTGGTCCCGCTCTCGAAGGTCTCGGCGGCATAGGTCCCCATGAAGGGCATTTCCAGGTGCGTATGCGGATCGATCCCGCCGGGCATGATGTAGCAGCCGGTGGCATCCAGAACCTCGTCACCCGCCAGGTCCGGCCCGATCGCGGTGATCACCCCGCCCTCGACCAGCACATCGGCGTCATAGCTCAGATCGGCGGTCACCACCGTCCCGCCCTTGATCACAATGGACATGCGCGTCTCTCCCTCTGTGTCAACGCGCCGCCCCGGTCTTCTCCCCGTCCTGTCACGGTCCCGTCCCGGCGCGACGCCCTGTCTTCTTCTTGGCCTAAATACCTCCGGGGAGTTGCCGTTGGCGCGCCATCGGTTCGGGCGACAATGGCGACGGGCAGCGCCCCCGGCGTCTCCACCCTATTCCGCGATCCCCGCCGTCTCGACCACCGCATGGAACAGCACGTCCGCCCCCGCAGCCGCCCAGTCCTTCGATATCTCCTCGGCCTCGTTATGGCTCAGCCCGTCGACGCAGGGGCACATGATCATGGCCGTCGGCGCCACGTCGTTCACCCAGCAGGCGTCATGACCGGCGCCGGCGATGATATCCATGTGGGAATAGCCCAGACGCTCGGCGGCGGCGCGCACGCTGGCCACGCAAGTCTCGTCGAAGGCCGGCGGATCGAAGGCGCCGACGATCTCGGTTTCCAGCGACACGCCGATCGCCTCGCAAAGCTTCGGCGCCGTCTCGTTCAGCTCGTCGACCATGGCCTCCAAGGTTTCCAGAACATGCGAGCGGAAGTCAACGGTGCAGACCACCTTGCCGGGGATGATGTTGCGCGAATTGGGATAGACATCCACGTGCCCGATCGCGCCAAGCGCGTTGGGCTGGTGCTTCATGGCAATCTCGTGGACCAGTTCGGTGATCAGCGCCAGGCCCCGGCCGGCGTTCTTGCGCATCGCCATAGGGGTCGACCCGGTGTGGCTTTCCTTGCCGGTGATCGTGCATTCGATCCAGCGCAGGCCCTGGCCATGGGTCACGACACCGATGTCCCTGCCCTCGGCCTCCAGGATCGGACCCTGTTCGATGTGCAGCTCGAACAGCGCGTGCATCTTGCGGTCGCCGACTTTCTCGTCGCCCTTCCAGCCGATGCGCTGCAGCTCGTCCCCGAAGGTCTTGCCCTTGGCATCCTTGCGATCATAGGCCCAGTCCTGGGTATGCACGCCGGCAAAGACGCCCGAGGCCAGCATCGGCGGGGCAAACCGCGTGCCCTCCTCGTTGGTCCAGTTGACCACGACGATGGGATGCTTCGTGCGGATATCCAGGTCGTTCATCGACCGCACCACTTCCAGCGCGCCCAGCACGCCCAGCACCCCGTCGTACTTGCCGCCCGTGGGCTGGGTGTCCAGGTGGCTGCCCATGTAGACCGGCAGCGCGTCGGGGTCGGTGCCTTCACGGCGGAAGAACATGTTGCCCATCTCGTCCACGCCCATGGTGCAGCCCGCGGCCTCGCACCAGGACTGGAACAGCGCGCGTCCCTGCGCGTCTTCGTCGGTCAGCGCCTGGCGGTTGTTGCCCCCGGCAATCCCCGGACCGACCTTGGCCATCTCTTCCAGGCTGTCCCACAGCCGTTCGCCATTGATCCTGAGATTTTCGCCCGGCGCAGCCATTCCCGCCTCCTAGAGTATTCGAAATTGATTTGACCAAATGGTCAAAGCGACGCTACCACTCGGGGGAAGCCAGTCAAGCGCCCCGGCGGAAGGATCGCGTCAAGTCCGGTATGATCCCTGAAGGACACTCGGACAAGAGCCATGCGCCGGTGGTCCCCAACAAGGTCACCTTCATGCCCAAGGATCGCGCGCCGACCCGGATCCAGAAAAAGAACCGCAAGGCCATTCTGGAGGCCGCCCTGGAGGTGTTTTCGGCCCAGGGATTCCGCGGCGCGACAGTGGACGAGATCGCCAGCACGGCGGGACTGTCAAAGCCGAACCTGCTCTACTACTTCCCCTCGAAAGAGGCAATCTACCTGACGCTGCTGGAAGGCCAGCTGGACACATGGCTGGATCCCCTGCGCGACCTGGACCCGGCCGGCGAGCCGCTGGAACAATTGCTGACCTATGTGCGCCGCAAGCTGCAGATGAGCCGGGATTTCCCGCGCGAGAGCCGACTGTTCGCCCACGAGATCATCCAGGGCGCGCCGCGGATCGAGGCGATGCTGTCGACCGATCTGAAGGCGCTGGTGGACGAGAAGGCCGGCGTGATCCGCGACTGGATCGCGGCGGGGCGGATCGCGGCGGTGCACCCCCGGCACCTGATCTTCTCGATCTGGGCGCTGACCCAGCATTACGCCGATTTCGACGTGCAGGTCCGCGCCGTGCTGGGCGCGGAAGACCCGTTCGATCATGCGCCGGAGTATGTCGAGACATTGTTCCGGCGGATGCTGACACCTTAACCTCGCGCTAACCATGGCATGGCAAGACGGACGCCATGCAGATGATCTATGACGGCAAGGGCACCGAGCCCTGGATGCGGCAGATGTTCGACACCCGCGCCGCCCGGCGCGGCGCGGTGGTGCGACGATCGATGTCCTGGGTCGACCGCGAGGTCGGGCGCGAGAGGTTCCTGGCGGAACTCAGGCGCCGGGGCTTTCACGTGATCCAGACGGCGGACCAGTTCATCGTGGTCTGTCACGACGGGCCGATCCGCCTGCTGTTCTGACACCGCGGAAGAAAATTCGGACGAATTTTCTGGTCCCCCCAGATTTTTCATCCGAAAAATCTATTCCGCCGCCCGCGCCATCGGGTTGTTGGGATGCGTCGTCCAGTTGCCATAGGCCTCCTCGACCACCCGTCCGGTCCGTGGATCCACCGCTCCGGGCGCCAGGCGCACCATCGAAATGCAGTCCTCAACCGGGCAGACGTCGACACACAGGTTGCAGGCCACGCAGTCCGCGTCCTTCACCTCGAAGACCCGGCCCGCCTTCATCGCGATCGCCTGATGCGACGTGTCCTCGCAGGCCGCGTAGCACCGCCCGCACTTGATGCAGGCGTCCTGGTCGATCTTGGCCTTGGCGATGTAATTGAGGTTCAGGTACTGCCAATCGGTCACGTTGGGCACCGCGCGGCCGACCACATCGGCGACCGACCCATGCCCCTTGTCATCCATCCATTGCGACAGCCCGGCGATCATCTCCTGCACCACCTTGAAACCATAGGTCATCGCCGCCGTGCAGACCTGCACGTTGCCGGCCCCCAGCGCCAGGAACTCCGCCGCGTCCCGCCAGGTGGTCACGCCGCCGATACCGGATATCGGCAAGCCCCGGGTTTCGGGATCGCGCGCGATCTCGGCCACCATGTTCAGCGCGATGGGCTTGACCGCCGGCCCGCAATAGCCGCCGTGGCTGCCCTTGCCGTCGATCATCGGTTCGGGGCTGAACGTGTCGAGGTTCACCGATGTGATCGACGACACCGTGTTGATCAGCGACACCGCGTCCGCGCCGCCGTTCTTCGCCGCCCGCGCCGGATAGCGGATGTCGGTGATGTTGGGCGTCAGTTTCACGATGACCGGCTTGTCGTAATGCTGCTTGCACCAGCGCGTGACCAATTCGATGTATTCCGGCACCTGCCCCACGGCGGATCCCATGCCGCGCTCGCTCATCCCGTGGGGACAGCCGAAGTTCAGCTCGATCCCGTCCGCGCCGGTCTCGGCGACGCGCGGCAGGATCGCCTTCCACGCCGCTTCCTCGCAAGGCACCATGATCGACACCACCAGCGCGCGGTCCGGGTAATCCGCCTTGACGCGCGCGATCTCTTCCAGGTTCACCTCCAGGGGCCGGTCGGTGATCAGCTCGATGTTGTTCAGTCCCAGCACCCGGCGGTCGGCCCCGTGCACCACGCCATAGCGCGGGCCGTTGACGTTCACGATGGGCGGGCCGGCCTCGCCCAGGGTCTTCCAGACCACGCCGCCCCAGCCCGCCTCGAAGGCGCGGCGGACGTTGTATTCCTTGTCGGTCGGCGGCGCGGAGGCCAGCCAGAAGGGGTTCGGGCTCTTGATGCCCAGGAAATCGGACGTGAGATCGGCCATGATGTCAGCCCTCCGAGCTGGCGTGAAACGTGGTGAAACCGGCCATGAGCGCGGGGTAATCTTCGGGTGCGGGGAATTTCTCGAAACTGTGCGGCGCGCCGGTCTGCGCCCAGGGCAGCTTTTCCGAGACATAGGACTCGGTAAAGGGCGCGAACCAGCTGATGGCGTCCAGCATGACCGCGCGCAGGTTCACGAAGGGGCGGTCGGGACCGAAGGTGGTGTAGACCCACGAATGGCATTCGGGGCAATGCATGTGATGGATCTCGGGGCCCTTGAGGCCGCCAACCACCGGGCTGCCCGCGGTGACTTCGAAGCCGTCCTCCGAGACCATGACGGATGTCGAAAAAGCCCCGCCCGTCATCTTCTGGCAGGTCACGCAATGGCAGGCCATCGTCATCATCGGCTGTGCCGTTACCCGGAACCGCAACGCACCGCAAATGCAGCCGCCCTCGGCGGGAAGTGTCATTTTCGCCACGAGAAATCCTCCTTCTCCCAATGCGCCGGCGCGGTCATGCCATCAGCACCGCGTGGATGTCCTCGGCCGCATCGCGGCCCTCGGCCACGGCGGTCACGGTCAGGTCTTCGCCCCCGCTGGCGCAATCGCCGCCGACCCAGACCCCGGCCAGCGAACTGCGGCCCGCGCCGGTCACCGCCAGCTTGCCATCGGCCAGCGCGAGGCCCTCGGGCGCGCCGTCCAGCCATTGGCCCACCGCCAGGTGCACCTGGTCGGCGGGCAGGCGAAAGGTGTCGCCGGTGGGTTTCAGCCCATCGGGCGTCTCGTCGGTACGGGCGAATTCGACCTCGACGCCCGCGCCCGCCGCATGTGCGGCCAGGGGCTGCGCGTTGAAGATCAGGCGGACGCCCTTCGCCGCCGCCAGGTCCTGTTCGTAGCCCGAGGCGGGCATGCGGTCCCGACCACGGCGGTAGACAAGAGAAACGGTTTCCGCCCCCAGCAGTTTCGCCTGGACGGCGGCGTCCACCGCCGTCATGCCACCGCCAATGACAACCACGTCGCGCCCTACCGGCAGGGTCGACAGATCATCGCATTGACGCAGCTCGCGGATGAAGTCGATCGCGGGACCAACGCCCGGCCCGTCGATGCCCGCCACGTCGCGCGCAGCCGGAAGGCCGATGCCGACAAACACCGCATCGTAATCCTCGCGCAGCTCTTCCAGCGTGACCTCGCGCCCAAGGGCCGTGCCCGTGCGCAGGGTGATTCCGCCGATCTGCATCAGCCAGGCGACCTCGGCCTGGGCGAAATCGTCCACCGCCTTGTAGCTGGCGATGCCGTATTCGTTCAGTCCGCCGGGTTTCTCGCGCGCCTCGAAGATCACCACGTCGTGGCCGTGCAGCGCCAGGCGGTGCGCGCAGGACAGACCCGCGGGACCGGCCCCCACCACCGCCACGATCTTGCCGGTCGACGGCGCACGGGTGTAGGGATGGGAATTGCGGGCCATCAGCGTGTCGGTGGCATAACGCTGCAACTGCCCGATCTCGACCGGCCGGCCTTCGGCGGCCTCGCGCACGCAGGCGTCCTCGCACAATGTTTCGGTCGGGCAGACCCGGGCGCAGATGCCGCCCAGGATATTCTGGTCAAAGATCGTCCGCGCCGCCGCTTCGGGCTGGCCGGTCTGGATCTGGCGGATGAACAGCGGGATGTCGATTGAGGTCGGACAGGCCGTGGTGCAGGGCGCGTCATGGCAGAAGTAACATCGATCCGCCGCCACCGACGCCTCGTGCGGGTCAAGGGCCGGATGGAGGTCGGCGAAGTTGCGGGCAAGGTCCCCTGACGAAAGACGTGCCGGAACACGCCCCGGAGCGCGAGAAAACGTGGCCATGGCGGTCTCCCTGATTGCTTGGCCCTGATCCCAGGTCTTGGGATCAGAGTGGCACATCCAGATATTTTATCAATTGGTAAAACCCGTCACGGCCCGCCCTCCCGCCACAGGCTTTGACCGCACACGAAAAAGGGCGCCGCTCGGCCTGAGCGGCGCCCTGGATTTAAGGACCAAACGTGCGGATCAGCTGGCCTGGGCGTTCTGGCAGGCAACCAGTTCCTCGGTCGCGGCAAGCGTGCCGTCAAGGCTGAGCGTCACCGGGGGATTGTCGCCGGCGGTCACGGTCATCTGCTTTTTCTTGGCAAATTCATAGACCAGCGCCGGGTTGTTGGTGAAGGCGAAGCCGCCATACCAGGGACCGGTGATGTACCCTTCCGACCCGCCGGTGAATTCGATGCCTTCGAACAGGAAGGACACCGGAGCATCCTTGCCCTCCTCGATGAAGGTCCAGTCCTTGTTGTAGGCGGCAAAGAACCCGCCGTCGCGCAGCGGCAGCAGGCCGAACTGCAGCAGGATCCCGTTGTCGTATTCCTTCGACATCACGCACCCGTTCCCGGCATTCGCGTCGATCGTGATGTTCCAGTCGCCAACGGTCTTCCAGGCCTCCATATCCTGGGCACTGGCTGTCGTGGCAACCACGGCCAAAAGGGCGGCGGCGGCGGTCATGGACTTGTTAAACATGATCATCCTCTACTCATTTTCTCCCGTGACCCCCAGCATGGCGATCCCATGCGAAGGTCATATGACAATGACCCCGGCTCGCGCCGGGCGCTAGAAAATAAAACGAAGACCGACGCTTAGCCGCAGGTTTCCTGAAGTGGACAATGCCTTAAGGTTGAGTCTTTCCATGGTTAACTTACTATAAGGAAGCATTGTGTCAGCGATGGCCCGCTTTGCCTGCGACACCCGCCGTTGCGCCGGCATCAAGCGGCGGTGCGGGCGGCTGTGCGGGCGGAGGTACGGGCGGCACCGGTGACAGTCTCTGTCGCCAGGGATTTCGGATAACGGATCAACAGGATCGCGGGGCTGGTCAGCCCCTGCCTGGCAATGGTGCGCGACAGGTTGTCCAGCGTGGTGCGGGCGTGGCGTTCGCGGTCGGTGCTGGCGTTCGACACGATGTCGACCGGGCAATGGGCCGGCGCGCCCCCTTCCAGCAGCCGGGCCTGGATCACGTCGGCCTTGTCCACCGCCATGTAGAATGCCATCGAGGTGCCGGGACGGACCAGCGCACCGCTGTCGGGGTCGCCGTCGCCGGGACGGCAGGTGCCCGTGGCGATCACCAGGCTGTCGGTTTCGCCCCGTTCGGTCAGAGGCTGCAACAGGGTCGCGGCGGCGGCCGAGGCGGCGGTGATGCCGGGGACCAGCTCAACCTCGATCCCCGCGGCCCGTGCGGCGGCGATTTCCTCGGCCGCGCGGCCAAAGATCGACGGATCGCCGGATTTCAGGCGCACGACCCGCCGGCCCTTCCGGGCCTCGGCCACGATCAGGCGGTCGATCTGGTCCTGCGGCCAGGCGCAGGCGCCGACCTCCTTGCCGACATAGACGCGGTCGGCGTCGCGGCGGGCCAGTTCCAGAACCTCGGGATCGACCAGCCGGTCGTAAAATATGACATCGGCCTGCTGCAGGCGCTGCACGGCGCGCAGGGTCAGCAGGTCGCGCGCCCCCGGTCCCGCGCCGACCAGCGCGATATGGCCCTTTGCCTCGGGCACCGCGCCATTGGCAATCGCGTCCTTCAGCATCTGCGCGGCGGCGCGTTCGCGGCCCGCCAGGTGCGCGCGCCAGGCCTCGCCCGTGAAGGCCCATTCCCAGAAGGCCCGGCGGCTCGGTTGCGCGATGGTGTTTGCCACGGCGTCGCGCAGCCGTCCGGCCAGCGCCACGAAAGACCCCAGGCGCGGGGCCAGCATGGTTTCGACCTGGGTCTTGATGGCCCGGCCCAGCACCGGCGCCGCGCCTTCGGTGCCGATGGCGACGACCAGCGGATCGCGGTCGACGATCGACGGCGTGAAGGCGTCGCACATGTCGGGCCGGTCGACCACGTTGACCACGACGCCCTTTGCCCGTGCCTTGGCCGCCAGATCCGCATCGCGCGCCGCGCAGCCGGTGGCGATGAAGGCCAGCGCGGTGTTGTCGAAGGTCGTGGCATCGTCCGCCACCTGGTGCAGCGCCCGGCCCGAGGCGACAAGCGCTGCCAGTTCCGGGTCAAGGTCCCCTGCCACGATGAGGATCTGCGCGTCGGTCTTCAGGATCAGGCGGCACTTGCGCGCGGCCTCTTCGCCGCCGCCACAGATCACCACGCGCCGGCCGGTCATCCGCAGAAACATCGGGAAGTTCTTCATGGATACAGTCCTCGCATACGAAAAAAGCCGCCGACACGGCACGACGGATGTCGCACGAATGTCGAGCAGCTTTGCCCAGGGTCCGATATTGGAAGACCGCAACGCCGTTGTCGCGGTGCAGAAAGTCTATCGTCTTTCCGCGATCCGCTCAACAGAAATGATACGCGTTCACCCGGCCGGCGCCGGCGGGTCGTCGAACAGGATCACCAGGGGCCCGCTCGCCGGCGCCCTTGCGATGCCGACGCCCAGGGCAATTCCAACGGCGCAAATCGCCAGCGTCGTTCCCGTTCTGAATACCAGCAATACCGGGGAACCGTAAAAGGTCGTCTGGACCACGTTTCGCCAGGCTCCGCTTTCCGAAAAGTCCGATCCGAAAACCCGAATTGCGACGTTGGCTGTGTTCAATTCTGGCCGGGATCAGAAATTGGGGTTTGGAACCGTGTCCGACGGCAGATCCATGGTTATGGCGAACCACTTTATTCCGGCGCAGCGTCCAGCCCTGGCAAGACGGCTTGCCACTCGGCGTCTGGCCGCCCAGCAATTCGAACGGCGCGCAATTCAATTCCGATCCGATGATCGCTTTGCCGGGTTCCTTGGCCTGGCCCAGCACGTCCCGGGCAATTGCGTCAGCCGCAATCACGGTGTCGGCCGGCGCGGCCAATCCGGCGGATTTCATAAGATTAACAACCCTTCTCATTTCATTTTCCCTTTCACAGACCCCCGTTCCGGGGAGTTTGTTTCAGACTTGAGGTGGATCTTTCGGGTCCCTATAGAGGAGCCGGTGCGCGCCCCGCGCGCGGCCTGCGCAAGGACCAAGGAACACCGTGATGAAGACCGTCTACCGTATCGGCACCCGCGCCAGCCGCATGGCCGTCGCCCAGGCCGAAGCCATCCGCGACGCTCTGCAGCGGGCCCATCCGGAGCTGAGTTTCGAGCTGGTCACGCGGGCCACCGATGCGGATCGCGATACAAAAAGCCGGCTGGGGTCGATGGGCGGCAAGGGCGGCGCCTTCATCAACGACATGCGCGACATGATGCTGGACGGCACCGCCGACCTGGCGATGCATTCGCTCAAGGACCTGCCCGGCGACGACGAATATTACGACGAGAAACGGTTCGTCATCGGTGCCTGCATGCCGCGCGACGATGCCCGCGACGCGCTGGTATTGAAGCCCGCAGGCGCTGACGTGCCGGCGGTGATCGGCACCTCGTCCATCCGCCGCCGCGCCTACCTGAACCGGATCTTCCCGAAGGCCGAGGTGGTGCAGTTCCGCGGCTCGGCCGACCTGCGGCTGCGGCGCCTGGATACGGGCGAGCCGATGCAGTTCAACTACGGCGGCCAGACGCCGCCCGTCGATGCGCTGGTGCTTGCGGCCTCGGGGCTGGAACGGATCGGCGAAGGCGCACGGATCAGCCGCCGCTTCGAGGTGACGGAGATGCTGCCGGCGGTGGGCCAGGGTATCGTGGTCGCCGAATGCCTGGCCGACGACCCGGTGGTCACCCGCCTGCTGGCCGCCATTGACCACCGCCAAACGCGCTGGCTGATGCAGGCCGAACGGGCGATGCTGCGCGCGCTTGGCGGGCATTGCGATTCCCCCATCGGCGGCTATGCCTGGATCGGCGACGGCAAGCTGAACCTGCGCGGCGCGGTGATCTCGCCCGATGGCGCCGACCTGGTCGAGGTGATCGACGCCACCCCCTATTCCGGGGCCGACGACCTGGGCATGCGGGTGGGCCGGCGCCTGAACACGCTTGGCGGATCGACGATCATCACCGAAAGCCGTTACGCGGACTGACCCCCCCGGCGAGGGACGCCATCAGGCGCTTTCGCTGGTTTTCGCGGGGGCACACCGGCTGACCGGACGGGCCAAGGTTCTCGCGCCGGGTCGTGCAGGCGTATTCGGTGCCCAAGACGCCGCGCCGCTGCGGTTCGCGCACCACAAGCGGCGTGACATCCTTCGACCAGGTCGAGACCGGCGCGCCCATTTCGCGCATCTGTCCCCCATGCCCGTCCCGGCGGATCGCAAGACCGTTACCGTCTATGAATCCATTTATTGTGAAGTTAACGGCCCTCCTCTAACGTGCCCCGCAAATGGCGACTCCGATCCGGCAAGGTTTCGCTATGGTTGCACCAGGATCGGACAGGAACGGGCACGCGCCGCTTGGGTGGTGCGCGGGCCGGACGTGTCGGCATCGCAAGACCGCAATGAAAGGCCCACCCAGTGACCCCATCCCCCCTGCGCCCTGCCCGTCACGTGCATTCGCTTGCCCTTTTGTCGGCCGGATGGCTGGTCTTTACGCCCGCCATGGGCGCGGCCACGTCCACCTGTGACATCGACGGCAGCCTGTGCGAATTCGTCCAGGGCAACGCTCCTGCCATTTTCACCTTCGACGGATCCAGCGGCAGCCAGTCGACCGCCGGGGGCAGCGGGCCCGATTACACGTTCATCCAGGACACCAACCTGAACTTCGACCTGCCCACCGGCACCGCCTACCAGGGCGTCTATATCCGGCAGACCGGCGGCGACGGGTCCTACAGCGGGCCATCGGCCGGCGGCAATGGCGGCAACATCACTTTCGAAGGCCCGGATTCGGTGGATGTCACCATCCCTTCGGACCTGTCGATCGGCGATGCCGCCGCCGGCATCCTGATCTGGACACAGGGCGGCCCCGGCACCGACAACAACGAGAACAACGGCAGCAATGGCGCGCCCGGCGGCAGCGGCGGGGCGATCACCCAGACGCCTCTGGCTTATACGGATGTCTCCGTCACCGCACCGACATCCAAAACATCGAACACCAACGACTTCGTCGGCATCGAGCTGCGCTCCTACGGTGGCGAGGGCGGCCGCCTGAACGAAAGCGACGATGGCACGGAACGATATGGCGGCGACGGCGGACAAGGCGGGACGATCACCTGGACAACCAGCAACGTGACCGTGGGTTCGACCTCGTCACCGCTGGTCGCCAACAATGTCATCGGCATCCGCGCACGTTCGTTCGGCGGCGACGGACCGGATGACTACAATTCACACGACGACGAAAAAGATGGGGGGGGCGGCCAGAGCGCCGGCGGCACCGGCGGCTCCGTCACCATAGAAAACGTCGGCACGATCACCGTTGTGGGCAACAGCAACAACTCCGGCGCGACCCATGGCATCTACGCCAAAAGCGCCGGTGGCGATGGCGGCTGGGCTTACAATGTCGGCGATACCTACCAACACCAGCTTCAGGATGGCGGCGGTGGCGCAAACGGCGGCACGACAACCGTCACGGTCTCCAATGTCATGACGGTCACGGACACGGACACCGGCGTTGCGCATGGCAGTTCGTCCGTCGCTGCTCTATCCAGCGGTGGCGCGGGCGGCATGGGCCAGTCCGGAACAATCGGCGGCAATGGCGGCGATGGCGGGACCGTGAAGGTCGATGTCACCGGCGGTTCGGCTGCGTCGGACACCGACGCCATCATCACCGCGACCGGCACCAATGTCGATGCCATCCTGGCCTACAGCCAGGGCGGCCGGGGCGGCGACGGTCTGTCCGACGCCAACACCTCGACCGGCGGCAATGGCGGCAACGGCGGCAGCGTGACTGTCACCGTCAACCTCCAGGACAGCGATCAGACGATCTCGGCGGTCAGTTCGTCCAACGGCACCGACAGCGGGCGCGGCATCGTCGCCCAGTCGCTGTCGAACCTGGGCGGCACGGGCAGCACCGGCAATTCCTTCGATGGCAAGTCCGGCGACGGTGGCAGGGGCGGCAATGGCGGCACGGTCACCGTGAACCTGGACCGCGGCACGATCATCACCGACGGCACCAACAACTCGGCCTCGGGCCTGAACTTTGCCGCCGGGATCTTTGCCCAGTCGATTGGCGGCGGCGGCGGCGACGGCGGCGAATTCAGCGGCTTCCTGGGCGGCAACGGCGGATCGGGCGGCACCGGGGGCACCGGCGACACGATCACGATCACCATCGAAAGCGAAGGCACGATACAGACCAGCGGCGTGAATGCCTATGGCGTGCTGGCCCAGTCGATCGGCGGCGGCGGCGGGGCCGGCGGCGCGGCGGACGGCCTTATCGTGGCGCTTGGCGGATCCGGCGGATCGGGCGGCGACAGCGATACCGTGGCGGTCACCAACGCCGGCGACATCATCACCACCGGCTACAACGCGACCGGCATCCTGGCCCAGTCCATCGCCGGCGGCGGCGGCGCGGCGGGCGTGTCTGGCGCGACGATCAGCATCGGGGCGACGGGCGGCGACGACACCAGCGTCGCGGCGGGCGCGGTCCAGATCGCCAACACCGGCACGGTGTCCACCACCGGCGATGCGGCGTCGGCCATCGTGGCGCAATCCATCGGCGGCGGCGGCGGCAGCGCGGCGGGCGACGTGGGCCCCGACGACAGTTCCAGCACCGGCGTTCTGGCCATCGGGTCGGACGGCGGCGGCGCGGGTCCGGGCGGCGCGGTGGACGTGACCGACATCGGCACGCTGACCACGCACGGCACGTTCGCCTTTGGCCTGCAGGCCCAGTCCATCGGCGGTGGCGGCGGCGCGGGCGGCAATGCCTTTGCCGTCGGCGTGCTGAACATCCCCGCCGGCGCGGTCGGCGGCCAGTCGGGCGGCGGCGGCAACGGCGGCACCATCACCGCCAGCAATACCCAGGCCGTGTCCGTCACCACGAACGGATCGAATTCGGCCGCCATCCTGCTGCAATCCATCGGCGGCGGCGGCGGATCGGGCGGCAACGCGCAGACCGACACGGTGCTCGACACGTTCCAGTTCGGCATCGGCGGGTCGGCCGGATCGGCCGGGACGGGCGGCACGGTCAACGCCACGCTGACCAACGCCACCGTCGAGACGCAGCAAAGCCTGTCGGCCGGCATCGTGGCGCAATCCATCGGCGGCGGCGGCGGATCGGGCGGATCGGGCACCAGCCAGGCGGCAAGCTTCCTCAACATCGGCGTGACCAACGGCGGCTTTGGCGGCGCCGGCGGCAATGGCGGCGCGGTCACGGTCGATGTCGGCGGCGGCAGCACCATCCGGACATCGACCGGCGACGACAGCCTGACGGCCAACGATTCCATCGGCATCATCGCGCAATCCATCGGCGGCGGTGGCGGCACCGGCGGAACGGCGGCATCCAGCGCCATCACCACCGGCGTGCCCATCGACCCCGAGGACCCCGATTACACGATCACCCTGAACGCCCAGTTCGCCATGGGCGGGCGCGCCGGCGACGGCGGCCACGGGGGCACGTCCTCGGTCACGCTGTCGGACGCATCGTCGATCACCACCAACGGCGCGGGTTCGCACGGGATCCTGGTACAATCCATCGGCGGCGGCGGCGGCAATGGCGGCGACGCCTCGACCGCGACCACCACGATCCCCGATTCCACCGAACAATACGGGCTGACCATCAACGGATCGCTGGGTGCCGCGGGCGGCAACGGCGGCGCCGGCGACGCGGCCAGCGCCACGATCGGCAGCTCCGGCGCCTCCCCTTCCGGCACCAAGTCCGCCATCACCACCACGGGCGCCTATGCCAACGGCGTGGTCGTCCAGTCCATCGGCGGCGGCGGCGGCAACAGCGGCGTGCCCACGACCTACACCAACACGATCCGCGGCGCGGCGACGGTCAACCTCAGCTTCGGGATCGGGTCGACCGGGATCGAGACACAGGGCGAAACCGGCGCCGCAGGCGGCACCGCGGACCTGACGCTGTACAGCGACGCCAAGATCACCACGTCCGGCGCCGGCGCGCGCGGCGCGGTGGTGCAATCCATCGGTGGCGGCGGCGGCACCGTCCAGGGCGGCGAGATCCAGCTGAGCGCCGACATCAAGGACAGCGGCGACGGCGAGGAAGCGGCCACAGCGGACGACGGCGACGATGACGGCGGCGATGACGACAAGGAATACAAGGGCACCGTGACCGTGCAGGTCGGCATGACCGGCGGCCAGGGCGGCGCCAGCGAACTGGTCACCGTCGACACCATCGAGGGCAGCGAAATCAACACCTCGGGCGTCGATGCGGATGGCATCCTGGCGCAATCCATCGGCGGCGGCGGCGGCCTGGGCGGCAGCATGGGATCGGATCCCGATGACACGTCGGACAACGGCAGCGCGGATGTGGTGCTGGCGGCGGCCACCACCACGGACGAGGACGACGAAGACGACCCGATCGACATCACCATGAACGTGACCGTCGGGGGCACCGGCGGGACCGGCGGCGACAGCGGCGGCGTCGACCTGACCTTCGACAGCACGATCATCACCACCGGCGACTGGTCGGACGGCGTGGTGATCCAGGCCATCGGCGGCGGCGGCGGAACCGGGGGCACGGCGATGTCGTCGGGCACCGGCGAGACGGCGCAGCTGAACATCGGCGTCGGCGGATCCGGCGGCACGGCCGGCAACGGCGGCACGATCACGGCGAAATTCGACGATGCCGACAACAACAACATCACCACCAGCGGCTTCATGGCGCACGGCATGATCCTGCAATCCATCGGCGGCGGCGGTGGCCAGGGCGGCGACGGATCCGACATGGCCGGCGGCAGCCTGACGGTGGGCAGCGGCGTGGGCGGCACCGGCGGGACAGCCGGAAACGGCGGCACGATCACCGTGGCCGACACCGGCACCAACTGGATCAACGTCACCACCCATGGCGACGATTCCTATGGCCTGCTGGCCCAGTCCGTCGGCGGCGGCGGCGGCAATGGCGGGGTCGGCAGCGCCTCGGCCCAGGATGACGACGACAGCCACGCCATCGACATCATCGTCGGCGGCCAGGGCGGATCGGGCGGCGACGGCAACACCGTTTCGCTGGCCTTCGGCACCGCGATCGCCACGTCGGGCAACCGCGCCTTCGCCATCGTGGCCCAGTCCATCGGCGGTGGCGGCGGCATCGGCAGCTCGGGCGAGGCCAGCGGCGTGACCAGCGTCAAGGTCGGCGGCTTCGGCGGCAATGGCGGCGATGGCGGCGCGGTCACCGTCGATCTGACGAACGCCAGCCGGATCAAGACCACGGGCACCGGCGGTCACGCCATCATCGCCCAGTCCATCGGCGGCGGCGGCGGCATCGGCGGCGACATATCCGTCGGGCCCTTCGATACCACCCCCGCCTTCATCGAGGGCGCGGTCGGCACCGGCGGCACCGTCCGGGTGATCTCCGACGCCACGATCACCACCACCGGCGACATGGCCCACGGCATCGTCGCCCAATCCATCGGCGGCGGCGGCGGTATCGGCGGCGACAGCGATGGCGTCTTCGCGGGCTCGACATCGGGGCTGGTGGGCGATGCCTATGGCGCAAGCGACGTGAGCGTCGTCACCAAGGGCGCGATTTCGGCCAGCGGCGCGGATTCCATCGGCATCTTCGCGCAAAGCATGGGCGGCGGGAACACCGGCGACGTGCTGGGCACCGTGACGGTCAACGTGCTGGCCGATGTCACCGGCGGGTCGGGCGGCGGCGCGGGCATCGTCGTGGCGTCGGGCCATGACAACCACGTCCTTATCAAGGCCGGAGCGACGGTCTCGGCCGCGTCGGGCACGGCGATCACCTATACATCCAACAACGGCACCACGCAGGACGGCAACACCACCGACGTGCTGATCGAAGACGGCGGGTCGGTGATCGGCGACATCCTCCTGGAAAACGCTGACGGCCGGATCGCCGGCACCGTCACCAACAACAGCCGGAATTCGCTGTCGGGCGCATCGACCTATGCGGCCAACGTGGTCAACAACGGCCGCATGGTGATCGGCGACGCGGGTGCGGGCGACAGCCTGCAGATCACCGGCGACCTGACGCAAACCGCCGCCGGCACCATCACGGCGGGCGTCGATTTCGCCACCCCCACCGGCAGCGACAGCCTGCACGTCGCCGGTGACGCGGTGCTGGACGGATCGCTGGTGATCCAAACCTCCTCCCTGCTGGCGAACAGGACCGTCGGCCTGATCTCGGTCGACGGCGCATTCACGGGCGGGCTGCAGGTGGTGGACACCAGGGCGGTCGATTTCGACACCACGCTGACCGCCAACGGCGTCAGCGTGCGCGTTGCCGACACCCATTTCGGGACCGCCTTCGACACGCTTTCGCGGACCGAGTTCAGCCTTGGCCGGCACCTGGACGCGATCTTTGACAGCGGATCGACCGATTACGCGGGACTGCTGGGCGGGCTGAACGACCTGGCGGAACAATCCACCGACGGCGCGGCCTATGCGGCGGCGCTGTCGTCGCTGTCCCCGGGCGCGTCGCAGGCCATGGCCGCGGCCCAGACATCGCTGTCCAAGGGGCGGCTGGACAGCGTGATGCGCTGCCCCACCGGGCTTGGCGCATCGGTCACCTCGGGCCCGGGGCGCTGCGCCTGGCTGGACGGCGGCGGCAGCTATACCGACCAATCCGGCGACACCGGCTATTCCGGCCATGTCTACGGGCTAAGCGGCGGCGCACGGTTCGACTTCGACAACGACTGGGTCGGCGGCGTCTCGGGCGGGTATGAATATTCCAGCTATGACGACGATGCCGGCATCTCGGGCGTCGAAGGCGACACCGGGTTCATCGCGCTGGGGGTCGGGCGCCAGTTCGGGGCGCTGACGCTTTCGGGCGCGGTGGCAGGATCCTGGGGGGCGTTCGACACCACCCGCGACATATCGGTCCCCGCCTTCAGCGGCACGGCCACCGGCGACACCGACCTTGCCAGCGTCAGCGCGCGGCTCCGGGCCGCCTACACGATGACCAACGCGATGGGCTACCTGACCCCGATCCTGGACCTGGACGTCGTGCACACGCACATGACCGGCTATACCGAGACCGGCGCGGGGATCTACAACCTCGATGTCTCCTCGGAAACGCAGACCGCGCTGGTGCTGACACCCTCGGTCGAAGTCGGCACCAGCCGGGTGCTGAACAACGGCTGGTCCACCACCCTGTCCTCGACGCTGGGCGTCAGCCTGTCGACGGCGGACACATGGTCGACCTCGGCCAGCCTGGTCGACGCGCCGTCGGGCGCCGGGGTCTTCACCACGGACCTGCCGATCGCCGACGTGATCGGGCGGATCGGCTTCGGCGTGTCGCTGGTGAATGCCGACGCGGGTGTCGACGTAAAGCTGGAATATACCGGCGCCTTCGGGGACGGCTACGAAAGCCACGGCGGCGCGCTGCGCCTCATCAAGCGGTTCTGAACCGTCCGCCGGCAGGGGCACCGGCCCCTGCCCGCACCTGCCGGCCCCGGTCCGCATCTGCCCGCCCCTGCCCTCCCCGGTCAGCCCGGGCGGCGCAGGGGTTCTTCAGCGGCGAAGGATCGGGGGGATCATTCCGTCTCCGGGTCGAGCGATCGCAGCGCCGCGGCCAGGTCCCGGTATCCGTCATAGCCGTATTGTCCGAACATCCGATCGTACCAGTCGATCCAGATCTCACGCTGATCTTCGGGGAAGGTTTCGCGCCAGATCCCGTTGCTGATCGTCACATGGCCATCCGCCAGGCGTTCGGCCACGGTCTGGTTGAAGCTGGCGCTCGCCTGTTTCCACCGGCCCTCGACCCAGCCGTCGACCTCGCGGTCGAAATACCAGGCCCGGGTCGGGGAGTCCTCGGAATTGGCGTCATCCACGTCATAGCCATGGATCTCGAACAGCCGGGCGCTTCGCTCGCGCACGCCGGCAAAGGTCTTGGCTTCGTCCAGCGCGCCCGCCCCTTTTGCGATCAGCACGCCATCTGCATAAACACGGAAGAACATCGCCCTAACCGATCCCGCGAAGGCAGCCTGGAACCGGTCCGGCCGCGATCCGCTCAATCTTGTCAAAATAATGTCCTTTCAATAACTTGTCCCATCCTGATTCACTGCCACAAAACCCTTCGGACCATAGTGCATGCGGCTTCGAAGCCAAGCGGCAAAGCCGGTCAGCCCGGCGAAATCCCCCTGTAGCGGGGCCGAAGGCCGAAGGATGCGCACTTGGAACGATGCTGAGACCTGCGCTGCATTGGGTTACGAGTGCCCAGTGTCGCCCATATGACTGGAGTGAGGTTCGATCATTCGCGGGACCCGATCTTGTTGCTGTCGGGCCGAGTCCGCCACGCCCCGATCTTACGTCCATCACAGTGCGAGGCCCGCGAGCACCTCTCGCATTGTCGCCGGTTTCCGCCCAAGAAGCCGGGCCAGGGTCGGGTCAACCCGGTCGAACTCGCCGGCTCGGGCGGCGCGGTAATAGCCGAGCATCACAGCGATAGCGCCCTCTGGCAGGTCCTTCGCCCGTGCGCCTTGCTCTACCTCTTCTTCAGGCACGACCTCCCGCGTGATGTCTTGGCCGGTGACGTCCGAGGCCAGCCGAGCCAGATCGGCGAGGTCAAGCGTCTCGGTCCCGGTCAGCGGCGGGGTGGGCCCATCGATGTCCTCCTCTCCCGCAAGCAGCCGGGCGTCGGCTTCGGCAAGGTCATCATGCGCGGTCCAGGCCACCTTGCCGTCCTCGGGCGCGACAAGCTTCCCGGCTTCGAATCCGCGCCGGTGCATTTCCATTGCGCTCGACGCGTAAAAGCCGTGCCGCAAGGCGGTCCACGCCAATCCCGATCCGGCGAGCATCGCTTCGGTCGCCGCGTGGTCTCGTCCCGGCGGAAACAGGGCCTCGGCCGCCGCGGAAATCTGACTGGTGTAAAGCAGGCGCGCCACGCCCAACTCCTGAGCCACGTCAATCGCAGTGCGGTGCTGCGCCAGCGGATCACCCCCTTTCGCCGCAGCGTTGGAGGAGACGAGGAGTATCCGCTCGGCGCCTTGCCAGGCGTGGCGCAGACTGTCGGCGTCATCGTAGGTGCCCTGCCGCACCCGGACGCCGAGTTCGGCGAGTGCCTCTACCTCGTCGGGCGCGCGGGTGCTGACACCGATGCGGTGTGCCGGAACGAGGGTTAGAAGATGGTCGACAATCTTGCGACCGAGTTTGCCGGTTGCGCCGGTGACGATGAGCATGCCTGTTTTCCTTCCACGTTGGCGACGCCGTGATGACAGGGCGCTGTGGTTTGAAAATGACTGTTCGACACGGCAGTGACTACGCCTCGAATCTCGAATAGGCTGTTCTCCATGAAGAACAATATTCGGCATGACGACCTAGCTGTCTTCCTCGCTGTGGTACGCGACGGCGGGTTTCGTGCCGCGTCCCGGCGCCTTGGCGTTGCGCCGTCAAAGGTCAGCACGACGGTCGCGCGGGTAGAGGAATTGCTCGGCGTGCCGCTGTTGCGCCGCACCACCCGCAGCGTTTCCACCACGGAGGCCGGGCAGATGCTGGCCGACCGGATCGCTCCGCTCCTGGGCGGGCTCGACGACGCCTGCGCCGACCTCGCCGAGGCGACGGACCGCGTCAGCGGGCGGCTCGTCCTGAATGTGCCGGGGGCCGTGATGCCGGACGTTTTGCCACCGCTCATCGGTGCGTTCCACGCCCTCCATCCCGAGGTCGAGGTGGAAATCATCGTCGAGAATGGCCTCGTGGATATAGTTGAGGCCGGATGCGACGCGGGAATCCGCTACGACGACGTGCTCGCACGGGACATGGTGTCGATCCCGATCGGGCCCAGGACGCAGCAAGTCGCCCTTGCGGCAGCGCCGGCCTATCTGGGCGTCCAAGGAACGCCGGGGCGGCCCCAGGACCTGGTCGGTCTCGACGCGATCCGATACCGGCTGCCGGACGGGCCCCTTCTGCCGTGGCACCTGCTGGAGGGCACGCAGATTGTCACCATCGAGCCAGTCTCGCGCCTGATCCTGAGCGTCGACGCGATCGACACCGGGTTACGCTTCGCGCGTTGCGGGGTCGGTATCATCGGTGCCTTCCGTAACTGGCTTGAGGACGATTTCGCGGCTGGAACGCTGGTGCCTGTTCTGCCGGACTATTGGCCGGTCCGGGCCGGACCTCGCCTCTACTACCCCAGTCGCCGCGCCCCCAGACCGCTTCGCGCCTTCATCGATGTCTGCCAGAGCACGCGCGGGACCCGATCCCCCTGACATGGAGCTATGCCCGGGGGCCCTTCGCATCGAAGCAGCCTTACCTGTTCACAAGCAAACGCACGCGAAGCGCTCTGCGGGCGTCGTTCGATTGTCGCGACAGGCCTTGGACCCTCACCACGTCCGGAGGGTAACTCTCTGAGGTCCTGCGACCCCCTGCGTTTCCACCGCCGAATTTTCGCCGGAGCCGCCATCCGTTTATGCTGCAGCGTTCGACAGATTGGGCCCGAAGCCGAAATGCGGCGGTGCGGCGGTCCGGGCTGGCGGCTCTGGCCAAGTGCCCTGTCGTTTCCGGCCCAAACCTGCCGTTCGTGCCAGGCGCGGCGAATGGCCGATCCTGGACGAAAGCAGATGGGGTTTCAGGAGCCAGCAGTTCTCAGAAGCGGCTGAGCTGAGGCGCCCAGCCGGTTCGGGTCTACGAGGCGCTGATCCGGGCAGCATGGACCGTTTCAAATACGATCTTGCGGAACCATTTCTGTATTGGATCGGCGTCCACCCGTGGATGCCACATGGCGGACACGGCGATGCCCGGCACCGCCACGGGCAGATCCAGACCGACCAGATCAGAGCCAAGCACCAGACGCGGGATCTGGGCGACAAGGACCGTCCGCCGTGCGATCTCCATGGCGTCGGGGAACCCCGGCACAACCGCTACCACACACCGCGAGAGGCCAAGGCTCTCCAACGCCTCGTCCACCGGGCCCGAGGACCGACCGTGACGCGACGCCACCACATGCAGGCATTGGGCAAAGCGTTCCGCCGTAATCGGGCCCTCCAGAAGCGGATGCCCCGGACGCACCGCCGCGATGAAGTCATCCTTGAACAGCCGTCGTGTCAGGATTTCCGGCGCAAACTCCCCCAGCACCCCTATCTCAAGATCCGCCGTCCCGTCGCGCAGCGAGGTCGCGTCCTTGACCGGCTTCGACACCAGGTGCAGCCGGGCCTGCGGCGCCTCACTGAGCATCCGATCAAGCAGGGGGGCGGCAAAGCGGTGAATGAACCCTTCGTTGGCGCGCAGCGTGAAGGTCTGGTCGATGGTTGCCAGATCGACCGCACGCGCCTCCCGGGCCAGCGCCGCCTCGACCCTTGCCAGCAGGTCGGGCACTTCCGCCGACAAGGCAATGGCGCGTGGCGAGGGGGCCAGCCGCGCACCGGCGCGCACGAATAGCGGATCACCGGTGGCGGCGCGCAGGCGGGTCAAATTGCGGCTCATCGCCGACACGCTGAGCCCAAGGCGCCCGGCGGCTTCCGTCACGCTGCCGGTTTCAAGCAGCGCCACAAGTGCGCGCAGGAGGTTGAGATCCGTCGTGCTCATGTCGGCAGGCATCTCACGACATTGCGCCATATGCAATGAGATGTTGATCTGATTGCGTATAGTGCAATTACCTGCTGCTCACCATCTCCCTCCCATACCTGCTTGGACCAGAACAAAGGAGAGATCCCATGCAACGCATCCTCATCATCGGCGCCTCCCGCGGTATCGGATACGCCCTCTCCGGAGAGTTTGTGACGCGCGGCTGGCATGTGACCGGCACTGTCCGCCGCGGAGCCGAAACGCCTCTGCACGCGCTGCGAAATCGGCAGCCCGAAGCGGTCGAGATCGCCTCGGTCGACATCACCGAACCGGCACAGATCGCGGCCCTCCATGATCATCTGAAGGACAAGCGCTTCGACATCCTGCTGGTCAACGCGGGCACGGCCAACGCCAATCAGGCCGAGACCATCGCCGAAACCTCGACCGAGGAGTTCATCCGCGTGATGGTCACCAATGCGCTCGGCCCGATGCGGGTGGTGGAGGCGCTGGCCGATCTGGTGATACCCGAGGGGACGATTGCCGTCATGTCCTCGGGGCAGGGCAGCATTGCCGGGAACACGCGCGGCGGCCATGAGGTCTATCGCGGAACGAAGGCCGCCCTGAACCAATACATGCGCAGCTATGCGATCCGCGAAGGTGGTACCCGCCCCCTGCTGCTGATCGCCCCGGGCTGGATCAAGACTGGGCTGGGCGGGCCTGAGGCACATTACACGCTCGAAGACTCCACCCCCAAACTGGCCGACCTGATCCTTGCGCAGATGGGCAGGAAGGGCCTGCGCTTCGAGGATCGGGACGGCCAAGTGGTGGCTTGGTGAGTAGCATCATGCAGATCATTGCAACCGAAGAACATAGGGTGACGCGGGAGGTCGCCGAGGCATGGCACAAGCTGGGGCTGGACCGCCGCGACCCCGGCGTCGCCTGCCATCTGGTCGCAGAGATCGAGGCCCGGCTCATCGACCTCTCCGACGCCCGCATCGGGCTGATGGACGATG
This sequence comes from Marinibacterium anthonyi, assembly GCA_003217735.2. GTDB lineage: Bacteria > Pseudomonadota > Alphaproteobacteria > Rhodobacterales > Rhodobacteraceae > Marinibacterium > Marinibacterium anthonyi. Next base: position 2,256,411 of record CP031585.1, on the reverse strand, counting down.
TGGGCATCACCGCAGAGTTGAAGGTGCTGATGGAGGCACGGACCTCCCTCTCTGCCGCAAAAACGCCGGTCCCTGAGGTTGTCACCCACGTCCTCGAAGGCGGCGCGGAAGGTTCTCGCATAGCCTGATACCAACAACCAAGACGCCAAATCTGCTGCGGCCAGAGCAAAGTACTCCAAGAGCCAAGCCAACCCGTACACAGCCTGCCAATCGCCGCCAGAAGATCACAGTAAGCGCTTGATTTAAATGGTGCCCCCACACGGACTCGAACCGCGGACCTACTGATTACAAATCAGTTGCTCTACCAGCTGAGCTATAGGGGCAAACCAGAGGTGCTGCGCGCCACCTAGCACCTCTCGCGATGCGTGTCCATCCGGTCAGATGCCGGGGTGACCCTACGACAGATCACCCCCTGAACGCGCGCGCCCTAATCCCGAATGGACGCGCTGCCCGCCGCCGCGATGTCGGGCTCGGACATGCCCCGGCGCCAATGGGCGAAGGCCACGATCCGGTCGCGCGGCAGGCCAAGGTCCCGCACCATCCGGCGCATCGCCCGGAAGGCGGCGTATTCGGCGCCACACCAGAACGCGCAATCCCCAAGGTCCTGCGGCCAGGATACCCGCGCCAGCGCCTCGGCCAGGATCGGCGTGGTCCCCGGCGCCGCCCCCGCCCGGTAGAGCCAGTGCAGCGTCACCCCTTCCGGCACCGCCAGCGGCTGGACGTCCCCGGGACCGTCGACCTCGATCAGGGCGACGCCGCGCGCCTTCGGGCCCAGGTGTTCAAGACAGCGCGCGATCCCCGGCAGGCCGGTCTCGTCCCCGGCAAAGACGTGGACCCCCGCCGGTATCAGCCCATGCGCCGCCGGCCCGATAAAGCCAACGCCGTCGCCCACCCGCGCCCCGCGCGCCCATGCCGTTGCCGGACCGTCATGGGCGCCCAGAAAGAAATCCACCGCCAGCCGCCCCGCCGCCACGTCCACGTGGCGCACCGTATAGACCCGCGTGTCCAGCGTATCGGCCCCTTCGGGCCAGCGGATCCGGCCATCGTCCGTCATGAAGGGCCATTGTGCCGGCATCCCCCGGCCACGCCCGAACAGCAGCCGGCTGTGGATCTGCGCCATCGTGTCATAGCGCGTCACGTCGGCCCCGGAAAACCAGATCCGGCGCATCCGGGGCGCGATGTCCTCGGTGCCGCAGACCCGGAAGACCTGCAATTGCGGCGGCAGGGTCTCGCCCAGTGTATCGCCGTGCCATTCGACCACCGGCGAAACCGCCCGCGCATTGAAATCGATCAGCGCGGTGATGGCGTAACGCATCCAGTTCAGCGTTGCCTCGTCGGCGGTGCGGATGGTCACGTCCAGCCGGTCATCGCCGGCGCGCAGGTCGATTTCGCGCCCCGCTCCGGCGCGGGCGGCGCGGGGGCCGTCACGGAAAACCGGCAGCTGATGGGCGGCCAGGGCGTCGAGAAGCGGGGTGAAATGGCTGTCGATTTCGGGGAAATCGATCCGGCTGGTGATCTGGTACATCAATCTTCATCTAGCGACAGCCACAACGGGCCTTTGATCGGGTGAGACAGGCAGGAATTCAACGTCGACAGCGTCGCCGCGGGATCCAGCGCGGCGCAGCCTTCGGGATGCAGCCAGCGGCCAAGGCATTCGGCCAGCACGGGCACCAGGATCGGCGCGGTGATCAGCCCCGACCAGATGCCGTGCACGCGGCCCGCCCGCACCGCCGGCGACCCCTTCAGCGCCGACCGCGCCGCCAGCCTTGCCAGCCCGGCCCGACCTTCGGCCGGATCCAGGCCGGGGCCGATCGCGGGCTGCAATTGCGGCGCATAGCTGCCGCCGGTGGCCACGTAGACCTGCGGCTGCAGCGCCACCAGCCCTTCGTCCGACAGCTTGCCGCCCCACCCGTCCGATCCGGCCAGCAGCGCGCCGCCCGCCATGTCGAACAAGGGACCCCAGAACGCCTGGCCTGCAGCCCAGCAGCAATCGTCGTAGGTCGACATGATTTCCATGTAGGTGCGCGGCCTTTCGCCCCCGGAACAGGCGCGCACGGCGGCAAAGCGGGACAGGCCGAAATCGGTGATCCGCGACGCCCGCGCGCCCTGCCCCAGCACCGCGCCCCAGAAGGCCATCGACCGGTCCAGCGACTGTTCGGGCGGCAGCGCGCCGTCATGGCCGCTGGTCCAGGCCACCGGGATGCCCGCCGCCTGAAGAAGGCTCAGCAACGGCGACGGCACGCCCGGCGGCAGCATGTAGGCGCTGGCCACCACCAGGTCGGGCTTCAGCCCCAGGATCGCCTCGGCCGACAGCGTGTCGGGCGCCAGCTTGCCGACCTCCGGCACGGCCGCGGATTTCAGCGGATTGTCCCCCAGGTCCAGCCGCCCAAGGCTGGCCCAGCCCGCGATCCGGTCCAGCGGATCGGGCACCAGCGCCGCCATCGACACCGCATCGGTGGCATCCAGCAGCACGATCCGCCGCGCCGGGCCGTCCAGCGCGATCACGTTGCCCAGCACATCGACCGCCCGGATCGCATCCGCCCGCGCCAGCGACGGCGCCACAAGCGCCGCCGCCCCCGCAAGAAACTGCCTCCGGTTGACCATGGGCCGGCTCACCATGTCTTGCGCAGCCCGACCGTCACCGTGCGGCCCTCGCCATACTGGCAGAAGTAATCGTAGCTGCAGCTGGAATAATAGGTTTCGTCAAACAGGTTGCGCACGTTCAGCGTCGCCTCGACCCCGGCCAGGGCCGGGCTCAGCCGGTCCAGGTCATAGCGCATCGCAAGGTCCACCAGCGTATAGGCATCGGCCTTCACCGTGTTGGCATCGTCGCCAAAGCTCGATCCCACGAACCGCACGCCACCGCCCAGCTCCAGCCCGTCCAGCGCCCCGGGCGCGTCATACATCACCCAGAGCGATCCGAAATGATCCGGCACCGCCTGCGGACGCTTGCCGATGACGCTGGCGTCAGAAGATTCCGTCACCTCGGTGTCCAGCAGCGTCAGCGCGCCGATCACCTCCCAGTTCGCACCCACGGCGCCGCGCGCCTCGAATTCCAGCCCGCGCGACCGCACCTCGCCCTGCTGCACGTAGAACCCCGCCGTGGACCCGGGGGTCAGCACGTTGTCCTGCGTGATGTCGAAGGCGGCAAGCGTGAACAGCGCGTCCATCGCCGCCGGCTGGTACTTGACGCCGACCTCCCATTGCTCGGCCTCGGTCGGAACAAAGGGATCGCCGGCCGCATCCACGCCGATCGTCGGCTGGAACGACGTCGAATAGCTGACATAGGGCGCCACCCCGTTGTCGAACAGGTACAACAGGGCCGCCCGGTAGGTCGCGGCATCGGAATTCTGCGTCGTGGTCACCCCGCTCAGCCGGTTCTCGCTTTCCGTCTCGACCCAATCCTGCCGCGCCCCCAGCACCGCGCGGAACCGCCCGAACGACATCTGGTCGCTCAGGTACACCCCGGCCTGCTTCGTCGTCTGCAGGCTGTCGATGTAGGACACAAAGGGCCCGTACGTCCCCCCATAGGTCGGATCGGTCACATCCAGCGTCGGCGCCGATCCGAAATCGTACTGCCAGTCGCTCTGGTTCCACAGCAGGTCCAGGCCCAGCAGCACCTGGTGATCCACCGCCCCGGTCGTCGCCCGGTACTCCAGGTTCGTATCCCACGCCAGGGCCGCCACATCCTCCCACGACTTCACCGCCGCCCGCGCCAGCTCTCCCGTGGACGACAACGGCGCCGCCATCTGGATCCCGGCCATGTCCGCATTCACGGTCGCATACCGCAGCTTGGACCGCAGCGTCAGGTTCGGCGTGAACCCGTGTTCCACCCCCGCCTGCAGCCCCCATTGCTGGCGCTCGAAATACTCGAAATCCGGATCCCCGACATTCAGGTCCCGCCCCAGGTATTGCGCATAGCCCCCCGCCAGGAAGGTCGGATAGATCGAATTGAAATACCCCCCCTCCGGATCGTTCTGGTAATAGCCGCCAAAGGTGAACCTGGTCCGCTCGCTCGGCTCCCACACCAGGCTCGGCGCGATCCCGAACCGCGCCTCGTCCACGTCGTCATACCGCGTGCCCGAATACCGCCCCATCCCGGCCACCGAATACCGCAGCTTGCCGTCCTCATCCAGCACACCGTGCTGTTCGGCCCCCGCCTGCACCCGGTCGTGCGTGCCGACCTCCAGCCGCGCCTCGCCCCCGGTCGTGCCATCCGGGCTGCGCGTCACCATGTTCACCAGCCCCCCGGGGCTGGTCTGCCCGTACAGCAACGACGACGGCCCCTTCAGCACATCCACCCGGTCCAGAAGGAACGGATCGATCGCCGGCTGCGCGAACGCCTGCCCCTGCGGCAGCCGCAGCCCGTCCAGGAACGACACAAAGGACGACGACGTCCCGAACCCGCCGAACCCGCGCAGAAACACGGAATCGTAGCGGGTCGACGCATCGATCTCAGACAGCACACCGGCCGTGTAGCGCAACGCCTGCGCCACGGTGGTCGGGTTCTGATCGTCGAACTGCTTGCGCGTCAGGACCGTCAGCGCCTGCGGCGTTTCCACCACCGGCGTATCCGTCTTGGTGGCCGACCGCATCTCGGGCAGCGCATAGGAATTCGACGTCTCCGCCACGTCCTGGCCAATCTCGATCGTGCCCAGGAAAACCTCGTCATCCGCCAGGGCCGCCGATGCGCACAGGCTCATCAGGGCGGTCAGGGCTGTCGCCGTCCGAACCATCGCCGTCTCTCCGTTCTATGGTGTTGCGGCAGCGGTAACAAAACGGGACATTACCGTCCAGTTAATTTTTGACAGTTTCAGTCGGGAAACAGATCGCGTTGCAAACACGGGCAAAAACCCGGCATGATCCGCAGAACTTTTCCCCAGGACCGGACAGGCGATGACACGGACGAAACGCGGCGGCCGCCCGACCAAGCAGGACAGCGAACGCCTGGCGGCCCAGATCGTCGACACCGCCCGCGCGCTGTTCATCTCGCAGGGCTTCGCCGCCACCACGATGGAACAGGTGATCGACGCCTGCGGCATCGGCAAGGACACGCTCTACCGCCGCTTTTCCACCAAGGAGGATCTCTTTGCCGAGGTCGCCCGCGCCGCCGCCACCCGCACCCTGGCCTGGTTCGAATCCATGGACCGCGACAGCCCGGCCGAGCCCCTGGCCCGCGTCCGCCACCTGGCCCGCTGGTTCCTCGACGCCAACCTCGACCCTGAACTCCTGGCGCTCAAGCGCGAGGCCTTCATCGAGGCCATGCGCACCCGCCCCCTCGTGCAGGACGACGCCTTCACCCCCCGCCTGGTCGAGGCCATCGCCGCCGCCCATTCCGCCGGCACCCTCACCGCCCCCGACCCCGCCTTCACCGCGGCCCAGCTGATCGCGGCGGTGGTTTTGGGGCCGAACAACGACGCGCTGATGGGCTCGGACGCGCTTGGCGATCCTGCCGACCGGGAAGCGTGGTTCGATCGGGCCTGGCAGTTGTTCGTGGCGGGGGCCGGCGCGTAATCCCCTGACCGGCGCGGCGTGGGGCGCTGCCGCATCCGGTTCCGGATCGAAACATCGCAGGCCCGACCGTTTTTCATGCTCTTGCCTGCCGCACGAATAATTTTTGACCTAAAGTATTTTTTCTTGGGTGACTTTTTTCTTTTTCGCCTATCCGCTTGGTCCCGACCGTGGAAGCTATGCCATCCCAAGTTGCGAGGACAGGATGAAATATCTGAAAACGGCACTGATATCCGGCTTTTTTGCGCTTCCCCAGCTCGCTGCGGCCGAGGTGACGAACTTCGAGGTGACCGGCACAGCCCCCGCGTTCGACGGCGCGGTGTTCGCGACAGGCGGTTACGAATTGGTCAACGCGATCGCAGAAATTACTTTGAATCCAAAGGATCCGAAGAACGCAGTCGTTACGGACATCGACCTGATGCCCGTGGACGAGTCAGGCAATGTGACCTTCACGGCTCCGGTTCAGATGATCCGCCCGGCAGATGCATCCAGGGGATCCGGCAAGCTTCTTTATGACGTCGTGAACCGGGGCCGGATCGCAGCGATGATGTTCCTCAATGATTCTCCGCCGCCCGGCGCCGACTTCTCCGCGGCGGCCACCGCCGGGAATGGCTACCTCATGGACCAGGGCTATACCGTGCTGTGGTCCGGCTGGCAGGGTGACATCGGCGGGCAATTCGGGCTCAGTCTGCCGGCCCTCGACGTCACCGGCATCAGCAGGGAAGAGATCGTCTTCGGAAAACCGGACCAAACCACGCTCAAACTGACCTATCCGATGGCCGATGCCTCCGCCAAAGGTGCCACGCTGACAGTGCGAAACCGCGAGGCCGACGCGCGCGAGACACCGCAGGATCTGACCTTCACCGTGACCGATGACAGCACGATCGAGATCAACCGGCCGACAAGCGCCAGCCCGGGAGCGATCTACGAGTTCATCTACGAAGCCAGGGATCCGGTCGCCATGGGGCTCGGGCTTGCCGCGGTGCGTGACGTGACAGAATACGTCGCGACCCATCCCGATGTTGCCCACCAGCCGGACGGAATGAACGTCTACGGCTTCGGCTCCTCCCAATCGGGTCGGTTCCTCAAGGAATTCGTGAACCTCGGCTTCAACCAGGCCGAGGATGGCCAGCAGGTCTTCGACGGCATCCTCGCGCATGTGACCGGCTCGCGCCGGATCTTCCTGAACCAGCGTTTTGCGCAAGCGGGTCGCTATTCGCGTCAGCACGAGGATCACCTGTACCCCGGCGATGATTTCCCGTTCAGCTACTTCGACTCGACCGATCCCCTGACCGGGCGGACCGGCAGCATTCTTGATGCGTGCAAGGCCACCAAGACCTGTCCCAGGATCATGCATATCGACAGCGCCGCCGAAGCCTATCAAGCACGCGTTTCGCTGGTTGTGACCGACCCTCAGGGCAAGACAGCGGTCATGCCCGACAATGTGCGGCTCTATTATGCGGTCGGTGTGCCGCATGGTGTACCGGTCGGCATTCCTTCGAAACAGGGGACCGAATGCAGCGCCCCGACCAACAACCTGCCAGGCGGCATCATCAGCCGCGCCGTTCTGGCAAACCTCGATGCCTGGGTGCACGATGGCACGGAACCACCCTCCAGCCGCTATCCGTCGCTCGAGGACGGAACGCTGGTCGATCCGGACACGCTCGACTTCTCGGGCATTCCCGGCATCCAGGCCGTGCCGGTCTGGAATGGCAAATCGGTGGTCGACCGCGACCAGGTTCCTCCCGTGGAAGGGGCGGCCTACCCGGTCTTTCTGCCCAGGCTTGATTCCGATGGCCACGCAACGGCAGGCATCCGGCTGCCCGAAATCGACGCCGGCCTGGGCACCTACCTTGGCTGGAACACGCGCCCCGGCACCCAGGAACCTCTGGATCTCTGCTCCACCACCGGCAGCCTGATTCCTTTCGCGAAAACAAGGGACGAAGCCGAGGCCACAGGCGACAAACGCGCCTCGCTCGAGGAACGCTACCCCGACGCCGCCACCTACGCGGCAAAGGTCAAGGCCTCGGTCGATGCACTGGTCGCGGACCGTCTGATCCTTCCCTTCGACGGCGCGGCGATCATCAGCAAGGCCGAAGAAGGTCTGCCTCAGTGAAAAATGCGCGCGTCGGGTCACCGGCGCGCGCCTTCCTGCAACGTGTGTCGGGCCGTGCAATTGCCGCCATTCGCGCCCGACGGCCGTCGTGACCGGCCGATGTTGCCGAAACACGCTGCCTTCATCGCTGAAAGCCACCCTCTCCCGCCCTGTGGGGTCTGGACCGGGCCATTGCCGCTCCACCTCGCACCACACGCTTGGCACCATCCCCGCATCACCCATCTCTATGGATGCATCGATTGGCCAACCGCCCGCGCCACGATACACTTCCCCGTGGGCTGCCAAGTTCAGTTCACCCCGGACAGACCATTTCGTCCCTTCGGGGTGGGGCCTAACGCCAACCCGGCCGCTCAGGCAGCCCCCACCGCTCACGGAACACGCCACCCCGGCCCCCGGTCCGGGCCATCACCCGTCCCACGCCCAATCCCTAACGATTGGTAAATTCGCCTCTGCAACCCATTGATTTCATTGAACCCGAAAATGTCCCACGCGTGGGACACCCCTCAGCGTTCTCCTTGGTGGAGCCTTCCCCCGCCCGGCCCCCGAACGATCGCATTTGACCGGACCCCGGCGACGGTTTACCCCGGGTGGACCGACAGATCCCTCACGACCCGAGGCCCATGCAAATCATCCTCCACACCGGCGCGCATTTCACCGAGGAAGAGCGCCTGATCAAGTGCCTCCTCCGCAACCAGGAGGAATTCTCGCGCCGCGGCATCGCCGTGCCGGGCCCGGGCCGCTACAAGAAGCTTCTCAAGGACACCCTGAACGCCCTGCGCGACGGCCCCGCCGCCCCCGAGGCCCGCGACGTGCTGATCGACGCCATTCTCGAAGAGGACAAGGCCAGGCGCATGATCCTGTCCAACGCCCACTTCTTCGGCGCCCCCCGCGCCGCCCTGCGCGACGGCCTGCTATACCCCAACGCGCCCGAAAAGATCCGCCAGATGCGCCAGCTTTTCCCCGACGACGACATCGAGATCTTCATGGCCATGCGCAACCCGGCCACCCTGCTGCCCGCGATCTACAAGGAATCCCCCCGCGACGAGCTGGACGATTTCCTTGAAGGCATCGACCCCCGCGACATCCTGTGGTCCTACAGCCTGACCGCCATGCGCGTGCTGAACCCCGCCATCCCGATCACCGTCTGGTGCAACGAGGACACCCCGCTGATCTGGGGCCAGATCATCCGCGCCATGGCGGGGCTGAAGCCCGGCACGAAGATCACCGGAAGCTTCGATCTGCTGGGCGCGATCATCTCGACCGAGGGGATGAAACGCTTTCGCACCTATCTCAGGGATCACCCCGACATGAACGAGGTCCAGCGCCAGCGCGTGATGGCCATCTTCATGGAGAAATACGCCATCGAGGACGAGCTCGTCGAAGAGCTGGAGATGCCCGGATGGACCGAAGAACTGGTGGATGAGATGACCGCGATCTACGACGCCGATTTCGAGGCGGTCCGGCAGATCCCCGGGGTCACGGTGCTGGCGCCCTGAACGGGCGCCGGCAATCTTGCACGGGTGGCCCTCAGGCCATCCCCAGCGCTTCCTTGTAAAGCTCGAGAACCGCTTCTTCCTCGGCGATATCGTCCTTGTCGCGCTTGCGCAGGGCGATGATCTTGCGCATCACCTTGACGTCGTAGCCGCGCGCCTTCGCCTCGGCCATGACCTCTTTCTGGTGCTCGGCGAGGTCCTTCTTTTCCTGTTCCAGCCGCTCGAACCGTTCGATGAACTGACGCAGTTCTTCGGCGGTCACGCGATAATTGGCTTCGATCGAGGACTCGTCTTGCATCGGGAACTCCATTTGCCTGTATTGCCTGCCCGGGGATTGCCTGCCGGGGTGTTACCTTCTGGGGCTGATCCTGGGGATCGGAAAATCGGATACCCTCCCCGGCCCCGTCTCGCAAGGCCCCTTGCCGCAGGCTTGCGCCGATGGGCGCGATCGGGTAGCCGCGGAACGGCGAATGCGAAAGGGGCACATGTGATGGAGATGCTGATCTGGGCCGGAGCCGCCCTGTCGATCCTGGGTCTCGCCGGGCTGGTCTGGTCGATCGTCCGCGTGTTCTCGGCGCGGCGCAGGACCAGCGACGACGAAGAACTGCGCGCCGTCATCCAAGGCGTCATGCCGTGGAACATGGGCGGGCTTTTCGTATCGGTGATCGGGCTGATGATGGTGATCGTCGGCATCTTCCTGAGCTGACGTCACCCATAGGCGGGCACCGCGCCGGTCCGGCGCGACGCCCCGGCCCCCGCTTACAGGGGCACGTTGTCGAAGCGGGCTTCCATCACTTCGCTGATCAGTTCGGCATCCAGGTTGCGCAGACGCGGCGGAACATGAAGCCCATCCCGCTCCATCTTGCGCAGGACCCGTTCAAGTTCGGGCTGCAGCGCCAGCCGCCCTGCGGCCGTGGCGCCGTTGATGCGCACTTCCAGATCCAGTGCCGTTTTCTTCAGGTCGCTCATGTTGGTCCTCCCCTCAACAAGTCGATGTCGCACGGTGCAGAGTGGCAGCCGCACGTGCCAGTATAGACTAACGTAGTAACGACGCTTTGACATCGCTCAATTGCCGGTCAGGTGCGTCGCGGACTTGCATCACATTCCAATATTGTTATATGTATTCGCAAGAGCAACGGGAGCACCGCCATGACGCCTGACGTCATCACATTCTTCGACGAGGTCACCAACACGGCCTCTTACGTCGTTCGCGACCCGGCGGGCCGGGCGGCGGCGATCATCGACAGCGTTCTGGACTTCGATCCGGCCTCGGGGCGCACGGCGACCGGGTCGGCGGATCGGATCATCGCCTATGTCAAAGACCAAGATCTTGATATCCAGTGGATTCTGGAAACCCATGTGCATGCCGATCATCTTTCGGCCGCGCCCTACCTGCAGGACCAGCTGGGCGGCAAGATCGGCATCGGGCATAATATCACGGTCGTCCAGGACACTTTCGGCAAGGTCTTCAACGAAGGCACCGAGTTCCAGCGCGACGGTTCGCAATTCGACGCGCTTTTCAACGAAGGCGACACGTTTCACATCGGCCAGCTGCGTGCAGACGTGCTGCACACGCCTGGGCATACTCCCGCCTGTCTTACCTACGTGATCGGCGATGCCGCTTTTGTGGGCGATACCTTGTTCATGCCGGACTTCGGGACCGCCCGCTGCGACTTTCCGGGCGGCTCGTCCGAGACGATGTACCGCTCGATCCAGAAGATTCTGACCCTGCCGGACGCGACGCGCATCTTCGTGGGCCACGACTACAAGGCGCCCGGCCGCGACGATTATGCGTGGGAAACCACGGTCGGCGAGCAGAAGGCGCTGAACGTGCATATCGGCGCCGGCAAGCCGATCGAGGATTTCGTGGCCATGCGCGACGCGCGCGACGCCACGCTGGGAATGCCCCGCCTGATCCTGCCGTCGCTGCAGGTGAACATGCGCGCGGGCCACATGCCACCGCCGGACGATCAGGGAGACGTCTTCCTGAAGCTTCCGGTCAACAAGCTCTGACCCTTCAGGAAAAGGCGTAAAGGGACATGCAAATCGAATGGATCCACGGGCTGGTCGGCGGGCTGCTGATCGGGCTCGCAGGTGCGGTCTATCTGCTGGGCGCGGGCCGCATCATGGGCGCCAGCGGCATCATCGGCGGGCTGGTCGACGGGTCGGGCCGTGACACGGCCAGGGACCGGATCGGCTTTCTGGCCGCGCTGTTCGGCGTGCCGCTGGGGCTGAACCTTCTTACGGGCATGCAGGCCGACACGCACCTGACCTCGAATTTCATCGTGATCATCGCCGCCGGTCTGCTGGTGGGCGTCGGCACGCGGATCGCCAATGGCTGCACCTCCGGCCATGGCGTCTGCGGGATCTCGCGGTTTTCGCTGCGCGGCATCGTGGCCACGGTGTTCTACATCCTCGCCGGCGGCGTCACCGTCGTGCTGTTCCGTCATATCCTGGGAGTGATCTGATGCGGTTCCTGTTTTCCATCCTCTCGGGCGGCCTGTTCGGCGCGGGCCTGTTCCTGTCCGGCATGACCGACACCAACAAGGTGCAGGGCTGGCTGGACGTTTTCGGCAACTGGGATCCGACGCTGGCCTTCGTCATGGGTGGCGCGATCCTTCCGATGATGGTCGCCTGGCAACTGACCCGGGGCCGCAAACCCCTTGCCGGCGGCGATTTTCCTGCCCCGCCCACGCACCGCATCGGTCATCGCCTGGTGCTGGGGTCGGTTCTGTTCGGCATGGGCTGGGGTCTGGCCGGGCTTTGCCCCGGGCCGTCGGTGGCATCGCTCGGCTATGGCGGGGCCGGTGGCCTTGTCTTCATGGCGGCGATGCTGCTAGGCATGGGCGCGGCGCCCGCCATCGGGGCGCGGATCGACCGGATAGCGGAGGCCACCTGAATGGATGTGCGCAAGATCACCGAAAGCTACAGCGTCAGCCCGCAGATCGAGGTCGGGGATCTGGCCAGGATCGCCGAGGCAGGTTTCACCACGGTGATCTGCAATCGCCCGGACGAGGAAAACCCCGCCAACCTGCAGGCGGCCGTCATGGCCGCGGCGGCCAGGGACCTGGGGCTGGATTTCCAGGTGCTGCCGCTGACCCACCAGACCATGACCCCGGACGACATCGCCCGCCAGCGCGCGATCATCGAAGGCTCCGAAGGGCCGGCGCTGGCCTATTGCGCGTCCGGCACCCGGTCGACCATCGCCTGGGCGCTGGGTCAGGCGGGCGACATGCCCGCCGACGACATCCTGCTGCGCGCGGTCAAGGCGGGCTATGATCTGGAACGCCTGCGTCCGGCGCTGTCCGCGGGCTGATCTTCTGGGCTGATCGTCTGGGCTGATCGTCTCGGGGCGGTCAGATCGCCGGCGGGTCCCTTTCGACAGGTCAACCGGCCGACGGGATAACCGACCTGGCCCAAGCGACAAGTCCTTCATTTCGACAGCAAGCCCGGGTCCGATGCCCGGGCTTATTGCCTTGCGCACCTTTGCGTGACGCCGGGCAACCACCGTCGCCATGGCACGGCCATATGACGACACGGCGTCGCGGGGCGGCGCCAGGGCGCCCGTCCCGCCGGGACGGCAAGGGCGCCAGGCGCCGGTCAGCGACCTTTCCCGCCAAGATCGGGCAAGCCGGTCATCGGTTCGGCCAGTTCGTGCATCGGATCGACCAGGTCCGGCAGATCGGGAAGCCCGCCCAACTCCGGCAGATCCCCCAATTCGCCCAAATCGCCCAGGTCCCCGATATCGCCGCCGCCCGACAGATCCGGCAACCCGGCGAGTTCGGAAATCTCCTCCGCCGCGTTTTCCGGGGACATGGCATCGAAATCGGGCGAGCCGCCAAAGCTGCCCAGGTCCCCCCCAAAATCGCTGCCCGGATCACCGCCCAGGTCCGAACCGAAATCGCCGCCCATGGGCATGCCTGCGCCACCACCCGAGGGGCGATGGGCGGTAAAGCTGTTTTCCAGCGGGGGGGGCTTGTGTCCCACCGGGTTGATCCGCACCGCGCGGAACCCGTCCGCCTGCCCCAGCCGGGCGGTGGCCACCCGCCGCCCGTCGATCGAGATCAGGTCGGTCTTTTCCATCCGCGCATCCGGCAGCGGCAATTTCTGCCCAACCTTCAGCGCGTTGAGCACATCGAACGGCAGCGACACCCGGGCGATCACCGCGCGCAATTCGGCCTTCACCACCAGCGCGTTGTCCTTCATCAACGCCGGTTCCGCCGGATTGCGATCGGCCTTTTCCGGTTCGGGCGGCGGCGCGTCGGGCAGAAGGAAGATCATCCGCCCCTGATGCAGGCCCACCGCGATGTCGATCGTCAATTCCGCCCGCAGATAGCTTTCCGCATCGAAGGGCAGCAACAGCGCGCGCACATCCGGCATCCGACGTTCCACCCTGAGCGAGCCGTACATCGTGGTATCGCGGATCTTCTTCATCAGATCATCGACCAGGGGCGCGGCCAGCGCCGCATCCGTCCCGGTCAGCCGCCGTTCGGACGGGATGTCCTTGGCCACGGCGCCCAGCGTCTGATGCTGGACAAGCGCCGACACCAGTACGGGGTCGATCAGCACACCGGCCCGCGCCACCGTCGGCGAGGTGAGGCCCAGCAGCAGCCAGCCGCTGTCCAGCCCTTCGGACAATTCGGCCTGCGGCATGCGCCGCTGATGCGCCCCGATCAGCGTCAGCGCCAGGCCCAGCGATTCATCGGCGACACGCGGAAGAGCCTTGCGGAAGGCGCGCAGCAGCGCCAGGTCCGCAGGTGCTGCAGCTTCGCGTCCGGTGGCCAATTTGCGCCTGACGCCCGTCACCATACCAACCCCGCTGCCCCTAATAGCCCGCACTTGCCCCCATCAGGCCGCTTTTGCAGCCGGAGCCCGAGTCAGGTCTAGCCCGGGCAGGATTACGATCCGATTACCGCCGTCGCTATTGCGCAGCAATTTCCAGCACCGCCGGCAGGCTGACCCGAAACGCCCCGCCGCCGCGTTCAGGCAGATAGGTGATGTCGCCGCCAAGGCGGGCCATGATCTCGCGGCAGATCGACAGGCCCAGGCCGGCGCCACCGGCCTTTTCCTGCGCCACGCGCGCGAATTTCTCGAACACCATCGACTGGGCATCCGCCGGAATGCCGCTGCCGTTGTCGACGAAATCCACCACCAATGCGCGCCCGATCCTGTGCACGGAAATCGTCAACGCCGGGTTGGCGGCGTCACAATACTTCTGCGCATTCGTGATCAGATTGATGAAAACCTGCGTCAGCCGGTCCAGATCCGTGTGCAGCGCGATCTGCTCGTCGATCCGGCGCCGGTGCACCTGCAGCGGCCTTTCGGCCCCGGTCAGCGCGGTCGCCACGGCCTGGTCCATGACACCGGCCAGCGTTCCGTGCTTGAGGTTCAGGTTCACCTGTCCGCTTTCCAGCACGGACAGGTCCAGCAGGTCATCCAGAAGCCGCGTCAGCCGCAGCGCCTCGTCCAGGATGATCGCCGCATAGCGCCGTTTGTCGCCGGGTTGCAGCCCGTCGTCATCCCTCAGGATCTCGGAAAACGCGCGGATCGAGGTCATCGGCGTGCGCAATTCGTGGCTGACCTGGCTGAGGAAACCGTCTTTCTGAAGGCTGATCTGGGTCAGCTTCTCGTTCGCCTCGCGCAATTGCCGCGCGGTGCGGGCCAGTTCGGCCGACTTGGCCTCCAGCTGGTTGGAATATTCCAGGATCTGCGCGCTTTCGTTGGCAACGGCCATCAGATCCTCGACCGAAACGGACGACCCGCCGACGATCTGGCCCACCATCGCATGCGCCGTGGCCGCCCCCACCGATCCGCCCAGTTCGCGTTCCAGACGCGTCAGGAAATCGGGCGTGGGGTCGGGCAGATGGCCGGGCAGGCCCTGGCGCCTGGCCTCCTTCTGGAACAGCGCCTGGGCCTGGGTCGCGCCCAGGATCCGCTGGGACATGATCATCAGGTCCTCGCTTTGCGCGGCGGACCTTGTCCAGCCGCGCGGGCCGGCGGAATGATCGAAGACGTTGACGAATTGCGCGCCCTGCAGCCGTTCCAGCGGCGAGGGAAAGGTGAACAGCGACACAAGGCAGAAGGTCGCGGTGTTCAGCGTCAGGCTCCACAGCGCGGAATGCACGATCGGGTCCAGGCCCGATATGCCGAACAGGGCGTAGGGCCGCAGCCAGGACCAGCCGAACAGCCCGTGTTCGATGACCTGCGCGGGGATCAGACCCGCGCCCAGCCCGGGCAGCAGCGCGGTGTAGAACCAGATCGTGAAGCCCACGATCAGCCCCGCCATCGCCCCCAACCGGCTGCCCGCTCGCCAGAAGATTCCCCCGACCAGGGCCGGCAGGATCTGGGCGATGCCGGCAAAGGACACCAGGCCGATGGAGGCCAGCGCGTTCCCGCCCCCCGACAATTTGAAATAGAAATACCCCAGCGCGATGATCCCGGCGATCGACACCCGCCGCGCCTGCAGCACCACGTTGCGCACGTCGCCGGAAAAGCTGGCCCCGCCGCGGCGCAGGCTGAACCAGATCGGCATGACCACGTGGTTCGACACCATGGTCGACAGCGCCATCGCCGCCACGATCACCATCGACGTCGCCGAGGAAAACCCGCCCAGGAACGACAGCATCGCCAGCCCGCCGCGCCCTTCGTTCAGCGGCACCGTCAGAACGAAAAGGTCCGGGTTCGCCCCGGCCGGCAGCAGGTCCAGCCCGACAACGGCGATGGGCAGGACGAACAGGCTCATCAGCATCAGGTACAGCGGAAAGGCCCAGGCGGCGGTCTGCAGGTGGCGTTCGTCGTCGTTTTCCACCACCATGACCTGGAACATGCGCGGCAGGCAGACGAAGGCCGCGGCCGAGATGAAGATGATCGTGCTCCACCGCGCGCCGTCCACCTGCCAGTCGCCGATCTCGGAGGCGTCGATGCGCGCCAGGATCTCGGCCACGCCGCCGCCCAGCCCCCAGACGACGAAGATCCCCACGGCAAGCAAGGCGATCAGCTTGACCACCGCCTCAAGCGCGACGGCGGTGACGACGCCGTAGTGGCGTTCGTTGACGTCCAGGTTGCGGGTGCCGAAGAGGATGGCGAAGACGGCCAAGCCCACGGCGACCCAGAAAGTTGTGCCGCCCGCGACCTCGCGGTTGCCACCGTCAAGACCGGCGAAAATGCCGAAGGACAGGGTAATCGACTGCAATTGCAGCGAAATGTAGGGCGTGATCCCGATGACGGCCAGCAGCGTGACCAGCACCGCCAGCGTGTTCGACTTGCCGTAGCGCGACGAGATCAGGTCGGCGATCGACGTCACCCTCTGGCTGCGTCCGATGCGCACCAGCTTGCGCAGGCCCCACCACCAGCCGATCATCACCAGCGTGGGCCCCAGGTAGATCGTCACGAATTCCAGCCCCGAGGATACCGCGTAGCCGACCGCGCCGTAGAACGTCCAGGCGGTGCAGTAGATCGACAGCGACAGCGTGTAGACCAGCGGCGATCCCAGCCAGGGCGCGATATCGCGCCGCGCGCGGCGGTCGGCCACGAAGGCCACGGTGAACAGGATCGCCACGTAGGCCAGGCAAACGATGACGAGGATGTTGAGCGTCGCCATCCGCCCTGCCCTGTCAGATGCCGCCGCCGGTGGCGGTCTCGCGCGATTCCTCGTCCTGCCAGCGACGCGCCGACCGGCTGATCGGACCCGACACCAGGATCAGCGCCGCCCAGATGCCGAAGACATAGACGAAGGCGACGGAGGTGCGCATCGGCTCGGCCCCCGGGTCCGGCTGGGGCCAAAGCAGCGGCACAAGGAACAGCACCGCCCCCAGGATCGGCAGAAGCCGCGCGGCATCCATCATCCGGCGGCGGCGATAGCTGCGGCGTTCAAGGAAGATCGGCGGGCGCGACCGGGCCGGGGGTGCCGGGCTTTCGACGCTCTGGTCGCCCTCGCCCGTCACGAATCCGGAACCTCGGCCACCAGGTCACGCACGGCGCTCAGCACCTCGGCATTGGAAAACGGCTTGGTCATGAAACGGCTGACGCCGGCGCGTTCGGCCATGTCGCGATCGCGCGACTGGCCGCGGGCGGTCAGCATCAGCACGGGCAGCGCCTGGAAGTCGGGGATCGCGCGCAGGTCGGTCAGGATGTCCATGCCGCTTTTTCCCGGCAGCATCATGTCCAGCACCACCAGGTCGGGCGCCACCTTCCGGATCACCTCGACCGCATCGCTGCCATCCGCATGGGTATCGACGCGCCAGCCGTCCCGCGCCAGCAGGAAGCGGATCGCCTCGATGATATTCGGTTCATCCTCGATCAGCAGAACATGTCGGCTCATCCATCCCTCTCCTCCCGAGGGCTGCTCGGGTTATCCCGATGTCCGCCCTTTTTTAGCCCGAAACTTAGCCGTCCACCTTGGCATAAGTCAAAACCCTTCGCTCAGGATCGACGGCTCCCGCCGCGCCTGGCACGCGCTTCGCGGACACACCCTGCAGGTGCTGCCCACGGCCTCCGGCGTGCCCTCGGCCCGTCCTCCCGGGATCCGCCGCACCAGCATCGTCGCGTGAAACAGCGGATCCTGGTTGAAATCGCGCGAACCGACCGGCTGTGCAATCGAAAACGCATCGAACACGGCCGCGCTGCGCCCTTCCTGCGTCAACGTGCGCCTGAGCGGGGTCAGCGGACGGGCCAGCGCGGTGAACATCGGCCACAGCGGACAGGTCGCGCCAAAGCGGGGCACGGCGAACCCATCGACCGGTTTGCGGAACAACAGGCTGCCGGCGGCGTCGCAGGTCACCAGCCCGACCGGATCGGGCAGCACCCCGGGCGGCATCGCGGCCAGACGGCGCAGTACCGCCGCCAGGTCGGTGCCAAAGACCTCGGCCAGCGCCAGCGGCGCGAAACCGAACCGCTCCAGCGCCTCGCGCATCCGGGGCAGCGGCATCCGCCGCGCATCGGCGGCGTAGCGGCCCAGCATCTCGGCGGTGATCTGGCGCGCCGCGCCGGTGGTCAGTTCGGCGCTCTCCTGAACCAGCGCGTCGACTGCCGTGCCGCTGGTTTCAAGCTGCGGGTAATGATAGCCCGAGGCCGCGACAAAGGCCTCCATCTCCTCCTGCGGGACGCCGCGCTTTTCCTCGGCCGCACCGCTTTCGTCCAGGTAATCCACCAGCGCCTTGCAGCTTTCGGCCAGCCGCAGGCTGTCCTCGTTCAGGTTGCGGTGAAACCGGTCGCGCCATTCCCGCTCCAACTCTCCCGGTTCGGCCAGGATCTGGGCAGTCGACCGGATCGCCGCCGCCGTCGACAGCAGTTCATGCACCGAGGCCGCCAGGTGCGGGTCGTGCGTCAGCCGGTCTGACAGGATCTCGACCGTGCGCTCAAGCGAGGCGATGCGGCGATGGGCGGTGGCCAGGACCTCGGCCCAGGCGGGAAAGCGGCCGGCGAATTCGTCGGCACGGTCGGTTTCATCCGCCGTGATCTCGGCATCGGCGGCCGCCTCGCGCAACGTGGCGATCAACGTCGCCTCCGCCCCCTCGGTCAGCATCGACGGTTCAACCCCAAGGGAATGAGCGATATTGACAAGCAACTTGCCGCCGATTCTCCGCCGGTTGTGCTCGATAAGGTTGAGATAGGAGGCCGAAATCCCGATCTGACGGGCAAGGTCGGCCTGTTTCAGACCGGCCATCGACCGCCGCTCCCGGATCCGGCTGCCTGTCAGGGATTCGCGCGCCATCTCATTCCTTTGTCTTTCCTGCGTCTTCTCAAGGGCTTTCCGCGCCGCAGCATAAGCTTTTTTACAGAAGACCCCTCAGGGTTGTACATCTATTTACAAAATAACTGTGCCTTTCAAGGGACTTATTGCGTCATTTTCTATCCCTGCGAATACTGGTGCTGCACAGATGTGCACAGGGCACGCGCGGAAGAGGAGCCGCGCCGCCCGATCCACGAAAGGGAGGATTTCATGTCCACAAAGAACGTCACCCGTCGCGGTGTCCTCAGAAGTGGTGCGCTCGGCGGAGCCGGCATCGCTTTGCCGACCATCTTCACCGCGTCGTCCGCCCGGGCCTTCACCAACGAGCCGTCCGGCTCGACCGTGACGCTCGGCTTCAACGTGCCCCAGACCGGGCCCTATGCCGACGAGGGCGCGGATGAATTGCGCGCCTATGAACTGGCCGTCGAACACCTGAACGGCGGCGGCGACGGCGGCATGCTGAACACCTTTTCGTCGAAGGTGCTGGATGGCACCGGGATCCTGGGCAAGAAGGTGGAATACGTCACCGGCGACACCCAGACGAAATCGGACGCCGCCCGCGCATCGGCCAAGTCGATGATCGAAAAGGACGGCGCCATCATGATCACCGGCGGGTCGTCGTCGGGCGTGGCCGTCGCCGTCCAGGGCCTGTGCCAGGAAGCCGGCGTGATCTTCATGGCCGGCCTCACCCATTCCAACGACACCACCGGCAAGGACAAGAAAGCCAACGGGTTCCGGCACTTCTTCAACGGCTACATGTCGGGTGCCGCGCTGGCGCCGGTGTTGGCCAAGGCCTATGGATCCGACCGCAAGGCCTATCACCTGACCGCCGATTACACCTGGGGCTGGACCCAGCAGGAATCCATCGCTGCCGCCACCGAAGCGCTTGGCTGGCAGACGGTGAACAACGTGCTGACGCCGCTCGCGGCCACGGATTTCTCCTCCTACATCGCGCCGGTGCTGAATTCGGGGGCCGACGTGCTGGTGCTGAACCACTACGGCGGGAACATGGTGAATTCGCTGACCAACGCGGTGCAGTTCGGCCTGCGCGAGAAGATGATCGACGGCAAGCAATTCGAGATCGTCGTGCCGCTGTTCTCGCGCCTGATGGCGCGGGGCGCGGGCGAGAACATCAAGGGCATCCTGGGGTCCACCAACTGGCACTGGTCGCTGCCCGATGACGGGTCCAAGACCTTCGTGAAATCCTTCGGCACCAAGTACGGCTTCCCGCCGAGCCAGGCCGCGCATACCTGCTACGTGCAGACGCTGCTTTATGCGGATGCCGTGACGCGGGCCGGATCCTTTGACCCCTGCGCCGTGGAAGAGGCGCTTGTGGGCGGCGACAGCTCGCTGCCGGGCATCTCGTCGGAAGCCAACCGGGGATTCGTGTTCGACGGTCTGGGCAATGGTCCGACGCTGTACCGCGCGGACGATCACCAGTGCTTCAAGGACGTACTGGTCGTGCGCGGGAAGGAAAACCCGACGTCCGAGTTCGACCTTCTGGAAGTGGTCGAGGTCACGCCCGTCGCGCAGGTCTGGTACGAACCCGACCACCCGATGTTCGCCGGCGGCAACCTCGGGCAATGCAACCCCGGCGCCTGATCCAGCGCAACGCCACAAGAAAATTCGTACGAATTTTCTGGACCCCGCCCCGGTTCAACGCCGGGGCGCGGGCACCGGAGCACCCTGTTTCACCGGGGTGGTTCTCCGTTCCTTGAACATTTCCAACGGGGGCACCGATGGACGCCATCCTGCTTCAGGTCCTGAACGGGCTCGACAAGGGCTCGGCCTACGCGCTGATCGCGCTTGGACTGACACTGATCTTCGGCACGCTCGGCGTGGTCAACTTCGCCCATGGCGCGCTGTTCATGATAGGCGCCTTCTGCGCGGTCACGCTGCAGCGCATCCTCAACCTGTCGTTCGAAACGGTCGATGCGACCCGGACCGACTTCCTCGGCAACCCGCTGAAGGTCAAGACACCCTATGTCGAGGCCTGGTTCGGCCCCGATGTCGGCGCCACGATCATCGACTGGGCGGTGCCGCTGTCGATCCTGCTGGCCATCCCGGTGATGGTCCTTCTGGGCCTTGCCATGGAACGCGGCCTGATCAAGCATTTCTACAAGCGCCCTCATGCCGACCAGATCCTGGTGACCTTCGGCCTGGCCATCGTCCTGCAGGAAATCATCAAGCTGTGGTTCGGCGCCAACCCGATCCAGACCCCCGCGCCCGAGGCGCTGATGGGCGTGGCCAACGTGGGGGCGATCCTCGGGCTGGACCTGCCCTACCCGATCTGGCGCATCGTCTATTTCTGCTTCGCCGCCATCATCATATTCGCCGTCTTCGCCTTCCTGCAATTCACCACCTTCGGCATGGTGGTCCGCGCCGGCATGGCCGATCGTGAAACCGTCGGCATGCTGGGCATCAACATCGACCGCCGGTTCACCATCATGTTCGGCATGGCCTCCGCCGTGGCGGGGCTTGCCGGCGTCATGTACGGGCCGATCAACCCGCCCAATTACCACATGGGCATGGACTTCCTGGTGCTGTCCTTCGTGGTCGTCGTGGTGGGCGGCATGGGGTCGCTGCCGGGCGCCGTGCTGGCCGGGTTCCTGCTGGGCATCCTGGAAAGCTTTGCCTCGACCACCTGGGCCACCACCACGATCCCCGGCATCAACCAGATCATCATCTACCTTGTCGCCATCATCGTCCTTCTGACCCGTCCGCGCGGTCTGATGGGACGCAAAGGCGTGATGGAGGACTAATCCAATGCTCGGTCTCGACAAGAAGGACACCACGCTGCTGATGGCGGTCGCCATCCTGACGCTGCTGGCCCCCTTCATCCTGAACCCCTTCCCCGAAGGGTCCAACATGGCCCAGTTCAACGCGGGCTACCCGGACCTGATGCAGCGCTTCGTGATCTTCGGGATCTTCGCGGTGGGCTTCAACATCCTCTTCGGCCTCACCGGTTACCTGTCGTTCGGCCACGCCGCCTTCCTTGGCATCGGGTCCTACGCCGCCGTCTGGATGTTCAAGCTGCTGGGCTACGGCATCCTTCCGGGCATCGCGCTGGCCGTCGTCGTCTCGGGCCTCTTCGCGCTGGCCATCGGCTTCGTGTCGCTGCGCCGCTCGGGTATCTACTTCTCGATCCTGACGCTGGCCTTCGCCCAGATGTCCTTTGCGCTGGCCTATTCGGTGCTGACGCCGCTGACCAACGGCGAAACCGGCCTGCAGGTCTATACCGACGACCCCCAGATCCTGGCCGGGCCAAACGCCCCCATCGTGCCCCACCTGTTCGGGCTGCCGATGAACGAAACCTACAAGATGACCATCGGTCCCTGGCTCTTCCAGTTCAACGCCGGCTATTACGTCTGCGCGGTGGTCATGCTGATCGTCGTCTACCTGGCGATCCGCATCTTCCGTTCGCCCTTCGGGTTGATGCTGCGCGCGGTAAAGTCGAACCAGCAGCGCATGGGCTACACGGGGTTGAACACCCGGCCCTACACGCTGGCCGCCTTCGTGATCTCGGGCATGTACGCGGGGCTTGCCGGGGGGCTCATGGCGTCGATGGACCCGCTGGCGGGGGCCGAGCGCATGCAGTGGACCGCATCGGGCGAGGTTGTGCTGATGACCATCCTCGGCGGTGCCGGCACCCTGATCGGGCCGATCCTGGGCGCGGGGTTCATCAAGTATTTCGAAAACATCTTCTCGAAGATCAACGACAATGTCCTGCACGGCTGGTTCGCCGTCCTGCCGGACTGGCTGAACGACACGCTGGTGTTCCTGCTGCACCCGTTCATCGGCAAGGGCTGGCACCTGACGCTGGGCCTCTTGTTCATGCTGGTCGTGATCTTCCTGCCCGGTGGCCTTGTCGAAGGCGGCCAAAGGCTGGCGCGCTGGATCCGCGGCGGCCGAAAAAGCAAGGACGACAAACCCGCGGCCACCACAAAACCGGCCGAATAAGGAGCGCCAGATGGGCATTCTCGACATCAAGGACGTGAGCAAACGCTTCGGCGGGCTGAAGGCGCTCTCGGACGTGAACCTATCGGTGCGCGAAAATACCGTGCACGCGATCATCGGGCCGAACGGGGCGGGCAAGTCGACGCTGCTGAACTGCCTGGTGGGCAAGCTGATCCCCGACACCGGGTCGGTCATGTTTGACGGGCAATCGGTGCTGGGCCGCTCGCCCTACGAAATCAACCAGATGGGGATTTCCCGCGTGTTCCAGACGCCCGAGATCTTCGGCGATCTCACGGTGCTGGAAAACATGATGATCCCCTGCTTCGCCACCCGCGACGGCGCCTTCGAGCTGAACGCGATGAGCCGGGTCATGAAACAGCGCGACGTGCTGGAAACGGCCGAGAAGATGCTGGTCGACATGAACATGGCCGACAAGCGCCACATGCACGCGGCGTCGATGTCGCGGGGCGACAAGCGCCGGCTCGAGATCGGCATGTGCCTGTCCCAGAACCCCCGCCTGCTGCTGCTGGACGAACCCACCGCCGGGATGGCGCGCGCCGATACCAACAACACGATCGACCTGCTGAAGGAGATCAAGGACAGCCGCGACATCACCATCGCCATCATCGAACACGACATGCACGTGGTGTTCTCGCTGGCCGACCGGATCACCGTGCTGGCCCAGGGCAGCCCCCTGGTCGAAGACGATCCCCAGAACATCCGGGGCAACCCCAAGGTGCGCGAAGCCTACCTGGGCGAAAGTGCGTGATCTTCGCGACGGCGGGGCAAACCCCGTCCGACGTTGCCCAAAGACCGTAGGATGGGTGGTTCCCACCCATCTTCCCGAAAGGATCAACCGATGAACGTCAAACCCGACTTCTCCAAGAACGCCAACATGGCGACCACCGCGCCGGCCTTCCTGTCGGTCTGGGACATGCACGCCTATTACGGCGAAAGCTACATCGTGCAGGGCATCACCTTCAACGTGCACGAGGGCGAGATCCTGGCGCTTCTGGGCCGCAACGGGGCCGGCAAGACGACGACGCTGCGCTCCATCGCGCGGCTCGACAATCCCGAGGTCCGCCATGGCGAGATCTGGCTCGACCACCAGCCGCTGCACAGGATGAAAAGCTACGAGGCCGCGACCACCGGCCTGGGCCTGGTGCCCGAAGACCGCCGCATCATCCCCGGCCTCACGGTCGAGGAGAACCTGCAGCTGGCCCAGATCGCGCCGCCCGTCGGCTGGTCGATCGAAAGGCTCTACGACCTGTTCCCGCGCCTGGGCGAACGCCGCAAGCAGGAGGGCGTGACGCTTTCGGGCGGCGAGCAGCAGATGCTGTCCATCGCCCGGGCGCTGGCGCGCGACATCAAGGTGCTGCTGCTGGACGAACCTTACGAGGGGCTTGCCCCGGTGATCGTGGACGAGATCGAAAAGACGCTCATCCACATCAAGGAACAGGGCATGACCACGATCATCGTCGAACAGAACGCCGTGCGGGCCCTGGAACTGGCCGACCGGGCGGTGATCCTGGACACCGGGTCCATCGTCTTCGACGGCACCGCGGCGGAAGTCCTGGAAAACCACGACCTGCGCGCCGAATACCTGGCGATCTGATCGCCGGCGCGCAGCCCGCTCCGGGGTCGGCCGCCACACCGGCCCCGGGGTGTTTGGCGTCGTATCAGCCGACCTGCCCGATCAGCATCTGCGCTTCGCAATTGGTGAAATTCGCAATATCGGCCACCACGGGCCCCGATGCCCCCAACGCGGCATTCAACGCCGCCTGGTCCGCGAACTTCATCGTGGCAATGGCGTAATAGGGCGCCGGCTGGCCCGGTGCGCCCGAAACGCCGCGCGTGGCAAAAGCCTCCTGGATATGGGCGCCCATGTGGTCCTCGACCATCGGCATGTGCGTGTCGAAGTAATAATCATAGTCGAACGTGGTCCCCTCCGTCACCGGATAGACCACCTGCAGCGTCATCGTCATGGGAACCTCCCTCCGTTTCGCCTGCGACGCTAACATGGGCATCGCACCTGGCAAAGAGATCCCTGAACCGGACCGGAAATAGCCCCGCCACCCCTTGCGATCCTGACCGATCTTGCCATTCTGCCGCGCGACAAGGGACGGTCGGGGGACGCTTTTCACCGGCGCCGGCATGGCCTATAAGCGCGCAACAGGCGGGCCCCCCGAAAACGCCGGCGCCCGGACATATCGCTTGAGGGTATTCATGACGAACGACACGCATATTGCGGACGTGGCCTTTATCAAGGCCCTGGCAGAGCTGCTGCGGGACAATGACCTGACCGAACTGGAAGTGACCCGCGACTATGGCGACGACGACAGCCTGTCGGTCCGCGTAAGCCGCGCTCAGCCCGCCCCGGCACCCGCCGCCCCGGCCCAGTATTATGCTCCTGCCGCGCCGGCCGCCGCTGCGCCCGTCATGGCCGAGGCCGCCCCGGCCGCCGAACCGTCGGACCCCGCGTCTCATCCCGGCGCCGTGACCTCGCCCATGGTGGGCACCGTCTACATGCAGCCCGAACCGGGCGCGCCCGCCTTCGTGACCGTTGGCGCCCAGGTGTCCGAAGGCGACACGCTGCTGATCGTCGAGGCGATGAAGACCATGAACCACATCCCCGCGCCGCGTTCGGGCACCGTCAAGCGGATCCTCGTCGAGGACGGCGCCTCGGTCGAATACGGCTCGCCGCTCGTCATCATCGAGTGAGGCGGAGATGTTCAACAAGATCCTGATCGCGAACCGGGGCGAAATCGCCCTGCGCGTGATCCGAGCGGCGCGCGAGATGGGCATTGCCACCGTCGCGGTGCATTCCACCGCCGACAGCGATGCGATGCATGTGCGCATGGCCGACGAAAGCGTCTGCATCGGTCCCCCCTCGGGGACCCTAAGCTATCTGTCGATCCCCGCGATCATGTCCGCCTGCGAAATCACCGGCGCCGAGGCGATCCACCCCGGCTATGGTTTCCTGTCGGAAAACGCGACCTTCGTGCAGATCGTGCAGGACCACGGGCTGACCTTCATCGGCCCCACCGCCGATCACATCCGCACCATGGGCGACAAGATCACCGCCAAGGACACGATGAAGGCGCTTGGCGTGCCCTGCGTGCCCGGATCCGACGGCGGCGTGCCCGACCTTGAAAGCGCCCGCAAGCTGGCCGGCGAAATGGGCTATCCCGTCATCATCAAGGCCACCGCCGGGGGTGGCGGCCGGGGCATGAAGGTGGCCGAAAGCGCCGGGACCATCGAAAGCGCCTTCATGACAGCGCGGTCCGAGGCCAAGGCCGCCTTTGGCAACGACGAGGTCTATATCGAGAAATACCTCACCACGCCGCGCCATATCGAAATCCAGGTCTTTGGCGACGGCAAGGGCAACGCGGTGCACCTGGGCGAACGCGATTGTTCGCTGCAGCGCCGGCACCAGAAGGTGTTCGAGGAAGCGCCCGGTCCCTGCATCACGGCCGAGGAACGCGCCAAGATCGGCAAGATCTGCGCCGACGCGGTCGCCAAGATCAACTATATCGGCGCCGGGACGATCGAATTCCTCTACGAGAAGGGCGAATTCTTCTTCATCGAGATGAACACCCGCCTGCAGGTGGAACACCCGGTGACGGAATCGATCTTCGATGTCGACCTGGTGCGCGAACAGATCCGTGTCGCCGCCGGCCTGCCGATGTCCTTCGGCCAGGATGACCTGTCGATCCGCGGCCATTCGATCGAGGTCCGGATCAACGCCGAAAAGCTGCCCGATTTCTCGCCCTGCCCGGGCAAGGTATCGGTCTTTCACGCGCCCGGCGGCCTGGGCGTGCGCATGGACAGCGCGCTGTACAACGGCTATTCGATCCCGCCCTACTACGACAGCCTCATCGGCAAGCTCATCGTGCACGGCCGCGACCGCCCCGAAGCGCTGGCCCGCCTGAAACGCGCCCTGGGCGAGCTGATCGTCGACGGAATCGACACCACCGTCCCGCTCTTCCATGCGCTGCTGGAAGAACCCGACATCCTGAACGGCGACTACAACATCCATTGGCTCGAGACGTGGCTGGAGACACAGCGCGCCCACGGCTGATCCGGCGCGGCCCCCGGCCGGGGGCTGCCACGGGGGCAAGGGCATGAGCCTTTCCCCCGAAATCCTGCTGCATGGCTATTCCATCGGCATCTTCCCGATGGCCGAACACCGCGAAGACCCGGAGATCTTCTGGGTCGATCCCAAGCGGCGTGGCGTCTTCCCGCTGGACCATTTCCACATCTCGCGCAGCCTGGCCCGCCGGTTGCGCAAGGAAGAATACCGGGTGACCATCGACACCGATTTCGCCGGTGTCGTCGACGGCTGCGCCGACCGGGCCGAAACCTGGATCAACGCCGAAATCCGGTCGCATTACATCTCGCTCTTCCATTCGAACCATGCCCATTCGCTGGAAGTCTGGGAAGGATCCGACCTGGTTGGCGGCGTCTACGGCGTGGTGCTGGGGTCGGCCTTCTTCGGCGAAAGCATGTTTTCGCGGCGCACCGACACGTCAAAGATCGCGTTGGCCTACCTGGTGGATCGGCTGCGCCAGGGCGGATTTACCCTGTTTGACACGCAATTCGTGACGGACCACCTGGCCTCGCTTGGCGCTGTCGAAATTTCGCGCACGGCCTATCACCGGCAGCTGCGCGATGCGCTTTATCGCCGGGGCGATTTCACCGGCCCGCCGATACCGTCCGCTCAGGACGTCATACAGCGCAATACCCAGACATCGTAACGCGGGTGATCCAGCGCGTTCAGCGCGGGCGACGAGGCGATCATCCAGCCGGCAAAGATCGCGTCTTCGGACGACGTCTCGCGCACCACGAGATAGGCAAAGGCATCGCCTGTCGGGTTGTCGGCCGGATAGCGGCATTCGGCCATTTCGACCATCAGGCCAAACACTTCGGCCCCGTAGCCGGACGGGATTTCCACGTCGACGGTCTGGCCGTTGACCTTGTCCAGCGCCCGCACCACCGCACCCGTCCCGCTGACGGCCACCTCCTGCGCCTGGGCCGAACAGGCCAGGAGCAGGGACAGAACGACAGCCAGGTGTTTCAATTCGACGATCCGGAAGCGGTGACGAATTTCACCAGCAGCGAAATCAGGCTGACCGCGCCCTGGGTATCGGTCACCTCGTCGCCGGCCTCGTAGAAGAAGGGCGAACCGCCGGGCATGACTTCGACGAAATTGCCGCCCAGCAGACCTTCGGAGGAGATCACGACAGAGCTGTCATCGGGGATCTCGATTCCCTTGCGCACCGAAAACGTGGTCTTGGCGCGATAGGTCGTCGGGTCAAGGTCGACACCGGTCACGGTGCCCAGCTTGACGCCGGCCAGGCGCACGTCGGTGCCGACGCTCACGCCCTCGAGCGACCGGAACGACGCGGACAATTCGTAGGATCCGCCGGTGCGGGCGCCCAGGCCGGTGGTCTGTGTTGCGTAAAGTCCGAAGGCAAGCGCCGCAGCCAGCACGACACCGCCCACGGTGATTTCAGTCACGGAATGGGAAGACATTATTCGGGGCTCCAGGCCTCGTAATCGGACCGTTCGACCGGATGCACCCGGCGGATCGATCCGGCGGGCGCATAGGCCAGCATGGTGCCGGTCAGGTTTTCCTGGTGCGGTTTTTCCCAGGATTTGTGAGCCAGCGGTTTCTCGCTGGGCGGAACGTTCGAGGTGCGGTGCAGCCAGGAATGCCATTCAGGATCAATGCGGCTGGCCTCGATCTCGCCGTTGAAGATCACCCACCGCCTGGAATCATCCGCCATCTTGTAAAAGATGTTGCCCTGCGCATCCTCCCCCACCTTCTGCCCATGGCGCGAGGTGAAGATCCGGGTGCCAACGGTCTGACCATTCCACCAGGTGAAGGCCTGGCTCAGCTTGTTCAAGAACGACATGCGATACCTCTCGGCGATCCTTTGAAACGGGTATGACCCATGCACGCGGCAACGTCCAGTGGGCAGTCTGCGGTCGGTCGGGCGCGGGGTTACGGAACCCGCGCAGTCACTTCTATCTCGATCTTCATTTCCGGGGTCTGAAGCCCGGCGAAGAAAACCGTGGCGGCCGGCAGCGCCCTGGCAAAGGCGTCGCTCAGGATCGGCCAGCATGGTTCCCAATCGGCCTTGTCAGGCAGGATGTACCGCACGCGCACCACGTCATCCAGCGATGCCCCACCCTCGGCCAGGGCGGCGGCGATGGTGGCCAGCGCATTGCGGCATTGATCGGTGACGTCATCGGGCATGATCATTTTTCCGTAATCGTACCCGGTGGTGCCCGCCACGTGGACCAAGCCGTCGGCGATCACCGCCCGCGAATAGCCGATCTTCGCCTCAAAGGGTGACCCGGTCGAAACATGTCTGACGCTCATGATCCCTGCCCCATCGGATCCGGTGTCGCCCGAATCCCGCCTATGCCAAATGAACCCGTGCCAAATGAACCTGTGCCAAATGAAAAGGCCGATGCCCTTCTGGGGCACCGGCCATATCCGTCCTCGTCCACCCGGGTCTTAGCCCGCCGTGGCCGAGCCCTTTTCTTCCGCGTGGATCATCAGCGGCGCGGCATCGCAATTCGCGGCCTCTTCGTTGACGACCACCTTGGTCACGCTGTCCAGGCCCGGCAGGTCGAACATCGTGTCCAGCAGGATGTCTTCCAGGATCGACCGCAGCCCGCGGGCCCCGGTCTTGCGCTGGATCGCCCGCTTGGCGATGGCGGACAGCGCATCGTCGGTGAACTGCAGTTCCGTGTCTTCAAGTTCAAAGAGCCGCTGGTACTGTTTGACCAGGGCGTTCTTGGGCTTGGTCAGGATCTCGACCAGCGCGTCTTCGTCCAGATCCTCAAGCGTGGCCAGAACCGGCAGACGGCCGACGAATTCCGGGATCAGGCCGAATTTCAGCAGATCCTCGGGTTCGAGGTCCTTGAAGATCTCGCCCACGCCGCGTTCGTCATTGTCACGCACATCGGCGCCAAAGCCCATCGCGGACCCCTTGCCGCGCTGTGCGATGATCCGGTCAAGCCCGGCGAATGCGCCGCCGCAGATGAACAGGATGTTCGTGGTGTCCACCTGCAGGAATTCCTGCTGCGGGTGTTTCCGGCCGCCCTGCGGCGGCACGGAGGCCACGGTGCCTTCCATCAGCTTCAGCAGCGCCTGCTGCACGCCTTCGCCCGACACGTCGCGGGTGATCGACGGGTTTTCGGACTTGCGCGTGATCTTGTCGACCTCGTCGATGTAGACGATGCCGCGCTGCGCGCGTTCGACGTTGTATTCCGACGACTGCAGAAGCTTGAGGATGATGTTTTCCACATCCTCGCCGACATAGCCGGCCTCGGTCAGGGTCGTTGCATCCGCCATGGTGAACGGCACGTCGAGAATGCGCGCCAGCGTCTGGGCCAGCAGCGTCTTGCCGCAGCCCGTGGGGCCGATCAGCAGGATGTTCGACTTGGCCAGTTCAATGTCGTTGCCGGCCTTCTGGGCGTGGTTCAGACGCTTGTAGTGATTGTGAACCGCGACCGACAGCACACGTTTCGCCGTCGCCTGGCCTATCACATAATCGTCAAGAACTTCGCATATGTCCTTCGGTGTGGGCACCCCGTCGGACGACTTCAGGCCGCTGGCCTTGGTCTCCTCGCGGATGATGTCCATACACAGTTCGACGCATTCGTCACAGATGAAGACCGTCGGACCCGCGATCAGCTTGCGCACCTCGTGCTGGCTCTTGCCGCAGAAGCTGCAATAGAGGGTGTTCTTGTTATCACCGCTGGAGTTCGTCGCCATCGTCTACCTTTCGGCCGCTGCTGTCTGGCAGCCGCTCGTCCAAGTCTGCACTCACGTCTGCGCTTCCGCCCACCTGTCCGGCCAGCTTAGGCCAGCATTGGGGGACACCACAATCTTAAATTGCTCCCCTCGTGACATGGCACGAGGGGGCCTTGGGCGGGCTGCTGCGCAATCAGGCGCCACTTTCCGTCCCGGATTCGCGGGCTTCGACGATCTCGTCGATGTGGCCCCATTCCTTCGCTTCTTCCGGCGACATGAAGTTGTCGCGGTCCAAAGCCTTTTCTACCGCCTTCTTCGACTGACCGGTATGTTTTACGTAAATATCGTAAAGACGGTCCTTCAGCTTCTGCGTCTCGGCCGCGTGGATCATGATATCCGACGCCTGCCCCTGGTACCCGCCGGACGGCTGGTGCACCATGATCCGGCTGTTGGGCAGCGAATACCGCATCCCCGCGTTGCCACCGACCAGCAACAGCGACCCCATCGACGCCGCCTGCCCGATCACCAGGGTCGAACACTTGGGGCGGATATACTGCATCGTGTCATAGATCGAAAGACCGCTGGTCACCACGCCGCCGGGGCTGTTGATGTAGATCGAGATCTCCTTGGACGGATTCTCGGCCTCCAGGTGCAGCAACTGCGCAACGACCAAGTGGCTCATGCCGTCATGGATCGGGCCGTTGATGAAGATGATCCGCTCCTTCAGCAGGCGCGAGAAGATGTCATAGGCCCGCTCGCCCCGTGATGTCTGTTCGACGACCATCGGGACAAGGGTGTTCATGTAAGTATCAATGGGATCGCGCATGAGATGAAGCCTGCTTTGTTTGTGGCGGGCGGTGCCCGTTGGTCTTCAGGGGATGTTAGTCACGCGTTTCCGGGGCTTCAAGGGCCAGTTCGGCTTGAGGTTGACTTTTTGTAAGCCCAGACTTACCGTAAGCCATGACTTACAAAGATGCCGAGGCCATGCTGGCCGCCCTGGCCGACCCCACCCGCCGTGCCATCGTGACGCGTCTGCGCGGCGGCGCGCTTGCGGTCGGGGCGCTGGCCGACGGGCTGCCGGTGTCGCGACCGGCGGTGTCGCAGCATCTGAGGGTCCTGTCGGATACCGGCCTGCTCGAGGTGCGACAGGCGGGCACGCGGCGGCTGTACCAATTGTCGCCCGGTGGCGTTAAGGCGCTGCGCACCTATCTTGATGGCTTGTGGGACGACGCGCTTTCTGCCTTCCTGTCCGCCGCACATGACGCCGCCCGCGAAAGAGGAGACTGACCATGCCCGAGGATATCGCCCCGCTCGCGCCCGTCGAAAAGACCGTGCTGGTCCCGCTTTCGCCCGATGCGGCGTTTACCCTGTTTGCCGAAGGCATGGCGGATTGGTGGCCGTTGACCCGGCACTCCGCCGCGTCTCGGCCGCCCGAAGACCTGACGGTCGAGCCCCGCGAAGGCGGCCGGATCTATGAAACCTCGACCGAAGGCGTCATCACCGACTGGGCGACGATCACCGACTGGACGCCGGGCGCGCGGCTGGCCTTCGACTGGCACGCGGGCCGCGATCCGTCGCAGGCGACGCAGGTTTCGGTCACCTTCCTGCCCGAAGGCAACGGCACGCGGGTCGACCTGGTCCACGACGGATTCGCCCGGCTTTTCGACGGCGCCACGATGCGCGCCGGCTGCCGGAAGGGCTGGCACCTGGCGCTGGATTGCGACATGGACCTGCCCCGCGCCGCCTGAACCAGGGGCGCTGAACCAAGGGCCTGAACAAAGGGCGCTGGCCTACCGGTCCTGCCGGATATAGGCCCGCCCCAGGAACCCCGGTTCCGCCTGTCGCGCGCGTCTGGAAAACGCCATCAGCACCAGAACCGCGATGGTCAGCACATAGGGCAGCATCGACAGCAGGTACACCGGCACCTCGACCCCCATGGCCTGCAGCCGCGGAATCAGCG
Organism: Marinibacterium anthonyi; assembly: GCA_003217735.2. GTDB lineage: Bacteria > Pseudomonadota > Alphaproteobacteria > Rhodobacterales > Rhodobacteraceae > Marinibacterium > Marinibacterium anthonyi. The sequence continues at coordinate 2,223,873 of CP031585.1, read as the reverse complement.
CCTCGGCCCCGCCGAACAGCGCCGCGCCCGCGATCGCCCGGATCGGCGACCATTGCGCAAAGACCACCAGCGCCAGCGCGATCCAGCCGCGCCCCGCCACCATGCCTTCGGTCCAGATGTTCGAACCGCCAACCGACAGGTAGGCCCCCGCCGCCCCGATCAGCAGGCTGGCGACGCCCACCGCGCCCAGCTGATACAACTGTACATCGACACCCGAGGCATCCGCCGTCGCCGGATCCTCGCCCACGGCGCGCAACCGCAGACCCTTGCGCGTGCGCATCAGCCACAGGGCGATCAGCACCGCCAGGATCAGCGAAACATAAACCATCCCGTCCTGGCGGAACAGCATCCGGCCCACCACGGGCAGGTGATCCAGCTCGTCGAACCAGTCAAGATTATCCAGTCCGGGGAATGGCTTGTGCGACGCTTCACGCCCCAGTGCCGCCGAGGCCCCCAGCGCGATCGCCGCCAGCGCCAGACCCGCCGGGATCTGCGGCGCCCGGAACACGACGACCGCCGCCATGAACGGCAGCGAAATCGCCAGCCCCGCAAGGGCGCCGGCGCCCATCGCCGCCCAGGGCCCCCAGCCCGCCAGCGACGCCGCCGCGCCGACCATCGCGCCCAGGGCCATGACGCCTTCGACGCCGAGGTTCAGGATCCCGGCCCGTTCGCACAGCAGCAACCCCAGCGCGGCCAACAGCAGGGGCGTCATGAAGCCGGGCATCGCCCCCAGCCAGGCGGTCAGCGCCATCGTCATGCCAGTCCCCTCCGCGCGATCCGCACCCGGTAGGTTGTCACGAACGATCCGGTCACCAGCGCCAGAAGGATGATCCCCTGCGCCATCAGAACGATCCCTTCGGAAACGCCGTAGAACACCTTCAGCGATGCGCCGGCCGCGTAAAGACCGGCGATGAACAGGCTGACCACGGGGATCCAGATCGGCGTGTTGCGCGCCAGCGCCGCGATGACGATCCCGTTGAAGGTCATGTTCCACCCCACCGCCTGGGTCAGCCGAAATTCGGTCCCCGCGACGATCACGCCGCCCGCAAGCCCCGCCATCGCGCCACCCGCCAGGATCGACACCAGCAGCACCCGCGCCGTCGGAAACCCCAGCGCCAGCGCGGCCCTCGGGTTGTCGCCCGCGATCTTCACCGCAAAGCCGAACCGCGTCCACCCCAGCACCACCGCCGCCACGATCACCGCCAACAGCGCCAGTACCAGCCCGCCGTTCACGTCGCCCCACCCGAACCGGACCAGCCGTTCGCCCGCGTCAAAAACCGGAGAGGTCGGGAAGTTGAACGTCGGATCGCCGAAAGCGCCGAACAGAAGGTGCTGCAGGAACAGAAAGGCGATGTTGGACATCAGCAGCGTCACGATCACCTCGGACACGCCCAGCCACATCTTCAAAAACGCCGACGGCAGGATCCACAGCGCGCCGCCCACCATCGCCGCGACCATCATCAGCGGCAGCTTCAGCGGCCCACCGATGTCGTACAGGGCAACACCAGTGGCACAGATCGCGCCCAGCCACAGCTGCCCTTCGATCCCGATGTTCCAGAACTTCAGCCGCAGGCACAGCGCCGCGGCCAGCGCACCCAGCATCATCGGCGTCGCCATCGTCACCGTCCGCGCCAACCCCGCGGGCGACAGGAACACCTGCACCACCAGTTCCTCGAACAGCGCCCCGGTCGGCACGCCCGCCGCCACGAGCACGGCCAGCGACAGCCCCAGGCCGACCGCCAGCGCGCCCGCATAGGTCACGCCGTTCAACACCGCGCCCGCGCCCTGGCGACGTTCCAATGTCACCGCGTCAAGCATGGCCCAGCATCAGCTCCCCGATCTGGACCCGGTCGGGACGTCCGTCCGGCGTGGTGGCGATCCGACCCCGGCTGATGACCGATATCCGGTCCGACAGCATCAGCACCTCTTCAAGGTCTTCCGAGATCAGCAGCACCCCGGCGCCCCGCGCGACCGCCTCGATCAGCCGGTCATGCACATAGGCGCAGGCCGCCACGTCCAGCCCGCGCGTCGGCGAATGGGCGATGATCAGCCGCGCGTCGGCGTCGATCTCACGCGCCAGCACCACCTTCTGCGCATTGCCCCCCGACAGCAGCCGGACCGGACGCCGGGCCCCGCCCGCGGCCCCGGCGATCCCGAACGCCCCGATCAGTTCCGCGGCATGCGCGCCGATCCGACGGGGCGACACCAGGACCCGGCCCAGAGCCCCGGTGCGCACGGTCGTCGCCGACAGGTTATCGGCCAGCGTCACGTTCGGCGCCAGCGCATCCGCGCTGCGGTCCGCCGGGATGTACCGCAGGCCCAGCCGCCGCCGCTGTGCCACAGAGGCGCCGCCCAGGTCGTGCCCGGACAGCGACACCGTTCCCCCGGCCAGCGCCCGCAAGCCAAGGATCGCTTCGGCCAGTTCCCCCTGGCCATTGCCGCCGACCCCGGCCAGGCCATGGATCTCGCCCGCGCGCACGGTCAGGTCCGCCCCCGTCACGAAGGTCCCGCCGCCCTCCGCCACGCTCATGCCGGCGATCCGCAACAGGTCCGGCCCGGGGCGCGCCCTGCCCCGTCGGGACGTCGCCACCGACTGCGCCCCCATTATCGCCCCTATCATCGCCGTCGACAGATCGTCGCGGGTCACATCCTCGACCGGGCGGTTCGCCAGCACCATCCTGCCCCGCCGCAGCACGGACACCCGGTCACCGGCGGATATAACCTCGCGAAGTTTATGAGTGATGAAGATGATCGCGTGCCCCTGCGCGGCCAGGTCGCGCACCAGCACCAGCAGCAGGTCCGCCTCGGCATCGGTCAGCACCGCCGTGGGTTCGTCCAGCACCAGGATCCGCGCGCCCAGAAGCAGCGCCTTCAGGATCTCGATCCGCTGCTGTTCGGCCACCGACAGGCGCGCCACCGGCACGTCCAGCGGCACCTTCAACCCCGATCGCGCCTCAAGCTCGCCGATCTGCGCCTCCACCGTTGCGCGCGGCGGCACTACCGGCAAGCCGGAGGCGGCCAGGTGCAGGTTTTCCCGCCCGGTGAATGGCTGCACCAGCTTGAAATGCTGGTGAACCATGCCGATCCCCAGCGCCACGGCGGCGGCCGGGCCGCTGACCGAAACGGGCGCGCCGTCGATTTCGATCCGGCCCGCATCGGCCGCATAGATCCCCGACAGGATGTTCATCAGCGTCGATTTTCCGGCGCCGTTCTCGCCCAGAAGCGCGTGAACCTCGCCCGCCGCCAGGTCGAAATCGACCTGATCCAGGACAAGGTGATCGCCAAAGGATTTCGACGCCCCGAAGATCCGGAGCGCCGCAATCTCACCGGTCTGAGCCGACTTGACGATATTTACAGATTCTGTCACAGCGTCAGTTTGCCGTGCCGGTCACGCCCTCGACAAGAAATTCCATGCCCCAGAGGCCGCCATCGTCCAGCACCTCGCCCTCGGGCACCACGACGGTGCCGTCCTGCGCCTTGATCGGTCCGGCGAAGACCTCAAATGTGCCGGCCTCGATGGCGGCGGCGGTCTCGGCGATCCTGGCCCGCACGTCTTCGGGCACGTCAACGGACAGCGGCGTGATGCCAACGGTTCCGTCCGCCATGCCCGGGAACGCGCCCCATTCCGACGGCTTCCAGCTGCCGTCCTGGATCGCGGCCAGGGTCGGTTCCAGGTACTGGTCCCAGTGGAACACGACCGACGTCAGGTGCCCCGTCGGCGCGTGCTGCGACATGTCCAGCTGGAAGCCGATCGATTTGGCCCCGGCCTTTTCGGCGGCGATGAAGGGCGCGGCCGAGGACAGGTTGTTGCCGATCACGTCGATGCCCTGGTCCAGCATCGCCTGCGCGACCTCGCCTTCCTTGACCGGGTCCCACCAGGAGTTGGTGTAGACGACCGTGGTCTGGATATCGGCGTTGACCGCCTGGGCGCCCAGGGCAAAGGCGTTGACGTCCCAGTTCACCACGCCGACGGGAAAGCCCGCGATGATGCCGATCTTGCCCGAATTCGATGCCGAAGCCGCCGCCATTCCGGCCAGGTACCAGCCCTGGTAGGTACGCGTGTAGAAACCTTCGAGGTTGGCGGCGTTGGTCGCGCCCGAGGCGTTCAGGAAGGCCACGTCGGGGTGCGTCTGCGCCGCTTCAAGGATGCCTTCGGAATAACCGTAGCTGGTGGCCACGATCACGTTGAAACCACGGCTGACGAACAGATCGACGGCGTTCTTCAGCGCGGTCGCCTCTTCAGGCACGCTTTCGACGACGGCAATGTCCAGGCCCAATTCGGATTCGACGGTCTGGCGGGCGTTGTCCAGCGCCTCGTTCCAGCCGCCGTCGCGGGCGGTGGCGGCATAGATGAAGGCGACCTTGGGCGCGCCCTCGATCTGGAAGGCGGCGGCGGGCAAGGCGGCAGACAAGGCGGCGGTCAGGCCGGCGGCGCCAGCGTAAGCCAGCAGCGCGCGGCGCGACAGACCGGGTTTGATGATCATGCGGGGATCTCCTGTTGGACGTCTTGTTTTTATGGACCCGGAGTTTACTCCGTGGCCTCGCCGATGCGGTGGGCATAGGTGGCGTCAAACCGGCTCCTGACATAGTCGGCGCAGGTGATCGGCTTGTATTTCGGCGGGTTTTCAGGGGATTGGCAGGTTGGCAGGACCTCCACCACCTCCTGACTGTTGACACCGAAGAAGAACGGGATCGAATACCGCTCCTGGCCTGTCTGGTTGATCGCCCGGTGCACCGTCGACTGAAAGTAATCGTTGGTCCAGCGCGCCATCAGGTCGCCGACATTGACGATGAAGGCACCCGGCACCGGCGGCGCCTGGATCCAGTCCCCGGCCGAATTCAGCACCTGCAGCGCCGGCTTTTCGTCCGTGCACAGGATGGTGAAACATTCGTAATCCGAATGCGCGCCGATGCCGATCTGCTTCTCGCCGGGGGCGGCGTTCTGATCGGGATAGTGCAGCACCCGCATGTGGGCCATCGGCTTGGTGATCTTGTCGAGAAAGAAATTCTCGGGCAGTTCCAGCGCCAGGGCGAAGGCGCGGAAGATCTTGCGCCCCACCGCCTGCGCCGCCGCGTGATAGGCCACGAGCGGATCGCGGAACCCCGGCAGATCCGGCCACTGGTTGGGCGCATAGCCATAGACGCCCGCCTGCACGTCGGGGTCGTCCTCGGCCAGGTCCAGCGCCAGGTCGAAGCCTTCGTGCAGGTCGCCGTTGTTGTCCGGGTCGGTGTTTTCGCCCAGCAGCGGCGTGTAGCCCCGCATCGCATCCGATTTCTTGACCGAGATCGCCTGTTTTTCGTCCATGGGCAGGTCGAAGAACCGGTGTGCGGCGGCGAAGGTGGCGTCGATGACCTCCTGCGCCATGCCGTGACCCCTGGCATAGAAGAACCCGACTTCGGTGCAGGCCTTGCGCACCGCCTCGCCCACCTTGGCCCGGTCCGCCGCATCATCGCTGTCCATCAACGCGAAATCGATCATCGGGATTTCCTCGAAGGGCGGCACCTTGGCCTCGGTCCCCGAAGAAAAGAACGCACGCGGGCCATTGCCCGTCTGAATCGTCGTCACACTCATGCCACACCCCCTGATTGTCTTGCCGGGACTGTCCGTGGGGGCCCGCGCCTGAGTCAATCGAGCCCAGTCCGCCGCATCGAATGCCCGCCCGTCAACCGCCCAGCCCAAAGGCATCCTGCCTGAAAACCAGGCAGACCGCGAGCAATACCGTGCCGAACGCGCCGTTCCGCGCGACGAAATCCAACCGGTTACGCAAGCTGGTCCCATTCACGCGGAGTGTCCCGATGACGACCGATATCCCCATTCTCGACTGGCAACGCTATGCCTCGGGCACCGATGCGGCCGGGTTTGTCGCCGACCTGGGCCATGCCTGCCGCGACACCGGGTTCTTTCTGCTGACGGGTCATGGCATCGCCGGGACGCTGATCGCGGAGGTCTTCGCGCAGGCCGAAACCTTCTTTGCCAGGCCGCAGGCCGAAAAGGCGCCGCTGGATATCCGGCAAAGCCCGCACAACCGGGGGTGGGCGGCCATGGGGTCCGAGTCGCTGGACGAAAAGAGCGGACAGATGGACCGGAAGGAGGCGTTCAACGTCGGGCTTGACCTGCCCGCCGACGACCCGCGCGTCCTGGCCGGCGAGCCGTTTCGCGGCGTCAACGTCTGGCCCGACCAGCCCGGGTTCCGCGACACGCTGCTGGGCTATTACGACGCGGTGCTGCGCCTTGGCACAGAACTGCACGCGGCGTTCGAGGCGGATCTGGGCCTGCCCAGAGGATTCTTTCCGCCGCATTTCTCGGCCCCGATGGCGACCTTGCGCGTCTTGTCCTACCCGGCGTCCACCGAAGGGATCGGCGCGGGGGCGCATACGGATTACGGGTCCGTCACGCTGCTGATGTGCGACGGCGTGCCGGGGCTGCAGGTCAAGCCACGGGGCGGCGACTGGATGGACGTGCCCCATGTCCCCGGCGCCTTCGTGGTCAATATCGGCGATTGCCTGGCGCGCTGGTCGAACGACATCTACGTGTCGACCCCTCACCGCGTGCTGCCGCCGCCCCGGCCGCGCCGGTCGATCGCGTTTTTCCTGGATCCCAACCCGGACAGCGTCATCACCGCCCTGCCCGGCACCGGCGCGCCGAAATACCCCGCCATCAGCGGCGCCGACTACCTGCGTTCGCGGCTGGACGCGACCTATTCGCCCTTGCCGGCCTGAGCGACGCAGGTCGCGATGGCATCGGCCATGCCCGACATCATCGCCGCGTAAAGCCCCGCCCCCGGTTCTATCGTCGCCCCCAGCGGGTCCAGAACGGCCACCGGCAACCCGGCGTCCTCGGTCACGGCCTCCAGCAGGCCGGGGTTGAACTGCGGCTCGGCAAAGGCACAGACCACCTTGCCCGCCTGCGCGGCCGCGCGCAGCGCCGAGATGCGGGCCGGGCCCGGGTCGCTGTCGTCGCCGGGGGTGACAGAGCCCACCATGTGCAGGCCGAACCGCGCCTCAAGGTACTGGAACGCATCGTGAAAGGCGATCAGGCCGACGGAACGGGCCGGTGCCAGCTGGTCGGTCATCTTCCGTGTCAGCGCCCGAAGGTCGGCCACCCCCGCCGTGGCATTCGCGCGGTACAGGTCGGCGTGTTCGGGATCCATCTGCGCCAGCCGCTCGGCCAGGGCCTGCATCCAGATCACGGCATTGTCGGGGTCCAGCCAGGCATGGGGGTCGATCCCGCCGTGGCCGTGGTCATGGCCGTCCTCGGTATGGCCGCCCTCGGTATGGCTGTCGTGATCGTCACCGAACAGCGCGTTTTCCCGGAACGCCAGCACCGTCGTGCCCGGCACCCGGATCAACGGCATCTGCGCGGCGCCGTTCGCCTCCAGCACGCGGCCCAGCCAGGGCGACATTTCCGGCCCCATCCAGACCACCAGGCCGGCGTGGCCCAGGGCGCGGGCCTGGGACGGTTTCAGCGACAGGTCATGCGGCGACACCCCCGCCGGGATCAACAGCTCCGGCGTGCCGACCCCCGCCATCACCGTCGCCACCAGGGACTGGACCGGCGCGATATCCGCCACGATCCGGGGCGGTTCGGCCATAGCCGGTGTGGCGCACAGCAGCAAAAGGGTCAGGAGACGGCGCATGGACAACCTCAGGTCGTTACAATATAACGGGTGGTGCAGTCACTAGACAGGCCGTTACAACATATCAACCCCGAACCGCGAGCCAATCCGCCTTATGTCCACCATCGGTTTCCACACCCACGATCACGATCGCTGCATCACCGACACCATGGCCACGGCCGAGGCGCAATGCGCCGAGGACGGGCTGCAGTTCACGCCGGTCCGCCGCCGGGTGCTGGAAATCCTGCTCGCCGAGCATCGCGCGATGGGGGCGTATGACATCCTGCCGACCCTGGCCGAAGAGAAGCTGGGCTCGCAGCCGCCGGTGGTCTACCGGGCGCTGGATTTCCTGGTGAAGAACGGACTGGCCCACCGGATCGAACTGCTGAACGCCTATATCGCCTGCGCGCACCTGGGCAAGTCGCACAAACCGGTGTTCCTGATCTGCCGCTCCTGCCGCCTGGTGGCCGAGGCCGAGGCGGAACTGGCCCGGGGCCAACTGGGCGATGCGGCGGCCGGCGCCGGGTTCACCATTGAACGCATGGTGGTCGAAGTCGAAGGCCTCTGCCCCTCCTGCGCCGCATGACAGCGCTGATCGAGGCGCAGGGCCTTGCCCTGGTGCTGGACGGGCGCACGGTGCTGCACGACGTGTCGGTCCAGGTCATGCAGGGCGAGATCATCACCGTCGTGGGGCCCAACGGGTCGGGCAAGTCGTCCCTGCTGCGCGCGCTGATCGGGGCGATCCGGCCGGCGCAGGGCAAGGTCACGCGCAAGCCGGGGCTGAAGATCGGCTACGTGCCGCAGAAGCTGGCCATCGATCCGACGCTGCCGATCACGGTCGAACGGTTCCTGTCGCTGCCCCATCGGGTCAGCCGGGGCGAGGCGCGCACCGCGCTGGAACGCGCCGGGGCCGAAGGCCTGGCCGACCGCCAGATGACGCGTCTGTCGGGCGGGCAATTCCAGCGGGTGCTGCTGGCCCGCGCGCTTCTGGTCAAGCCCGACATCCTGATGCTGGACGAGGCGACGCAGGGGCTGGACCAGCCCGGCGCCGCCGCCTTCTACCGCCGGATCGAGGAAATCCGCCGCACCATGGGCTGCGCCATCGTCATGGTCAGCCACGACCTGCACGTGGTGATGGCGGCCTCGGACCGGGTGCTGTGCGTGAACGGGCATATCTGCTGCGAGGGCACGCCGGATATCGTCGCTTCGGCCCCCGAATACCGGGCGCTGTTCGGCACCGGGACGCAGGGGACACTGGCGCTGTACCGACACGAACATTCCCATGATCACGACCATCACCATGATCACGACCATCACCATGACCATGGGGCCGGCGCCTGATGCTTGATCCGTTCATCCTGCGCGCAGGGCTGGCGGGCCTTGGGGTCGCCGTGGCCTCCGGCCCGCTGGGCGCCTTCGTCGTCTGGCGGCGCATGTCCTATTTCGGCGAGGCCACGGCCCATGCCGCGATCCTGGGCGTGGCGCTGTCGCTGGGCTTTTCCCTGCCGATGATGCCCGCGATCCTGGTGGTCGCGCTGGCCATGGCCCGCGCGGTGTCGGCCCTGACCGGGCGAGGCCACGCGATGGATACGCTGCTGGGCGTGGCCGCCCATACCTCGCTGGCGGCCGGCTTAGTCGCGGTGGCGCTGCTGCCCGAAGTCCGGCTGGACCCGATGGCCTACCTGTTCGGCGACATCCTGGCGGTGACGGCCGGTGACGTCGCCGTGATCTGGATCGGCGCCGCGCTGGTGCTGGGCCTGATGATCTGGCGCTGGCAGGCGCTGCTGACCTCGACGCTCAGCCCCGATCTGGCCTATGCCTCGGGCCTCGATCCCCGGCGCGAGGATCTGATCCTGACGCTGGCGCTGGCCGTGGTGGTGGCCGTGGCGATCAAGGTGGTGGGCGTTCTGCTGATCGGCGCCATGCTGGTCATCCCCGCCGCCGCCGCCCGCCCGCTGGTGCGCACGCCCGAAGCCATGGCCATTGGCGCGGGCCTTGTCGGCGCCTGCGCCGCGATCGGCGGGTTGGCAGGGGCCTTCATGCTGGACACGCCGACCGGGCCTACCATCGTCTGCACGGCGGCACTGATCTTTGGCTTGACGCTCAGCCTCGGCCAGTTTCGCCGGGGCTGAGGGCCGGGCCTCCCACCGGACGGCCCCAGCGGTTCTCGCCCGACTGGGTCGGCCGCGACAACCACCAGATCACCAGCAAGGGCGATATCGCCAGAACAAAGACCGCCCCCGCCGCGATCATGCCGCCGATGGCGCTGACCGCCTCGCGCAGGTGGCCAAAGGTTTCCCCCGGCTCACTGGGCGCGACGCCGGCCAGGAAGCCGATGAAGGTGGTCGTGCCGATCATGACGATCGCCGGGTACAGGACAAACACCCCCGACCGCCCGGTGTCATGCATCCGCCGCCAGGCCGCCGGAATCAGCGGCAGACCCCCGACGACCAGAAACAGCGTCGAGACCGGCGCGGGCCCCCAGGCGCCGAACAGCGCCTGGTCGATCCGGCCACAGACCACTGAGCCCAGGAAGGCATACAGCACGAAATACCAGAACTCCGGCCGGCTGGCGCGCCCCCGGAAGGTCAGGCATCGGCGATAGCCGGCACGGACCGCCTGCCAGAAGTCCAACGCGTCAGGCGGCCACGGGACGCAGACCCAGCATCTTGCGCGCCTGTTCAGGGGTCGCAACCGGACGGCCGTGCTTTGCCGCGATCTCGGCCACGCGGGTGACCAGCGCGGCATTGGATGGCGCCAGCGTGTCGCGATCCAGCCGCACGTTGTCCTCCATCCCCGTCCGCGCATGGCCGCCGGCGGCAATGGCCCATTCGTTCAACACGATCTGCTTCGCCCCGATCCCGGCGGCACACCAGGGCGCGCCCGGCAGCAGGCGCTTGACCGTCTCGACGTAGAAATCGAACACCACCTTGTCCGCCGGCATCGCGTTCTTTACGCCCATGACAAACTGGATATAGGGCGTGTCCCTGATCTTGCCGTCTTCGAACATCTTCGCCGCCATCAGGATATGGCTGAGGTCGAACGCCTCGATCTCGGGCTTGATGTCGTACCTGATCATCTCTTCGGCCAGCCAGTCGACCAGTTGCGGGCTGTTTTCGTAGACCCGCGTCGGGAAGTTGACCGACCCCACCGACAGCGACGCCATATCCGGCGCCAGCGGCAGCATGCCGCCGCGCTCCTTGCCCGCCCCCGACCGGCCACCGGTCGAGAATTGCACGATCAGCCCGGGGCAATGCTTTTCCAGCCCCTCCTTCAGACGCGCGAATTTCTCGGGGTCGGAACTGGGCGTCTGGTCGTCGTTGCGCACATGGGCATGACAGATCGTGGCGCCGGCCTCAAAGGCCGCCTGCGTGCTTTCCACCTGTTCGGTCACGGTGATCGGCACGGCCGGGTTGTTCGCCTTGGTCGGCAGGGATCCGGTGATGGCGCAGCAGATGATGCAGGGTTCTGTCTGTTGATCTGTCTGGGGATCTGTCTGGGGATCTGTCTGGGGATCGGGCATGAGAAAGTCTCCTTGATGCCCCTTCTTGCCGCGTCCCGGGCCCCGCGTGCAACCGCTTCGTGACCCGACCCGCTTTCCCCCGGCCAAAGCCCGCCCTAGACTGCGCCATCCCCAACAGACAGGAGATCCCATGACCACCGGGCTCAAGGACAAGACCATCCTCATCACCGGCGCCAGCCGCGGCATCGGCGAAGCCGCCGCGCGCCATTTCGCCGCCAAAGGCGCCAACGTCGTGCTTGCCGCCCGTTCGGGCGGGGCCATCGCCACCATCGCGGAGGAGATCCGCGCAGCCGGCGGAACCGCCACCGCCCTGCCCTGCGATGTCAGCGATGCGGCAGCCGTCAAGACAGCGGTCGATCGCGCGGTTGCGGAATTCGGCGGCCTCGACGGGCTGATCAACAACGCCGCCGTCATCGACCCCATCGGCCACATCGCCGATACCGACCCGGCCGCCTGGAGCGCGGCCGTCGATATCAACGTCAAGGGCGTCTATTTTGGCCTGCACGCCGCCCTCCCTGTCATGCTGGAACGCGGCGGCGGGACCATCGTCAATATCTCGTCCGGGGCCGCCACCGGCGTTCTGGAGGGCTGGAGCGCCTATTGCTGCACCAAGGCCGCCGTTCTGTCGCTGACCAAAGCGACCCACAAGGAATACGCCGACCGTGGCATCCGCGTGATGGGCCTGTCGCCCGGCACCGTGGCGACGCAGATGCAGCGCGAGATCAAGGCCTCCGGTCTGAACCCGGTGAGCGAACTTGACTGGGAGGATCACATTCCCCCGGAATGGGTCGCCCAAGGGCTGGCGTTCCTGTTCGAAGGCGATGCGGACGCCTGGCTGGGCACCGATTTCTCGCTGAAGACGGCGGAAGGCCGGGCGGCGGCCGGATTGCCCGCACTTTGAGGGAGCACCCGGTCCGATCCGTCGGGCCGGGGTATTTGGAAAGAGAAAGAAGCAGCAGGTCAGGGACTTTCGGTCAGGCGGCGCGCCAGTTGGGCGATGCTGTCGGGGGCGAAGACCTCGACGCCGGCCTGTTTCAGCGCGGCGGTCACGACGCCGATGCCGGGGTGCGTCCGACCGTCGTGGTGGCCGGAATAGATCCGGGAACTGCCGCAGGACGGGCTGCGGTCCATCAGCAGGGCAAAGCGACAGCCTTCCTGCCGGGCGGTGGCCACGGCGATGGCAGCGCCGGTCCGAAACGTATCCGTCACGTCCTGCCCGGTGATGTCGATGATCCGCGCCGCGCCGGCCAGCACGTCGGGCCCTTGCGCCCCGGGCTCGATCTCGGCCGGGGGGCGCGGGGTGGACAGGCCGCCGGCGACCTCGGGGCACAGCGGCACAAGCAGGCCCGCCCGTTGCCATTGGCCGACAAGGTCATCTTCAAGCCGCCGGCCCCGCCCGTCATAGCGGACGGGCTGGCCAAGAAGGCAGGCGCTGATCAGGATCCGGTGGGCCATGAATTTCGGTAGCACGGGGCGGTCGCCCGGTCCATCGGACCCTGCCCCAATGCGTCGATCAGGCTCTGGCGCAGCGGGGCGACATGGCGGTTTCCCCTGGTGATCGCGTCGACAACCTCCGGCGCATCGTCCCGCACCATGGCCATGGCTTCGGCGAACAGGTCGTAGCTGCGCGTGCGGATCCGGGGGCGGTTGTCCCAGGGCCGTACCGCGTGGGCGAGGATGTGGATCAGCGCCTGAGACAGCGCCGCCTGACAATCGTGGTCCTCGGGCGTGGCCAGCACCACGTCAAGATGCAGCACATGGCGCAGAAAGGCGGCCAAGCGGCGCCAGCGGCGGCCGCGGATCGGGCACAGCACCACCTGGCATCCGACGATGCCGGCGGCGGCGCTGCGGGGGCCGAACATCGGGTGGGCGCCCAGGATCTCGACCGTGTCGGGCAGGATCCGGCGCATCAGCCGCGCCGGTTCCTCCTTGATCGAACAGACGTCCACCACCACCTGTCCGGGCCGCAGCAGCGGGGCAATCGCGGTCAGGCAGGCCGACAGCGCCTGGACCGGCACGGCAAGGACAACGATGTCGCCGGGGATCTCGCCCGGGGCCGGCACAGCGTAGCCCAGGGCGCGCGCGGCGGCGCGGGCCAGGGGATCGCGGTCGTGGATCGTCAGCGGGCAATGGGGCGCGATCAGCGCGGCCAGAAGCTGGCCGAAGGCGCCAAAGCCGACAAGCGTGATGGACGGGGATGTGGTGATCATGGGTCTGGTCCGGGAAAAGGGGCCAGCGTCGCATGAAGAACCTTGCAACCGCTGACCGGGAAGGCAGCGGTAAGGAAATGTCCGATCCGCGCCCTAAGGGAGCGGGTAATACAGCGTCGAAAGAAGGGGCGCGGGACAAGTCATGGGAATTGCATGCCGCGCCGGTCAAACAAAGTCAACGCGAATTACACGCGCCACCATCGGGGAAAAGGCGCGATCCCCTGTCTTCTTCTTGGCAAAAATACCTACCTGTCCCACGCGTGGGACAAAAGCCACATCCATATATATCAATGACTTCCAGAGGCAAATTAACCAATCGTCAACAATGTCCCACGGCGGAAAGCCCCCCCTTCAGACCTCGGCCGCCGGCACCGGACCCGGCGGATAGATCGCCACGCCGGTCATCGTGTGGTTCACGTGCAGCCCGTCGATCTGTTCGCCGTAGGACGAAAACCCCACCACCCGGTAATCGCGCAGGATCTCGGATACCTGGCCGGTCAGCTGGTGGTCCTCGGCCTCGATCCGGCGCAGGATGCAGTCGAAGGCCAGGATCGCCTCGGGTTTCACCTGTTCCGCCAGGACCGCCAGGTTGTCGCGCAGGTGGACGGCGATGTCCGTCGCCTCGCCCAGCGACAGCACCAGGCCTTCGTCGATGGCCGATCCCATCGACAACGACCCGTCCAGGTTTTCCTGGATGCCGCGCACGTAATGGCGGTCGCCAAAACGGACGACCAGCGGATGGGCGGCGAAGGTCGACAGGCCGACGTCCTGCGGATCAAGGCCCAGCAGGCGGGCGTATTCCTCGATCGCGGGGGCGGCGTTGATCTCGTGCACGATGCGCTTTTCGGGTTCGGCCCCGGTCACCACCAACCGGCGTCCGGTGGGCGAGAAATGATCCAGGCTGAACACCCGCACCGGGCAGGCCGACCGGATCAGCGCCACGACGGCGCCGCCTGTCGACACCCGCCCCTGGTGCGCGATATAGGTCGTGCGGAACGCCCGCCCGTCGCCGGCAGATCCGCCAAAGAACGGCATGCCGGCCAGGCCCGGCGCCAGCTGGCGCAGCAGCGCCTCTTCGCCCATCGACACGCCGTCGATCAGCGCATAGGCGAATTCCGACATCCAGCGCGGGTGATCGGCCGCCAGCGCGTTGCGCTTGGCCACCACGTCGTTGATCAGGGATTGCGTGTCGATGTCGCCCAGGTCGGCGACCTCGACGAATTCCACCGCGAAATGGGCCGCCGGAAAGGCCATCGCCACGGTGGTGCCGTCGCAATAGCCCTGGGGCGAAATCTCTCCCGCCGTGGTGCAGGCGCTGATGGGCGCATCGCAGGCGGCGGTGGCGGCTTCGACCAGGGCTTCGAAATCGGGGCCCGGCGCCGAGAAGATCAGCACATGGGCAAACGGCCCGGCACCCAGCGCGGCGATCAGGTCGGTCGCCACGGCCGGGCCGGTTCCGTGCACCGAGGCCGTCCGAACCACGTCGGACGGGCCGCGAACAAGATCCTCATCCTCCACCATGGCCGCCACACTCAGGGTTTTTCGGCCAAGGTCAAGCGGTTCGCTGGGTCGCGGACGGCTCAGAGCTTGCGGTAGATGAAGTCCGGCTCGGGCGCCTCGATCACGTCGATGTCCAGCGCGGCGTCGACCAGCGCCCGGTGCGGCGACTTGCGGCAGACCGGATCGGTGGCGGTGGGGTCGCCGGCGATGGCCATGGCCTGGCAGCGGCAGCCGCCGAAGTCGATATCGCGCCGCTCGCAGGTCTGGCACAGCTCCGGCATCCAGTCGGTG
This sequence comes from Marinibacterium anthonyi, assembly GCA_003217735.2. Lineage (GTDB taxonomy): Bacteria > Pseudomonadota > Alphaproteobacteria > Rhodobacterales > Rhodobacteraceae > Marinibacterium > Marinibacterium anthonyi. Next base: position 2,208,733 of record CP031585.1, on the reverse strand, counting down.
CCGCGAAAGGCGTTGAAGGCCGGGCTGTCGTACCAGATCTGTTTCAGCGAGGCGTCGCGCAGGGTCTGGAAGGTCAGGCCGGGGATGGTTTCGGCGGCGTGGCAGGGCAGCACCTTGCCGTCGGGCGCGATGTTCAACCCGGTCGAGCCCCAGCCGCCGCCCATGCAGGCCTTTGGATAATCGGCATAATAATCGGGCGGCACGAAATCGATGGCCAATGTGCCCTTCAGGTCCCTGCGGGCCCTGGCCACGATACGCTTGGCCGCGTCCACCTGGCCGCGTGAGGGCTGCAGCATGGCGCGGTTCTTCAGCGCCCAACCCTGGAACTGGACGCAGGCGACTTCGATCCGGCGCGCACCCAGGCGCACGGCCATGTCCAGCGTGGCGGGCAGATCGTCCAGGTTGTGGCGGTGCATCACGGCGTTCAGCGTCAGCGGAAAGCCCATCTGCCCGATCAATTCCGCCACGTGCATCTTGCGGTCGAACCCGCCCTTGTACCCGCCGATCCGGTCGGCGACGGCGGCGGTGATGCCCTGCAGCGACAGCTGGATGTGATCGACGTAAGGTTCCAGATCGGCCAGCCGCCTTTCGGTCAGCCCGATGCCCGAGGTGATGAGGTTGACGTAAAGCCCCGCTTCGCGCGCGGCCTTCGCCAGCTCCGTCAGATCGCGGCGCGACGCCGGTTCGCCGCCCGACAGGTGCAGCTGCAGCACCCCGATCTCGGCCGCCTCGCGAAAGGCAGCGGCCCAGGTGTCGGTGTCCAGCTCGGCGTCCTTCGCCGTCATCTCCAGCGGGTTGGAACAATAGGGACAGGCCAGCGGGCAGCGGTGGGTCAGTTCCGCCAACATGGCGATGGGCGGCTGGATGATCGTATGGGCGGTGTCAGGCATAGGTGATCAGCATCTGGTCGGCGAGCCCGTCGAGAAAGGCGATCACGTCGGGTTCGATGACGTCCCTTGGCGCGTTGTAGGTGGCCGACAGGTGGCCGGCAATGTCCGCCAGGCTGCGCGCGCCATCGACGGCGGCCAGGATCGCCACCGCCGTCTGGTCCAGCATCAGCGCGCGTTCGGGGCCCAACAGGACCTCTTGGCCGCGCACGCCGTCGTGGTGGCGGCGCACGCCGCGCGGGATCACGGGGATCCTGTCGCCGGTTGCCTCGGGGGTCACAACAGCCCCTCGTGCGGCTGCCAGCCGCCGGGCGGGATGCGCCCCGGTTCGACATAGCCGGACCACAGCGCGTCCAGTTGCGCCCAAAGCACATCGGTCTTGAAGATCAGCGCCTCGGCCGCGGCGTCCTGCTTTTCCTGCGTATCGGCGTGGTCGATGACCCATTGCAGGCCAAAGGCGACATCCTTGGGCGCTTCCTTGAGCCGGTTCTGGAAATAGCCGATCGTGTCGGGATTGGCGAAATCGTAATGCGCCAGCAGACCGGCGATGCGCTGTTCATGGATCTTGGGCGCGAACAGTTCGGTCAGCGACGAGGCCACCGCCTGCAGCAGCGGCATGTCGCGCACGTAGCGGACATAGGCGTCGACGGCGAATTTCGTGGCCGGCAGGATACCCCGTTCCGAGGCCACGTAATCGGGGTCCAGCCCCACGCCCTCGGCCAGTTTCAGCCAGCGTTCGATGCCCCCGATCCGGCCCTCGGCGCCATCGTGATCCTCGATCCGGGACCGCCAGGCGCGGCGCAGCTTGTGGTCGGTCACGCGGCTCATGAAGGCGGCGTCCTTCATGGGGATGCGGCTTTGGTAATAATACCGGTTGATCACCCAGGCGCGGACCTGGTCCATGGTGCATTGCCCGGAGTGCAGCTTGTGATGGAACGGGTGCTTGTCGTGATAGCGGTCGACGCCGATCTGGCGCAGGCGGGCTTCGAAGGTGGCCGCATCGGGGGCGTCGGGAATGTCCTTCATGGGGTGAACCTCATGCCGTCCTGGGCGATGGTCCAGCCGGCGGCGTCCGCGGTTTGGCGTTCGGGGCCGGAGGGTTGCAGGATCGGGTTGGTGTTGTTGATGTGAATGAAGACCTTGCGCGTGTTCAGCGGGGCCAGGCGGGCGATGCTGCCCCTTGGGCCGGACATCGAGATATGGCCCATCCGCGCGCCGGTCTTGGCGCCGGTTCCGGTGCGCACCATCTCGTCGTTTTCCCAGACGGTGCCGTCGAACAGCAGCAGGTCGGCGTCGGCCAGCCGCTCGACCAGCCAGTCGGGGATCTCGGCGCAGCCGGGGATGTAATAGACGACCTTTGCCCCGTCGGTGATGCGCAACCCGATGGTCTGTTCGCCCATCGCCTTCAGCGCCTCGCTGTCGCCGGCGATGCCGGCGCCTTCCAGGAACAGCGGGATCTTGCCCGGCACGGCGAAGGGCAGGATCGCAAGGCCCGCGGCCTCGAACGGCGTGTCCAGCGCGATGGTGTCAAACGCCACCACGTCCCGGTCAAGCACACCGAAGACGGAGTTCGCCGCAAGGACCCCGCCCGTCTCGGCGGTGGCCAGCACCCGAAACGGGGTCTTTTCGCGCAAGGTCAAAAGGCCGGCGATGTGATCGATGTCGCCATTGGTCAGGACCACCGTGTGGATCGGCGTGTGGCGCAGGGATCGGGGGTGGAAATCCGGCTGGCGGGCGAGCTGTTCGCGGATGTCGGGAGAGGCATTGAGCACGACCCAATCCGAGCCGTCCAAAGAAACACCCACCGACGACTGGGTCATCGGTGGGATCTTGCCAGTCCGTGCATCCGAACAATTGGGGCATCCACAGTTCCACTGCGGCACCCCCCCGCCTGCCCCGGCACCAAGTACCGTGACAAACATCGGTCAGATCAGAACAGGTCGTGGTCCTCGTCTTCCGCGGGGCCGTACATGTTGATTTCCATGCCGCAGGCGATCGAGGTTGCGTTGGGCTTGGTCCATGCCATGGGAAGTCCTCCTTTGGAGTGGTGGCTGTTAGCGCGTGTCGCGCTGTCTTGATACTGTAGGCCATCGCCAGGGAATTGTCAGGGGATTGTCCGATCACGTTGAAATGATCTCAGAACCTGAGAAATCAAGGTGTTGGCCTACGACCTTCGTCTGAAGGCGCTGCCCTGGCGCGACCGTCGTGCCGGGTATTTCAGAAGAGAAAGAAGCACGATCTGCTGCTTCTTTCTCTTTGAAAATACCCCAATCCCACCCGCAGGTTAGGCGCTGACGCCAGGTTACTCGGCGGCCCGCAGACGCTTGGCGGCGCTGACCTCGTTGAGAAAGTCGAGCAGCTTGGCGCGGTCGATCGGCTTGTTGAGGATCTCGAGCCCGTGATCGGCGCAGTAGCGGCGCAGGTTGCGGGATCGGTCGGCGGTGACGATTCGGCAGGCGCAGGGGCCCTGCCGGCGCGAGATCTGGTGATAGACGTCCAGGCCCGTCGGCCCCTCGCCCAGGTGGTAGTCCAGCAGCAGCGCGTCGGGGCGGATGCCGGCCTCGTTGATCAGGTCGACCGCGTCCTCGGCGGATTCCGCCGGCACCACCAACCCGCCCCAGCCTTCGATGTGCAGCGACAGCGCCCGGCGCAGCTGGCGGTCGTTTTCCACCAGCATGACGATGATGCCGTCGCAATTGGGCTCGGCCAGTTCGGGGCTTTCGTCGATGCGGTTCCTTTCCGACGTCCAGTAGGCATCGAGGATCGGCACCGAAACCGAGAAGCAACTGCCGACGCCCGGCGTGGACTGGACCGTCAGGGGGTGATCGAGCGAGGCGCAGGCGCGGTCGACGATGGCGAGGCCCAGGCCCAGGCCCTGAGCCGGGCTGGAGCCCGGGTCGAGCTTGCGGAATTCCTCGAAGATCACGCGCTTTTCGTCCTCGGTCATGCCGCGGCCGGTATCCCAGACCTCGATTCTGGCCGTGTTGCCGCGCCGGCGGACGCCCACGACGACGCGGCCCCGGTCGGTGTAGCGCACCGCGTTCGATATCAGGTTTTCCAGGATCCGCCGCAGGTAGCCCGGATCGCTTTCGATCAGCAACGATGAGGGCACCACCGACAGGCCCAGCCCCTTCTGCGCCGCCTGCGGCGTGAACTGGTCGCGCAGGATGCCGAAGACGTTTTCCAGCGGGATCGGCCGGCGGTCCATCACCACCTTGTCGGCATCCAGCTTCGAGATGTCCATCAGCGCCTCGATGATCTGTTCGAGATGCGCGAGCGAGGTTTCCGCCTTGGTGATCACGTTCAGGATCGTCTCGTCATCGGAACTGTCGGCGATGGACGAGATGAACAGCTTGGCCGAGCTGAGCGGCTGCATCAGGTCGTGGGAGGCGGCCGCGACAAAGCGGGATTTCGACGCTGTCGCGCGTTCGGCGTCGCGCAGCGCCTCGCCCAGGGCTTTGGTGCGGTCCTCGACCCGGCGTTCCAGGCCTTCGTTCAGGTCGCGCAGCGCGTTGTTGGCCAGCCGTTCGGCGGTGACGTCGGTAAAGCTCATCACCACGCCCCAGCTGGGGATGTGGCGGCCGAAGATCTTCAGGAACGTGTGCCCGCCCTGCTTGATCTCGAAGGCGATGGGGGGCTGGCGGGCGGCGTTGCGCATCCAGAATCCCAGTTCGGCGATGCCGAAGCCGATGGGAAAGGTGGTGCTGCGGCCCAGGTGGTCCAGCATGACCGCGGTCGACAGCCGCCCGCCGGCCAGTTTCGGCGGCAGGTGCAGCAATTCGATCAGCCGGCGGTTCTGGCCCACTGCGTGGCCGTCGGAGCCGAAGATGCAGACGCCCTGGTCGAGATGGTCGAGCGTGGCCTGCAGCAGCATCGCCTGGCGGTCCATCAGTGCGTCGCGTTCCTGCCGTTCGACCCGGATCAGGTCGGTCACATCGGAATGCATGATCACCGTTCCACCGCTGGCGGTGCGCTGCGACGAGGTCTGGAAATAGCGGTCGCCCATCAGGGTGACGTTGAAGCTGGCGGCCTGGCTGTCGTGCAGCGCGAGGCGCCAGTTCATCCAGTCCACGGGCGATCGGCGGTGGCCCAGGTCCAGGTCGTCGGACTGGCTGACCAGTTCCAGGTAGCGCCGGAAGGCCAGGCCGGGGCGGATATGCGGGATCACGTCCCTGAGGTTCACGCAGAACCGCGAATTGGCCAGGATCAGCCGGTCATCGGGGCCGAACAGCGCGAAGCCTTCGGAAATCGCCTCGATCGCCTCGGACAGGTGGGCGCGCGCGGTGCGGGCGGCGATATTGGCCACCCCCAGCTGCGCCTTGCTTTCCGACAGCTGGTCCAGCGTGCGTTCCAGCGCCCGCGTCTGCTGCAGCATCTGCGCTTCGAGATAGGCGGCCCGTTCGAACTGGGCATAGGCCAGTTCCGACGGCGCGCTGGCATGTTCGGCGCGCCGGATCAGGCTTTCGACGATGCGAGACAGCTTCTGGTTCTGCCTCTCGACGGTGTCGTTCGGATCCACGAAATCCATATGTCCTCCCTGAGAGGACAGGCCGATCTTGCGCCGGCACGGCCTCTCGTCTGGGTACAATGGAGCGTTAGTCGCTTTCAGGCAAGACGCTGGAGAATTTGGCCTGCTGGGCGACCAGCACCGCCTGCGTCCGGCTTTGCACGCCGAGCTTGCGCATGATGGCGGTGACATGGGCCTTCACGGTGGTTTCGGCGATCGACAGTTCATAGGCGATCTGCTTGTTCAGCTTGCCTTCGCAGATCAGGTCGAGGATGCAGCTTTGCTGACGGGTCAGCGAGGCCAGCCGTTCCACGATGTCGATCTTGTCGTCGATGTCGGGGGTTTCGACGTAGCCGGGGGGCTTGTAGATCTCGTTGTTGGCGACGCTTTGCAGCGCCTCCTTGAAGACCACGCGGCGGCTGTGCTTGGGCACGAAGCCCGACGCGCCGGCGCGCAGGGCGGCCGAGATCATGGCGTTTTCGCACATCGACGACACCACGATGATCGGGCACGGGGTGATCGACCCCTTCAGCTTGACCAGCCCGTCCAGCCCGCTAACGTCCGGCAGGTTGAGGTCAAGCACGACAAGGGAGGGTTTGCCGCGCGACTGGATCGTGTCCATCGCGGCGGCCATGCAATCGGCGGTGGCGATGTTCTGCAGCGAGGATACGGCGCGCAGGGTCAGTTCCAGGGCATCGCAGAACAAGGGATGGTCATCGATGATGAGGGCCCAATCCGACGGTTTCTCCTGGCTCATGACTTCACGGTGCCTTCCCCCCACGCCAATACCGAAGCATAGCCATAGACCGCAACAGGGTCCCTAGGCAAAAAGTCTTAAGCGGTTTCGTGACAAAGGGCTTGGCGGGCGCGGATTTTCGGGGCGCGCGCGGTCAGTCGTCTTCGTTCAGGATGCGCCAGGCGTCGCCGTCGGGGTCGTCGTACTGGTCGGACCGGATGGTCCACAGGAACCCGGCCAGCGCCAGGCCGCCCAGGGCCAGCGAGACGGGGATGAGGATGACGAGGATGTTCATCAGCGGACCCTCATGGCGTTCAGGATGACGGTGACGGAACTGGCCGACATGGCCAGCGCCGCCCACAGCGGCGTGACAAGGCCCAGCACCGCGAAGGGGATGGCGATGGCGTTGTAACAAGCGGCAAGGGCGAAGTTTTCCAGGATGCGGCGGCGGGCGGACCGGGCCGTGGTTATGGCGTCGTCGATCCCCGCCAGCGTGCCCGCGACCAGCACGATATCGGCCACGTTGCGCGACGCTTCCAATGCCGATCCCGGCGCGATGGACGCATGGGCCGAGGCCAGCGCGGCGGTGTCGTTCAGCCCGTCGCCGACCATCAGGACCTTGTGGCCATTGCCCTGCAGGGTGGCGATATGGGCCTGCTTGGCGTCGGGTGTCATGCCTGCGTGCACCTCGGTCGCGTTCAGCTGCGCGGCGATGGCCTGCGCCTTGGCGGGCGTGTCGCCGGTCAGGATCTGGACCGGCAGGCCAAGCGCCTTCAGCGCTGCGACGGTGGGGGCGGCATCCTCCAGCAGGCGTTCGGACGGGGTCAGCGGCCAGCTTTGGTCGCCCATGGCAAACACGGTGCCGTCGTGGTCGCTGCCGGCCCAATCGGCCCAATCGGCGCGCCCAAGGCGGACGGCACGGCCCTGCCACGTGGCGCGGACGCCCTGCCCCGGGTCCTCGACGATGGCGCTCAGTTGCGCGGGCGTGACATCGGCAAGGGAGGCCGCCAGACCGCGCGACAGCGGGTGATCCGACGCGGCGGCAAGCGCGCGCAGCACCGGGCGCAGGTCGTCGGGGAAATCGGCGGGCGGGGTCAGGCCCGACCGGGTCAGCGTGCCGGTCTTGTCGAATACCACCATGTCGATGCCCGCCAGCCGTTCCAGCGCGGTTTCCGATTTCACCAGCAAGCCCTTGCGGAACAGCCGCCCGGTGGCGGCCGTGGCGACCGCAGGCACGGCCAGCCCAAGGGCGCAGGGACAGGTGATGATCAGCGTGGCGATGGCGACGTTCAGCGCGTGGCGCACATCGCCGGTCAGAACGACCCAGGCCAGGAAGGCCGCAACGGACACCAGGTGGACCGCCGGCGCATAGATCCGCGCGGCGCGGTCGGCAAGGCTGGTGTAGCGGCTGCGCGCGTTTTCGGCGATCTCGACCAGGCGGGTCATGCGGCGCAGCGTGGTGTCTTCGCCCACTGCCGTGGCGGTCACCTCGATCGGGCCGGTCAGCGTGACTTCGCCCGCCAGCAGGTGCGCGCCCTGCCCGCGCGGCACCGACAGGCTTTCGCCGGTGATGGCCGACCGGTCGACTTCGGCGCCCTCCGACAGCAGGTCGCCGTCCACCGGCAGCCGCGATCCGGCGGCCAGCCACAACCGATCCCCCACGGCGATGTCCGACACCGGGCGGCTGATGTGCTGCCCGTCCTCGATCCGGATCACGCGCGACGGTTCAAGTGCCGCCAGGTCCCGCGCGGCCGATCGCGCGGCAGACCGCATCCGCTGGTCCAGAACCCGGCCCGCCAGCAGGAAGAAGGTCAGCGACAGGGCCGCGTCGAAATAGGCATGCGCGCCGCTTTCGATGACCTCGAACAGCGACATGCCGCAGGCCAGCAGGATCGCCAGCGAGATCGGCACATCCATGTTCAGCCGCCCCGCCTTCAGCGCGCTCCAGGCGTTGGAAAAGAACGGCTGCGCGCAGAACAGCGCGGCGGGAATGGCGATGGCGGCGCTGATCCAGTGGAACATGTCGCGCGTTGCATCCGTGGCCCCCGCCCAGACGGCAACCGACAGCAGCATGACGTTCATCATGGCGAACCCGGCCACGCCAAGGCGCACGATCAGCATGCGCGCGCGGTCGTCGGTGGGCGCCAGGTCCTGCGCCTCGTGGGCTTCGAACCCGGCGGCGGCCAGCGCTTCGATCCAGGGGGTGGGATCGGCGCCCGGTTCGGCGGTGATCGCCGCGCGCTTCAGGGTCAGGTTCACCCGGGCATTGTCGATGCCGGGCTGGGTGCCCAGCACGGTTTCCACGGACCGGATGCAGGCCGCGCAATGGATCTGCGGCAGCACCAGGTGGTGGGTCGGCTGGCCCGCGCCCCGCCCCGCCTGTTCCGCGGCAGGGCCTGCCACGACACAGGCCGGACAGGCGGCGACGCTCACGATCCGCTCGCGGGTGTGTGGTGCATGTCGAAGCGGCGGCGGAACCGGGTGCCGTCCTCGGCCATTGCTTCCAGCCGCAGGTCCCACTTGCCCACGCCCAGGTCGGGCACATGGGCGACAAAGGCCTGCCCGTCATAGGCAAAGATCAGGTCGCGGTCGTCCTTGCGTTCGGTCGCCCGGCCCAGCGTCGCGCTGGTGATCATCGGTTCGACCGGCCCGTCGGCGGTGTCAAAGCGCACCACCAGGTAGTCGCCTTCGAAATGCGCCGAGGTCTGCCAGCCAAGCGCTTCCTGCGCGGCGCGGTCAGCATCGAAGCTTTGGCTCGCCACATAGGAATTCCTGGTCTCGAGCCCCGGAAACGTCCGCACCGCGTTGACCGCCAGCGCGATGTTGACGCCGATGATCACCGTGAACGATGCCCCGAAGATCATCGCCACGTGGCGGCCGGTAAGGATGAACTGGCTCATTCGTCGCCTCTTCCGTTGAAGATCGTGTCGTGGTGGACCCGTTCGCCCGACACCAGGTCCTCGATCCAGAAACGGATGTCGGTCCGGTCGGCCCTGGACGGATCCGCGTCGCGCGGCGCGATCACGTAGACCCGCTGGGACATGGTCTCGTTCGCGGGCACCATCACGTTCTCATAAACCGTGCCCTCAAGCGAGACCCGAACCGCCGGATCGCCTTCGACCTGGATGCGGAAGGGCCGGTCATCGCCGTACTTGTTCAGGATGCGCATGTCGTAGGCATTGCGGATCGACCCGTCGGACATGGTGACATAGGTCGGGTTGCGGATCGGCGTGACGTTGACGTCAAAGTCCGACCGCACGAACAGCGCCCAGACCAGCCCCACGCCCACCAGCGACCACAGCGCGGTGTAGATGATCGTGCGGGTGCGGAAGATGTGCTGCCAGACCGGGCGCGGCTTTTCGCCCGCCTCCTCGCGCGGCTGGTCCGACAGCGCCAGGTAGTCGATCAGGCCGCGTTCCTTGCCGACCTTGGCCATGATGTCGTCGCAGGCGTCGATGCACAGCGCACAGGTGATGCATTCCATCTGCTGGCCGTCGCGGATGTCGATGCCCATTGGGCAGACGTTGACGCAGGCCATGCAGTCGATGCAATCCCCCAGCTTGTCGGCGTCTTCCGACTTGCGGTGCTTGCCGCGCGGTTCGCCCCGCCAGTCGCGGTAGGCCACGGTCAGCGTGTCGGGGTCCATCATCGCGGCCTGGATTCGCGGCCAGGGGCACATGTAGATGCAGACCTGTTCGCGCATGAACCCGCCCAGCACGAAGGTGGTGAAGGTCAGCACCAGGATCGTCGTCCAGGCCGCGGCCGGCGCCGACACGGTGAACAGCTGCATCGCCAGCGTCGGCGCGTCTGCGAAATAGAAGACCCAGGCGCCCCCGGTGGCCAGCGCGATCAGGAACCAGACCACGAACTTGGTGATCCTCAGCCGCAGCTTCTTGGCCGTCCAGTCCGACCGCCACAGCCGCACCCGCGCGTTGCGGTCGCCTTCGATCCACCGTTCGACCAGCATGAACAGGTCGGTCCAGACGGTCTGCGGGCAGGTATAGCCGCACCAGACCCGCCCCAGCGCCGAGGTGAACAGGAACAGGCCAAGCCCGGCCATGATCAGCAGTCCGGCGACAAAGTAGAATTCGTGGGGCCAGATCTCGATCCAGAAAAAGTAGAAGCGCCGGCCCGCCAGGTCGATCAGGACGGCCTGGTCGGGCAGATTCGGGCCGCGGTCCCAGCGGATCCAGGGCATCAGGTAGTAGATGCCCAGGGTGATCCCCATGATCCACCACTTGAGATTGCGGAACTTGCCCGACACGCGGCGGGGAAAGATCGGCTCGCGCGCGGCGTAAAGGCTTTCGGGGGCTGTGTTGCTCATGGAACTGGCGGCCTTGTCTCGAGTGTTGCCAGGGGATACTGGCGCCCGGCGCACGGAGCCTTGACATGGGTCAATCGGAATGTGTTCCGCCGGCGAGGTTCGTGCGCCAGTCTAGGCCCTTGCCGCCTTTCCCAAAAGGGCGTGCGACAATGCGCGACACGGACGGCGGCGATTGGTTCCCTGACCTCACGGCGATGTGATCTGCGCCGAACCCCGGCAGGTGTCCGCCCCCCGGGTCGGCCCTGTCCGAAGCCCGCGAAACAGCAAAAGCGCCGGCGGAACCGGCGCTTTTCCGGGGTAACCGAAGGCGTCTGCCGAGACCTTGAAGCAGGGGACCGGGGACAGCCTGTGGCAGGCCTCCACGCGGATCCTCGCCGCCCTTGCCGGTCCCGGCAGATGCGGGCCTTATTCCTCCTCAGGCGCCGCTTCGCCCCCGCCAAGACCGTGCACGTACAGCGCGACGGCCTTGATTTCGGCCTCGCTCAGGCGCGCGCCCCAGTTGGGCATCACGCCAAAGCGGGCGAAGGTGACGGTGTGCAGCAACGTGTCGCGGTCGCCGCCATACAGCCAGATCGCGTCGGTCAGGTTCGGCGCGCCCTGTTCGCGGTCGCCGGTGCCGTCCGCGCCATGGCAGACCGAACAATTGTCCTCGAAGACGACGGCGCCCTGTTCGGCCATGGCCGCATCGTGATCCTGGCCCGACAGGGACAGGACGTATTCGACCACGTCGGCGATCTCCTGTTTTTCCAGCATCTCGCCAAAGGCCGGCATCTGCGAATAGCGCGCATCGCCGTCGGCGTCGTTGCGGATGCCGTGGGTGACCGTGTAGGCGATCGATTCCAGGTCACCGCCCCACAACCAGTCGTCGTCCAGCAGGTTGGGATAGCCCACCGCACCGGCCGCCCCTGCCCCGTGGCATTGCGAACAATTGGCGCGGAAGATGGCGGCGCCGCCGGCCATGCCGAAGTGATAGACCGGGCTGGACGGATCCAGCGTGTTCAGGTCCGCCGCCGCAAGCTGCGCGGTGATCTCGGCGTTCTTCTCGTTCATGGCCGCAATCTGTTCGGCGACCTGGCCCCGGGTGGAAAAACCCAGAAGCCCGCCGGTCGCCCGGTGCACCATCGGCCAGGCCGGCATCAGGATCGTGTAGACCAGCGCATAGGCGATGCAGGCATAGAACAGCCACAGCCACCAGCGCGGCAACGGGTTGTTCAGCTCCTTGATGCCGTCCCATTCGTGGCCGGTCGTGTCGACGCCCGTTGCCGGGTCCTTTTGCACGTTGTCAGCCATCACGCTGTCTCCGTTTTCTTGAGATCGTCGGGGTCGGCATCACTTTCGCGGTGCCCCGGCTTGTCGTCGCGCAGGACGATGCTGGCGGTGTCGCGTTGGGACGTGCTGGCGCCGGGGCGAAAGACCCAAAGGACCATGCCAACGAAGAACAGGAACATCGCCAGAAGGCCCCAGCTGTCCGCGAAGTGGCGGAAGGCGGAATAGGTGTCCATAGCGTCCTCCCTTACCGGCTTGCGTCTGCGGTGAAGGTCGAGAAATCGACCATCGTGCCCAGCACCTGAAGATAGGCGATCAGCGCGTCCATCTCGGAAACCCCCGGCTGGCTGTCGAAATTCGCCACGGCGGCCCCCGGGTAGCGTTCGAGCATGGCGTCATAGTCGCGGTCCGGATCGGACTGGGCGACCAGGTCGGACATGGCGGTCTCGATCATCTCGTCGGTATAGGGCACGCCGACCATGCGGTGGGTCTTCATCAGATCCTCGACATGGGCGTAGTCCAGCGGCGTCTCCAGCAGGAATTCATACTTGGGCATGATGCTTTCGGGCACCACGGATTGCGGGTTCACCAGGTGATCCACATGCCAGGCATCCGAATACCGCCCCCCCACGCGCGCCAGGTCGGGCCCGGTGCGCTTGGATCCCCACTGGAACGGGTGGTCGTACATCGATTCAGCCGCCAGCGAATAGTGGCCATAGCGTTCGACCTCGTCCCGCATGGGGCGGATCATCTGGCTGTGGCAGACATAGCAGCCTTCGCGCACATAGATGTCCCGGCCCTTCAGCTCCAAGGGCGAATAGGGCCGCACCCCTTCGACTTCCTCGATCGTGTTTTCCAGCCAGAACAGCGGCGCGATCTCGACGATGCCACCGACGGTGACCACGAGGAAGGAGAAGATGAACAGCAGCGTGGGGCTGCGTTCCAGGATGGCGTGCTTGTTCAGGAACCCTTTCTTCGGGGCCTCTGTCGCTTGCGTGTTTTCGGTATCAGCCATTTTACTTGTCCTCACTCGGCCGGCGTCGCGGCCGCGACCTTGGACGGCGCCTTGCCGATGATGGTCATCCAGATGTTCCAGGCCATGATCAGCGCGCCCGACAGGTACATCAGCCCCCCCAGCGCACGCACCACGTACATCGGGAACTTGGCGGCGACGGTGTCGGCGAAGGAATTGACCAGGAAGCCCTGGGCATCGACTTCACGCCACATCAGGCCTTCCATGATGCCGGTGACCCACATCGACGCCGCGTAAAGAACGATGCCGATGGTGGCGAGCCAGAAGTGCCAGTTGATCGCCGACATCGAATACATCTCCCGGCGGCCCCACAGGCGCGGCGTCAGGAAGTAGAGCGCACCGAAGGTGATCATCCCGTTCCAGCCAAGCGCGCCGGAATGCACGTGACCGATGGTCCAGTCGGTGTAGTGGCTCAGGCTGTTGACCGCGCGGATCGACATCATCGGCCCTTCGAACGTGGACATGCCGTAGAAGGCCAGCGAAATCACCAGCATCCGCATGATCGGATCGGTGCGCAGCTTGTCCCAGGCGCCCTGCAGCGTCATCAGCCCGTTGATCATGCCCCCCCAGGACGGCATCCACAGCATGATCGAAAACACCATGCCCAGCGTCGAGGCCCAGTCGGGCAGCGCGGTGTAATGCAGGTGGTGCGGACCGGCCCAGATATAAAGGAAGATCAGCGCCCAGAAGTGGATGATCGACAGCTTGTAGGAATAGACCGGCCGTTCCGCCTGTTTCGGCACGAAATAGTACATCATCCCCAGGAAGCCGGCGGTCAGGAAGAACCCCACGGCGTTGTGGCCGTACCACCACTGCGTCATCGCATCCTGCACGCCCGAAAACACCTGCACGGATTTCGACCCGAAGATCGACACCGGGATCGACAGGTTGTTGACGATATGCAGCATCGCGACGGTGATGATGAAGCTCAGCAGGAACCAGTTGGCCACGTAGATGTGCTTTTCCTTGCGCTTCACGATCGTGCCCAGGAACACCGCCAGGAAGGCGACCCAGACGATGGTCAGCCAGATGTCGACGTACCATTCGGGTTCGGCGTATTCCTTGGACTGGGTCGACCCCAGCAGGTAGCCGGTGGCGGCCAGCACGATGAACAGCTGGTAGCCCCAGAACACGAACCACGCCAGGTTGCCGCCCCAAAGCCGCGCGCCCGACGTCCGCTGGACGATATAGAAGGACGACATGATCAGCGCGTTGCCGCCAAAGGCGAAGATCACCGCGCTGGTATGCAGCGGGCGCAGGCGTCCGAAGTTGGTAAAGGGCTGGCCCCACTCGAAATTCAGCGCGGGAAAGGCAAGCTGGCTGGCAATGAAGACCCCCGCAAGAAAGCCCACGACCCCCCAGAAGGTTGTCGCGATGACCCCGGCGCGGACGACGTCATCCATGTAGCCCTCCGGCGCCGCGACGGCGTCGATGCCTGGCTCACCGGTATTGCGGATCTGATACAGGCACACCCCGCCCGCGATCAGCATGATCAGCAGCGCGTGCACCTGGTAGGCCAGGTCAAGGCCCCAGTTGGCGGCCATTGCCGCCAACAGGGCGACAAGCCCCGGCAACACGATTTTCAATACGTCCCACATAGCGTTTCCCATAGCTTTGGGCGCACGGATCACATTCCCGTGCACGAGTTCGCCACGCCGTCTTGCAGCGTCCGGCCCCGACAAACCTTGATTTACATCAAGCCGTACCTATCGAGTGTAACAGGCAAGTCCCAAGACCGGCACGGATTTCGGAAAGAATTGCGCTCGCCGCACCAGGGGGTCGCAGGATGGGCCCTACCGGGTCTTCGCTGTGCCCGCAGGGACGGTTCAGCGACGGGAACAGCCGCCTCGTGCCGCCTAAACCCAGAAAAATATTAACAAGTTCAGGAATTCAGGCCGGGCATCGCCGCGCATTCGGGCCGCCAGCGGGCCAACACCGGGCCGACACCGGGCCGACATTGGGCCGACATTGGGCGTCAGGCCAAGGTTGCCCTTGCCCGAAGCGATTCCCGGATAAGGATAGGATGGATCGTGTCTGCGGCAGGACCGCGCAGGCGGCTTGCGCATGTCACCGACCGGCCTGGCACCTCTTGCACCGCCGGCCCGACCGGCCAAACCGCCCTGCTACCTGGTGAAAACTTCGTGATCCGCCGTGATTTGCACACGATCCTCGTACGATCCACGTACGGGCCACGTACGATCTCAGAAGATCATGCCGCCGTCGTCGTCATCGCCGGTCTCCGCCAGCAGGGCGCCGAAATCGGGGATCAGGATGGTGCGCTTGCCGTCCAGCTGGATGATCCCGTCCTTGCGCAGGCGGGTCAGCTGGCGGCTGACCGTCTCGATGGTCAGGCCCAGGTAATTCGCCATGGTCTCGCGCGTGATCGGCAGTTCGACCCGCCCCTTGTCGCCCATGATCCCGCCATCGGGGCGGATCGACCGCTTGACGATCAGGGCCAGCAGGCTGGCGATGCGTTCGCGCGCGGTCTTGCGGCCCAGCAGCAGCATCCAGTCGCGCGCCGCGTCCAGTTCGTCCAGCGCCATTTCCAGAAGGCGTTCGCGCACATGCGGCATCTCTTCCAGCAGCTCTTCGAAGGGCCGGCGGTGGAAACAGCACAGCGTCAGCTCGGTCACCGCGGTCACGTCGTACTGCGCCTCGCGCCGGCCGGGCCGGCCGATGAAATCGGATGGCAACAGCAGGCCGACCAGCTGCGTGCGCCCGTCCTCGATGGACCGGGTCAGCGTGGCGGTGCCGCGCACGATCGAGGCCACGGTTTCAAGCGGTTCGCCCCGGATCGCGATGGTCTGTCCGGCCGCGTAGGTCCTGTAGAACTTGATCCGGCTCAGGGCGTCCAGCTCGTCGGGCTCGCACCGCGCACAGACGGCCCTGTGGCGGATCGGACATTCGGTACATTCAGAAAGAAGGGCTGAGGCAATTGCCATGTGACGGTCGGGCCAGGTTGATCTGTGTCAATGCGGTTCGACGTCTCCGGAGTAACCTTCAGATCATGACCGACCTTCATGCCCGCCTGCGCCGCCATGGCCTATTTAACGCGAAAGTTCCGCGCTTTACAAGCTATCCCCCGGCCAATCGCTTTTCCGAGGACGTCTCGGACGCCACGGTCGAACCCTGGCTCTCGTCGGTGCCCCCGGGCGCCGCGATCTCGCTTTACGTGCATATCCCCTTCTGCCGCAGGCTGTGCTGGTTCTGCGCCTGCCGGACGCAGGGGACGAAAACCGACGTCCCCCTCGCACGTTACGTGGATGCGCTGCTGGAAGAGATCGCCATCGTGCGCGCCCGATTGCCGCGCGAACTGCGCGTCTCCCGGTTGCACCTGGGCGGCGGCACGCCCACGATTCTGCCGCCCTGGCTGATGGACCGCCTGCTGGGCGCGCTGGACAACGCCTTCGGCATTTCGGGGCGTGATGAATTTTCGGTCGAAATCGATCCCGTCGAAATCGACCGCGACCGGCTCGACCTGCTGGTCCGCTACGGGCTGAACCGCGCCAGCCTCGGCGTGCAGGATTTCGACCCCAGGGTGCAGGAGGCCATCGGCCGGATGCAATCGGTCGACGAAACCCGCGCCGCCGTCGACATGCTGCGCGACCTCGGCGTCCAGGACCTCAACTTCGACCTGCTCTACGGCCTGCCCTACCAGACCATGGACAGCCTCGACCGCACGCTCGACAGCGTGCTGGACATCGCGCCGGGGCGGTTGGCGCTGTATGGCTATGCCCATGTGCCCTGGATGTCGAAACGCCAGATGGTCATCCCGCACGAGGCCCTGCCGGGCCCCGAAGACCGCCACGACCTGTTCGATCACGCCCGCAAGCGGCTGGCGGGCCAGGGGTATGTCCAGGTCGGCATCGACCATTTCGCCCGCCCCGACGACGGGCTGGCCCGCGCCATGGTCGAACGCCGGCTGAGCCGCAACTTCCAGGGCTATACCGACGACCGGATCCCCTGGCTGATCGGGCTCGGCGCCTCGGCGATCTCGCGCTTCCCCCAAGGCTATGCCCAGAACCAGGCCGCCACCGCGCTCTACCAGATGGCCATCGCCCAGGGCCGGCCTGCCACCTACCGCGGCATTCGCCTGACGGCCGAGGATCGCGCCCGCGCCGAGGTCATCCAGCACCTGATGTGCTACCACGCGGTGCGCCTGAGCGACCTGGACGCGCCGGTGCCCGATGTGGCGCGCTGGCTCGACGGGCTGGTCGCGGCCTATCCCGACGCCATGCGCTTCGACGGCAGGCTGCTGACCATCGAACCCTGGGCCCGCCCCCTGGTGCGCATCTTCGCCGCCCGCCTGGGCGACACGCGGCCCACCACCGAACAAAGCTTCAGCGCCGCGATCTGACCGCGCGGCGCCCCCCCTGCGATCGGCTCGCGAACGGCACGGGCCGGAAGGGGTATTTGAAAAGAGAAAGAAGCCCGATCACGCCCGCGCCGTTGCCGGTACAAAACGGACAAGGCGCGCCGCAGATTTTGTACAAAACGGTCGATATCTTCTTCTTGGCCCAAATACCTCCGGGGGAGTCCTCCGGCGGAGGACGGGGGCAGCGCCCCCATTTCCCCCTTCAGCCAAGCTTCACCCAGGCCCCGTTCTGCTCGCTCGACCGGATACAGGCGGCGATGAACCGCATTCCCGCCAGCCCGTCATCGATATCGGGCGCATGCCACCCCTCCGGCAGCGGCTCCCCCCGGTCCGCATGCCGCACGATGGCCGCCGCTTCGGAATAGAGCGTGGCAAAGGCCTCAAGGTAGCCCTCGGGATGGCCCGACGGAATGCGGCTGACCCGGGCCGCCGCGGCATCCGATCCTGGGCCGCCGCGCGTAAGTACCTGGGACGGTTCGCCAAACCGGGTGAAGGACAGGGTGTTGGGCGTCTCCTGCGCCCATTCCAACCCGGCTTTCGACCCGTAGATCCGCAAGCGCAGCGCGTTCTCGTTGCCAACCGCCACCTGGCTGGCCCACAGCATCCCCTTGGCGCCGCCGGTAAAGCGCAGCATCGCATTCACATTGTCGTCCACCCGCCGGCCCATCACGAAGCTGTCGAGGTCGGCCGAAAGGCTGAACGCCGCGCGGCCGGCGACGAAACAGGCTAGGTTGTAGGCATGGGTTCCGATGTCCCCCACGCAGCCCCCCGCCCCCGACCGGTCCGGGTCGGTGCGCCAGTCGGCCTGCTTGTTGGACACCTCCTCGGCCAGCCAGTCCTGGGCGTATTCCACCTGCACCACGCGCAGATCGCCCAGATCTCCGGCGGCGACCATGGCGCGGGCCTGCCGGATCATCGGGTAGCCGGTGTAATTGTGGGTCAGGATGAAGCGCTTGCCTGATTGGGCGACGGCGGCTGCGATGTCCCTGGCCTGGTCTTCCGTTGCCGCCAGCGGCTTGTCGCAGATCACGTGGATGCCCGCCTTCAGGAAGGCGATGGCGGGCGCGGCATGCATGTGGTTGGGCGTCACGATCGACACCGCGTCGATCCCGTCCGCGCGCGCGGCTTCCGCTTCGGCCATCTCGGCGTAGGATCCATAGGCCCGCTCCGGCGCCACGTTCAGATCGGCGGCCGAGGCGCGGGACCTTTCGGGGTCCGAGCTGAAGGCGCCTGCGACCAGGTCCCACTGATCGTCCAGCCGCGCGGCCATGCGGTGGACGCCCCCGATGAAGGCGCCCTGCCCGCCGCCGACCATGCCCAGTTTCAGGCGGCTCATGACGCGATCCCCAGCATGGCGCGGATCTGGTCCAGGTCGGTTTCGCCGCCGGCGAAATCGTCGAAGGCCTTGTCCGTGACCTCGATGATGTGGCTGGCGATGAAGGGCGCGCCTTCGGCCGCGCCCTGTTCGGGGGACTTGATGCAGCATTCCCATTCCAGCACGGCCCAGCTGTCGTAATCGAAGGCCGCGAGTTTCGAGAAGATCGCGCCGAAATCCACCTGCCCGTCGCCCAGGGACCGGAACCGTCCGGCCCGCTGCAGCCAGGGCTGATAGCCGGAATAGACGCCCTGGCGTCCGTCGGGGTTGAATTCGGCGTCCTTCACGTGGAAGGCGCAGATGCGGTCGTGGTAAAGGTCGATGAAGGCCAGGTAATCCATCTGCTGCAGCAGGAAATGGCTGGGATCGTAGTTGATCTGCGCCCGTTCGTGGCCATCCAGCGCATCGACGAACATCTCGAAGGTCGCCCCGTCGAACACGTCCTCGCCGGGGTGGATTTCATAGCCCACGTCGACGCCGTTCTCGTCATAGACGTCAAGGATAGGCTTCCAGCGGCGGGCGAGTTCGCCAAAGGCTTCCTCGATCAGCCCCTGGGGCCGTTGCGGCCAGGGGTAGAGGAAGGGGAAGGCCAGCGATCCGGTAAAGCTGACCGAGGCCGATAGGCCGAGGCGGCGGCTGGCGATGGCGGTCTTGGTCACCTGGTCGACGGCCCAGGCCTGGCGCGCCGTCGGGTTGCCGTGGACCGAGGCCGGCGCGAAGGCGTCGAAGGCCAGGTCATAGGCCGGGTTCACCGCGACCAGCTGGCCCTGCAGGTGGGTCGACAGTTCCGTGATCTGAACGCCCGCATCCGCGCAGATGCCCTTGACCTCGTCACAATAGGCGTCGCTTTGGGCGGCTTTTTCCAGGTCGAAGAGCCGGGTGTCGAAGGTCGGGATCTGGACCCCCTTGTAGCCCAGGCCGGCCGCCCATTTCGTGATGTTTTCCAGGGAATTGTACGGGGCCTCGTCGCCCGCGAACTGGGCGAGAAACAGCGCTGGACCCTTGATCAGTCCGGGCATCGGCGTCTCCTATTCTTGATCATCTTGATAATAGCGCACAAAGGCGAAACGGCTTGAATCCGGCGCCCAGCACGGCACGTTCAGCGTGCCCTGCCCGCCGAACAGCGGCAGCAGGACCCGCGCCGGGCCGCCTTCGGCCGGCATCAGGCGAAGTTCCACCGAAAGCCCGAACGGGTGATTTTCCGTGCCCGGCGGATAGGACAGGTAAAGCACGTGGCGCCCGTCCGGCGAGGGGTGCGGGAACCAGTCGACGCGGGTTGTGCAGGTCATCTGTTGCGCGTCGGTCCCGTCGGGCCGGATCCGCCACAGATCAGACGACCCGCCCTGGTCGGAATTGAACCAGATCCAGGCGCCGTCGGGCGTGTAATCCGGCCCGTCGAAATGGGCATCCGCCGTGGTCACGACCGTCTCGGTCAGGGTGTCCAGCGTCAGCGTGGCGATGCCGAAGCGGCCGTCGCGCACGCAGGTATAGGTGATCGACCCGCCATCGGGGGACCAGCCGTGGTACCACGACGGCACCTTGTCCGTCACCCGCCGGGGCGTGCCGCCCGACGCGGGCATCACGTAGATGCAGGACTTGTCGCCCGTTTCGGTCTTGTCGCTCAGCGCGACCCATTGCCCGTCGGGCGAAATCCCGTGATCGTTGTTCAGCTGTCCGTGCCTGCCGGTATCGACGTCGACCAGCGCGGGATCGGCCAGGTCCACCCGGAACAGGCGGCCTGCGGCGTTGACCAGCAGGTGGCTGCCGTCGGGCGCCCAGTTCGGCGCCTCGATATGGCGGTCGGTGTCCAGAAGCACCTGTGCCCTGCCCGTGGCAAGGTCGAAGATTTCCAGCGTGGCGCGCATCAGGGGGTCTCCGGCACGTAGGCGAAGCGGGTGAAATCGGCGGTGCGGCCCTGCCCTGTGATGTCAAAGGCCACCATGCCGACGAAGGCCCCGGTGAAAGAGCCGTGTTCGCCCCGCCCGGCTTCGTCCGATATGACCGCGGCGTCAAGCGGCGGGCCGATGTCGATCCAGTCGCCGCCCTGGCGGTACTGGAAGGCCTGGTTGGCGCGGTCGACGGTCACGGCCAGGTCCACGGGGCCGTCGCCGATGGCGACGGACGCGGCCGGGACATGCAGGCGCGCGTCGGGCCAGTCGCCGGGGCAGGACAGGATCGTCAGGCAGCGGCCCAGGTTGGCGTCATGGGTTACCATCAGCGCGTGGAACTTGTGGCGGTTGTAATAGGTCGTGAGACCGGCGGCCTGCTGGTAGGTGGTGGGCGCGAAATCGCGCAAAACGGCCTCGGCCCTGTAACGCAGGTGTTCCTGGCGCCGGGCGACAAGGGATTGTTCGAACCACGATCCGATGCTTTCGCGCCCCGTCAGGCGCAGGGCGTCGCCGGTCATCGCAAAGATCCGATCGGGGAACGGCGTGCGCAGCCACTGGAATTCGGGCGGCAAGGCGGGGCCCTTGAAGTCGCGGATCACCGGGGCCGGCGGGCGCGGCATCGCCTCGACCGGGGGATCGACCAGGATCTCGGGCAGCACACCGCCCCCTTCGAGGTAGAGCCAGCCATCGTCATGCCATTCGCATTTCTGGATCGCGGTTTCCCGGCCCAGCGGCGAACAGCGCCCCGGCAGCGGGCGGGAACACAGGTGGGTGTGATAGGTCAGCCCCTCGGGCGTCTCGACGATCTGGCCGTGCCCGGCCCGTTGCAGCGGGTGATCGGGGGAAAACCGCGCGGTGATCAGGTGGGTTTCGGGATGCAATTCGTAAGGTCCGTCGATGCCGCGGGACCGGGCCATGGTGACCGCGTGGTCATAACCGGTGCCGCCTTCGGCAACGGTCAGGTAGTAGTACCCGTTCCGCTTGCTCAGGTGCGGGCCTTCGGTCAGGCCCAGGTGGCTGCCACGAAAGATGACTTTGGATGCGCCGATCAGCCCCTGCGTTTGCGACCATTCCTGCAACAGGATGCCGTCGAACGCCGATGTCTTGGGCTTGCCCCCGACCGAGGTCGAGACGTGGTTCCATTGCAGCACCAGGACCCATTTGCGCCCGTCATCGTCGTGAAACAGCGACGGGTCGAACCCGTGAGAGCAGACGTATGTGGGGTCGCTCCACGGCCCGTCGATTTCGGGGGCGGTGACGATGTAGTTGTGCGCGTCCTTGAAATTTCCGTCCAGCCGTTTGACATCCGTGTAGACCAGCCAGAACCGGTCATCGTCATAGGACAGGCACGGGGCCCAGACGCCGCAGCTGTCGGGATTGCCGCGCATGTCCAGCTGGCTGGCGCGGGTCAGCGGGCGGCAGGCCAGGTCCCAGTTCACCAGGTCGGTGGAACGGTGGATCTGCACGCCCGGGTACCATTCGAAGGTGGATGTGGCGATGAAATATTCACCGCCGCGCCGGCAGATCGACGGATCGGGGTTGAAGCCGGGCAGGATCGGGTTGCGGATCATTTGCGCGCCGGCCCCTTGCGTTCGGATGAGGCCGCCCAAAGGTTGATGTCGGCGTCCCGGGCGTGGCGGTCGATGGCGGCGAGTTCGTCGGGCGTGAACGCAAGGTTGTCCAGCGCGCCGACGCAATCGGTCACCTGTTCGGGTCGCGACGCGCCGATCAGCGCCGATGTCACCCGCCCGCCCCGCAGCACCCAGGCCAGCGCCATCTGGGCCAGCGTCTGGCCACGGGCCTGTGCGATGTCGTTCAGCGCGGCGATGGAGGCAATGTTGTCGGCGTTGAGGAAACCGGTGGGCAGGGATTTGCCCTGCGTGGCCCGGCTGCCCTCGGGGATGCCGCGCAGGTACTTGTCGGTCAGCATGCCCTGCGCCAGCGGCGTGAACGCGATCGACCCGATGCCCAGATCGTCCAGCGCGTCCAGCAGCCCGTCGTCTTCGACCCAGCGGTTGATCATCGAATAGGACGGCTGGTGGATCAGGCAGGGCGTGCCAAGATCCTTCAGGATCGCCGCCGCCTCGCGCGTGCGTTGGGCGTTGTAGGACGAGATGCCGGCATAAAGCGCGCGGCCCGATCGCACGATCTGGTCCAGCGCCATCATGGTTTCCTCCAGCGGCGTGTCGGGGTCGAAGCGGTGGGAATAGAAGATGTCGACGTAATCCAAACCCAGCCGTTTCAGCGATTGGTCGCAGGACGCGATCAGGTACTTGCGCGATCCCCATTCGCCGTAGGGACCGGGCCACATGCCGTATCCCGCCTTGGACGAGATGATCAGTTCGTCCCGGTAGGGTTTGAAATCCTCGGCCAGGATCCGGCCGAAGGCGGCTTCGGCGGCGCCGGGGATGGGGCCGTAATTGTTGGCCAGGTCGAAATGGGTGATGCCAAGGTCAAAGGCCTGCCGCGCGATGGCCTGCTTGGTCTGGTGCGCGGTGTCGTCGCCGAAATTGTGCCAGAGCCCCAACGAGATCGCGGGCAGTTTCAGCCCCGACCGCCCGCAGCGGCGGTAGGCCATGGTGTCATAGCGTGCGGCGGAGGCGGTCCACATCATTGCACCAGAAGCGCTTGGGCGGCGGCGGGGTCCAGGGCTTCGGGCCGTTCGCAGGGGGTGGTGATGTCCTTGAAGGTGCCGTCGTGGCCGGAGGCCAGGATCGACGTCATCACGTCGACCACGTGCAGCGCGAAGTCGAGCGAGCAGCGGTGCGGGCGGTTGTCGAGGATCGCCTGCGCCATGTCGGCCAATCCGGCCGTGCGATAATTCGACCGGCCGTTGTCGTTGGCCCGCGCAAAGGGATGGTCCCAGGCGATGCCGGGGTTCACGAAGGACCCATGCGAGGTCATGCGGACCTCGCCCCCGAAGAAGTTCGGGTCGGGCACGTGCAGCGTGCCGTCCAGACCGTAGAGTTCCATGTTGGAATGGCCGTGTTCCCAGACATCCCAGCTGGCGCAATAGGTGACCTGGGCGCCGCTTGCAAAGCCCAGGATGGCGTGGATCGTGGTGGGGGTGCCCACGGGTATGGTTTCGCCGAACCGGGGCTGGGAGGTGATGGTGCGTTTCGCGCGGGCCTTGGAGGACATGGCCGTGACGCGTTTTACCGGCCCCAGCAGCTGGACAAGGTTCGAGATGTAGTACGGTCCCAGATCGAGGATCGGGCCGCCGCCGGGCTGGAAGAAGAAATCGGGATTGGGGTGCCACATCTCCATCCCCGGCGATTGCACGAAACAGGTGCCCGAGGCGATGCGCCCCACGGCACCGGCGTCGATCAGGTGGCGGGCGAACTGATGCGCGCCGCCAAGGAACGTGTCGGGGGCGGACCCCACGCGCAGGCCTTTCGTTTCGGCGATGGCCTTCAGCGCGGCGCCTTCTTCGATGGACAGCACAAAGGGTTTTTCGGAATAGACGTGCTTGCCGGCCTCCAGGATCGCCTTGGACACCGCGAAATGGGCCTTGGGGACGGTGAGGTTGACGATGATGTCTATGTCGTCGGCGGCCAGCAGGTCCTTGACCGTTTCGGCGCGCAGGGCGAACTCGTCGGCCCGCAACCGGGCCGCCTCGGGGTTCATGTCGGCGCAGGCACGCATTTCGATGCCCGCGAACAGCGGTGACAGGCGCATGTAGGCGGCCGAGATGTTGCCGCAACCGATGACGCCGATGCCCAGTGTCTTGCTCATGAGGACCCTCAGTATGTCTTGAAGCTGGCGATGGAGCGTTGGGCGAAGCGGATGGCGTCGGATGGCTTGTCGTGTTCCATGACGAAGAGGTCGACGCCGGCATCCCTCAGCGCCTGTGTCAGCCCCGGCCAGTCCATGGTGCCGTGGCCGACATCGGCCCAGCCGTCTTCATCCGCGCATTCGCCTTCGGGCGCGATGTCCTTGACGTGGGCGGTGCTGATCCGGTGACCGTGGTCGCGGATCCAGTCAAGCGGGTCACCGCCACCGCGCACGACCCAGGCGACGTCCATTTCCCATTCGATGGTCGGGGCATGTTCCAGCAGCAGGTTCATGGCCAGCTGGCCATCGGGCAGCGGCATGAATTCCCAATGGTGGTTGTGCCAACCGAACCGGAAGCCCGCGTCCTTGACCCTGGCCGCCGCCGTTTCCAGCCGTTTGGCCAGCGCGATCCATTCGGCGGCGTCGGTGCCCTGACGGTACAGGTCTTCCGGCGCGGGGCAGAACAGACGTTCCATCCCCAGTGCGGTCGCCGTCTTCAGCGAAATGTCCAGCGCCTCTTCGAAGCAGCGGACAGGGAAGAAATGGCCCGACGGCATGGTCAGACCGTTGGCGTCAAGCTGCGCCTTGAAGTCGGCGGCATCGGTGTAGACCCCGGCAAAGCCTTCGACCTGCGTGTACCCCGCCGCCGCCAGCATGGCGAGCGTGTCGGGCCAGGAGGTCGTCTCGCGCGAGGAGTAGAGTTGGTAGGAAACGTCCATCGAAAATCGTCCTTTTGCGGCGCGGGCGTTACAGCCGGGCCTCGGTTTGCAAGTCGAAAAGGTTGGCGCGGTCGGGATGGAACCCGATGGGCAGCATGTCGCCGGGGCGGACCTTGAACTGACCATCCAGGCGCACCCAGAAGGGCTGATCGCCGGCATGGACCCAGGCCAGCGTGTCCGACCCCAGCGGTTCGACCAGGTCGACCTTGGCGTCCAGGCGAATGGGCTTGCTGGCCGCCAGTTCGCCATAGGCCACGTGTTCGGGGCGGATGCCGAAGGCTGCGGGGCCACCGGCCGGGCGGCCTTCGAAATCGTAGCCGTCGAGCGCGAAATCGGCGGCGCGCGAGGCAAAGCGCGGGCTGTCGGACAGATCCACCGTGCCTTCGAGGAAGTTCATCGAGGGCGAGCCGATGAATTCGGCGACATAGCGCGAGGCCGGGCGGGTGTAGATCTCGTCCGGGGTGGCGAATTGCAGGATCATGCCGCCGCGCATGATGGCGATGCGATCGGCCAGCGTCATGGCTTCGATCTGGTCATGGGTGACGTAGATCATCGTGTTCTTCAGCCGCTGGTGCAGCTGCTTGATTTCCACCCTGAGATCCGCGCGCAGCTTGGCATCCAGGTTGGACAGCGGTTCGTCGAACAGGAACACGTCCACGTCGCGCACCAGGGCCCGGCCGATGGCGACGCGCTGGCGCTGTCCGCCTGACAGCGCGGCGGGCTTGCGTTTCAGAAGCGGTTCGATCTGCAGGATCTTCGCGGCCCGTTCCACCCTCTCGCGGATCTCGGCCCTTGGAATGCGGGCGTTCTTCAGCCCGAAGGACAGGTTCCCCTCGACCGTCATCTGCGGGTACAAGGCATAGGACTGGAAGACCATGCCGATGCCCCGCTGCGCCGGTTCTTCCCAGGTGACATTGCGCCCGTTGATGAAGATCTGGCCATCGGTGACGTCCAGAAGCCCCGCGATACAGTTGAGCAGGGTCGACTTGCCACAGCCCGAAGACCCGAGCAGGACGACGAATTCCCCCTGCCCCACGTCGAGGTCGAGATTGGACAGGACCGTGAGCGCGCCGAAGCTCAGCGTCAGGTCCCGGATGGAAATGCTGGGTTGCATGGGTCTCCTCCCTCAGCCCTTGACCGCGCCGGCGGCGATGCCGCGCACGAAAAGCTTGCCGGACACGAAGTAGATCAGCAGCGGCACCAGCCCGGTCAGCAGCGTCGCGGCCATGTTGACATTGTATTCCTTCACCCCCTGGACGGAGTTGACGATGTTGTTCAGCTGCACGGTCATCGGGTAGAATTCGGGCTTGGTGTAGACCACGCCGAACAGGAAATCATTCCAGATTCCCGTGACTTGCAGGATCATGGCCACCACGAAGATCGGCAGCGACATCGGCAGCATGATCCGAAAGTAGATCCCCCAGAACCCGGCACCATCCACGCGGGCGGCCTTGAACAGCTCTTCGGGCAAGGACGTGAAGTAGTTGCGGAACAGAAGCGTCAGGATCGGCATGCCGAAGATCGTGTGCACCACCACCAGCCCCCACAGCGTGCCGTAAAGGCCGATCTCGCGCAGCAGGATGACGATCGGGTACAGCATCACCTGGTAGGGGATGAAGGCGCCGAAGATCAGGATGGTGAAGAAGATGTCGGCGCCCTTGAACCGCCAGTTGGCCAGCGCGTAACCGTTCACCGATGCAATGGCGATGGAGGCCAGCACCGACGGGATGGTGATGCGCACCGAGTTCCAGAAGCCGCGCGACAGCCCGTCGCAATTGAGCCCCGTGCACGCCTGTGACCAGGCCTTGACCCAGGGTTCGAAGGTGATCTCCACCGGGGGCGAGAAGATGTTGCCCAGCCGGATTTCCGGCATCCCCTTCAGCGAGGTCACGACCATCACGTAAAGCGGCAGCAGGTAGTACAGGCACACCACGATCAGCGTTCCGTAGATCATGATGTTGCGTCGCGACAGGCGCTTGCGGGGTTTCGGACCGGCGGGGCCTTCGACCAGCGCGCGGGGGTCCAGGACGATCTCGGGCAACTCGACGGGGCGATTATGTCCCATGCTTGCGGCCTCCGAATTCGAGCATCGCCCAGGGGATGACCACGATGGCCACGGCCACCAGCATCATCGTCGAGGCGGCAAAGCCCTGGCCCAGGTTCTGCCCCTGGAACATGTAGTCGTAGACGTATTTCGCGGGCACTTCGGATGCCAGCCCCGGCCCCCCGCCGGTCTGGGCGACAATCAGGTCGTACAGCTTGACGATGCCGCTGGCGATGATCACCAGCGTGGTGATGAAGACCGGGCGCATCATCGGGATGACGATGAAGATGTAGGTCTTCCACGACGGGATCCCGTCAACGCGCGACGCTTTCCAGATCTCCTGGTCGATGCCGCGCAGACCGGCCAGCATCAGCACCATGATCAGCCCCGACCCCTGCCAGAGCCCGGCGATCAGCACGCCGAAGATCACGATGTCGGGGTTGTAGAGCGGATCGAAGGTAAAGCTTTCCCAGCCCAGCCCCCGCACCACCGACTGGATGCCGAAGTCGGGGTTCAGGATCCATTGCCAGACCAGCCCCGTCACGATGAAGGACAGCGCGAAAGGGTACAGCAGGATGGTGCGAAAGGTGTCTTCGTAGCGGATCTTCTGGTCCAGCAGGGCGGCCAGGACGAACCCGATCACGAAGCTGAGGACCAGCGAGCAGAGTCCGTAGATCAGCAGGTTCTCGATCGAGACCAGCCAGCGGCTGGTGGTCCAGAGCCGTTCGTACTGGTCGAGCCCGACGAACTGCGCGCGGGGCAGAAGTTTCGAGCCGGTGAAGGAATAAGTGATGGTCCAGGCGGTTCCGCCCACGAAGACGACCACGGCGGTCAGGATCATGGGAATGGCCGCGATCTTGGCGGCGGGATATCGGAACAGGCGCAGCGGACGGTCCGTCGCCATGGGCGGATCCTCGATCTGGGGTATGCCGGGCCCCCGGTCCGGCCCCTGCCGGAACCGGGAGCGAAGAACAGGGGCGCGTCAGTCCTTGCTCTTGATGATGCGGACAAAGCGGTCTTGCGCGTCCTGTGGCGTCATCGAGGTATCCTGGAAGAACTCGACAAAGAGATCGTTGAGTTGGTTGTTGGTGTCTTCGGTGTTCAGCATGTTGACGTCGGGCAGCGTCTTGCCGCTGGCCAGGATATCCAGCCCCTTCTTCATGCAGTCGTTGGCCGTGGCCAGGTCCACGTCGCCCCGCACCGGCAGCGATCCCTTCTTGAGGTTGAAGGCCACCTGGGTTTCGGGTTTCAGCAGCGTCGCCGCCAACACGTCCTGCGCGGCGGTGATCTCGGGGTCGTCCACCACCGGGAAATAGAACGCATCCCCCCCGGTCGAGATCATGTTCTGCACGCCCAGGCCCGGCAGGCAGGTGTAATCCTGGCCCGCGACCTCGCCCGCCATGGCGAATTCGCCCTGCGCCCAGTCGCCCATCACCTGTCCGCCCGCAGTGCCGGTGATGACCATGTTGGTCGCCTGGTTCCAGTCCTGCACGTTGGATCCCTGCGCCATGTCGCGCGCATCCGCCGCCGCCTTGAAGACCTCGGCCACCTTGTCGCCGGCCGCCACGTCCGCATCGCCGTCGCCATAGACCTCCTGCAGCACATCCGCGCCACCCACCGAGGCCAGCAGCACGTTGAACAGCCCCGCGCTTTGCCAGGGTTGTCCGCCCAGGGCCAGCGGCAGCTTGCCCGCATCGCGCAGCGCGTCCTTGGACGCCACGAATTCCGCCCAGTCGGTGGGCACGTCGACACCCGCATCCGTGAACGCCTTGTTCGACAGCCACACCCATTGCCAGGAATGGATGTTTACCGGCGCGCAATAGATCCGGCCATCCACCGTGCACGCATCCAGCAGCGAGGCCGGGTTGACGATGTCCTTCCACCCCTCGGCCTCGGCCACCTCGGTCATGTCGCGCAACAGCCCGGCCTCGATCAGTTCCTCCGCCTGGCGGCCATGGTTGAACTGGAACGCGCCCATCGGGTCGCCCCCGATGATGCGGCTGACGATGATCGGCCGCGCCGTCCCGCCCGACCCCGCGATCGCCCCGTCCACCCAGGTGTTCCCGGTCGCGTCGAAGGCCTTGGCAAGTTCCGCCACCGCCGCCGCTTCGCCGCCCGACGTCCACCAATGCGTCACCTCAAGTTCAGTTGCCGAAACCGCGGTCGCCGCGCATAGCGCTGTGCTCGCCCAGAAGGCGTTGCGGATTGCTTTCATGTCGTCTCCTCCCATCGGGCATGCACCCGGTCCATTTTGCGGGCCCTCCCCCGCATGCAATCGTTTACACGTTCAGGGCCGTGACTGCTGTTCTTGCAGGTTCTTCTTGAAGGCACTTCTTTGATGCAAACGATTACATATACCATTCGCCTGAGAGAGATTCGTGTCAACCCGTCCCGTGGACCTTCCCGGGACCGAACGGATCCCTCGGATACGGGAGGTACCCATGACCCAGAAACCTGTGCGAATACAGGATGTTGCCCGCGCGGCGCAGGTGTCGACGGCAACTGTCAGCCGGGCATTGTCGGACCCCGCAAAGCTGTCCGAGGAGACTCGCAAGGCGGTCTTCGAGGCGATCCGCACGACGGGCTACCGCGTGAACCAGGCGGCGCGAAACCTCAGGATGCAGCGCGCCGGCGCGGTTCTGATCCTGGTGCCGAACCTGTCGAACCCCTTCTTCTCGCAGATCCTGGCCGGCATCAGCGGGGTTTTCATGGAAACGGATTATTCCGTGCTGATCGCCGATACCAAGGCCCGGGCCGCCGGCGACAAGCGGCTGGTCGATTATTCGCTGGCGCGCGTGGACGGGATCATCAGCCTCGACGGCAGCCTCACGCCGTCGACCATGGCCGAATTCGACAGCCACGGCGCCAGCGAGCGGATGATCTTTGCCTGTGAATGGGTGCACGACACACCCCTGCCCTCGGTGCGCAGCGACAACGTCAAGGGCGCGCGGCTGGCGGTGCGGCACCTGCACGACCTGGGCCACCGCAAGATCGCCCATGTCACCGGACCGCAGGACAACGTGCTGACCCATGCCCGCCGCCAGGGCATGCTGCAAGAACGCGCCCGCCTGAACCTGCCCGCGCGCGGGGAATGGATCATTCGCGGCGACTTTTCGCTGGAATCCGGGCGGGACGCGGCGCGCCGGATCCTGGCGATGCAACACCGGCCGACCGCAGTCTTCTGCGCCTCGGACCAGGTGGCATTCGGCCTGATCTCGACCCTCTCGGCGGCCGGGGTGCATGTGCCGCGCGACCTTTCGGTGGTGGGGTTCGACGATATCGAGCTGTCGGAATATTATGTCCCCGCGCTGACAACGATCCGCCAGTTCCGCCAGACGCTGGGCGCACGCGCGGCGCGGCTGCTGCTGGAACGGCTGAACGGATCCGGCCCGGTCGAGATGGACAGCCGCGAAGTGCTCGTCGATGTCGACCTGATCGTGCGTGACAGCACGGCGCCGCCCCCAGATTGATCCGGATCGACAAGGTCCGGTCCCCGCGATTGCCGCAGAAAGGTGCGTTTCCGGGGATCGGGGATAGAAAATATACAATCCTCTATTTTTGAGATACGAAATCGTTGCAAACGCCAAAGGTGCGCCCCAGAACGTGGTCCAAGACCCACGAGAAGGAGCCGGTCCTGACATGGCTAAACCCCCGCTTGCGCAGAAGATCACCGGCAGCCCGGTCAGGTTCGAAGGCTTGTCCAAGACCTACGGCCCCGTGACCGCCGTTCAGCCCATGGACCTCGACGTTCGCGCGGGCGAGTTCCTGTCGTTCCTCGGGCCCTCCGGGTCGGGCAAGACGACGACGTTGATGATGCTGGCGGGTTTCGAAAGCCCGTCGACCGGGCGGATCGTGGTGGGCGACATCGATATCACCGCCATGCCCCCGGCCAAGCGCAACATCGGCATGGTCTTTCAGAACTACGCGTTGTTCCCGCACATGACGGTCGAACAGAACGTGGCCTTTCCGCTGCGCATGCGCGGCATTCCCGCGTCCGAACAGGCGAAAATGGTGGGCGAGGTGCTGGGAACCGTGGGTCTGGGCGACTTCCGCGCCCGCTTTCCGGCGCAGTTGTCGGGCGGGCAGCAACAGCGCGTGGCCTTGGCCCGCGCCATCGTCTTCAAACCGCCGGTGCTGCTGATGGACGAACCGCTGTCGGCGCTCGACAAGTACCTGCGCAGCCGGCTTCAGATCGAGATCAAGCGCATCCAGCGCGACCTGGGCATCACCGTGGTCTATGTCACCCACGACCAGGACGAGGCGATGACCATGTCCGACCGCATCTGCGTGATGCGCGATGGCGGCATCGCCCAACTGGGCGCGCCCGAGACGTTGTACCGCGCCCCGGCGGACGAATTCGTGGCTGGTTTCCTGGGCGAATCCAACATGTTCTGCCGGCCTCTTAAACAAAGCGACGCCGGGCGGATCGTCGTCGACATGAAATCCGAGGATCTGGTTTTGCCAGTGCGCCGCGCGCCAGTCGGCGATCACGTGAAGCTGGCCGTGCGCCCCGAGCACCTGCATTTCCATCCCGACGCCGATGGCGCCGCCACCGTGCGGGACGTGACCTACGTGGGCGATCACCGCCGCTATGAACTGGCGCTGGACGACGGAACGATCCTGGTCGCCAAGGCGCAGGAAACCGACGGCGTTACCCCTGTCGCACCCGGCGCGCGTGTGGCGCTGGACTGGCCCGTGTCGCAGATGCGCGCGTTTTCCGACGGGCTTGCCCTGCAATGACGGCGATCCTGCGCAAACCCGCCCTGTTGCTGGTGCCGCTGATGGCCTTCCTGCTGGTCTTCTACCTGCTGCCGGTGGCGATGATGCTTCTGCGCAGCGCCGGCGAGGGGTGGAGCTTTGCCCCTTTCGCCGAGGCCTTCGACAGCGCCATCACGTTGAAAGTCTTCCGTTTTACGGTGCAGGTGGCAGTTGTGGTAACGATCCTGACACTGATCCTGGCCTACCCGCTGGCCTATTTCATCGTCACCACGTCCGACCGGTTCGCGGCGCTGCTGATGGCCATCGTTCTGGTGCCGTTCTGGACCTCGATCCTGATCCGGTCCTATGCTTGGATGGTGCTGCTGGGGCGCCAGGGGGTAATCAACGAATTCCTGACCTGGACGGGCGTGATCGACACGCCGATCCGCATGCTGAACACCACGTTCGCCGTCTATGTCGGCATGATCCACGTTCTGCTGCCGTTCATGATCCTGCCGATCCTGAGCGCGCTGAAAGGCATAGATGGCCGCCTTGTCGCAGCCGCCGAGAACCTGGGCGCCGGCCCGGCCTCGGTCTTTCGCCACGTGATCCTGCCCTTGTCGCTGCCCGGCGTGATCGCCGGATGCGTGCTGGTCTTCGTTCTGTCGTTGGGCTTTTACATCACGCCCGCGTTGATCGGCGGGCCACGGGACATGATGATATCGATGCTGATCGCCCAGAAAGTCGAGCTTTATGAATGGGATGAAGCTGCGGCCGTCGCCGCCGTGCTGCTGGTGCTGACCCTGGCCGCATTGGCCATCGTCGGGCGCGTCATCAGCCTGGACAAGATCTTTGGGAGGGCCGCCTGATGAAGCGTTCCATCCGCGTTTCGGGCCCGGTCACCCAGTCCGTGCTGGCGGTGATCGCGCTGGCCGTCATGCTGTTCCTGATCGTGCCGGTGCTGATCATCGTGCCCACGTCGTTCTCTGCCGGCAGTTTCCTAAGCTTCCCGCCGCCGGGCTTCAGCCTGCAATGGTACGACCGGCTGTTCTCCCGCGCCGATTGGGGCGCCTCGGCCTGGTTGTCGATCTGGATCGCGATCCTGGTGACATGTGCCTCGACCGTGCTTGGCACCTTGGGCGCCTTCGGCCTGGTGCGAGGGTCGTTCTGGGGGCAGAAGGTGATCCTGGCCTTCATCCTGTCGCCCCTGATCGTGCCGGGCGTCATCGTCGCCATCGCGATCTATTTCTTCTACGCAAGGATGAAGCTGGTGGGCTCGCCCATCGCGATTGCCATCGCGCACGCGACGATCGCGGTGCCTTTCGTGGTGATCAACGTCTCGGCCTCGTTGCAGGGGGTCGACAAGCGGCTGGAAATGGCGGCGCAGAACCTGGGCGCCAGCACGTTCGACACGTTCCGCCTGGTGACCCTGCCGATCATCCGCCCGGGCATCTTCGCCGGCGCGCTGTTTGCCTTCATCTCGTCCTTTGACGAGCTGATCATCGCGCTGTTCATCGCCGGCCCGCGTCAGGTCACCCTGCCCCTGCGAATGTGGGAAAGCATGAAATCCTCGCTGGATCCGACACTTGCGGCCGTCTCCGTTCTGGCGGTCGGCATTTCGGTCGCGCTGTTCCTTACCTCGCACTGGCTGCAGGCCCGCGCGAAACGCCGCACGGAAACCCTTGTCGGAGGAGACATCTGATGCGCCGTCTCATCACCTGCGGCTGGATCATCGCCTACCGCGACGGCGCCCACCGGCTGTTGCGGAACGGGTCCGTCGTCATCGAAAACGACCGCATCGTCGAGGTCACCGGCCGCACGGTCGAGGGTGCATTCGACCAGCGGCTGGACCTTCCTGACACGCTCCTGACACCCGGCCTGATCGACATGCACGCCCATATCACAAGCGCGCCCTACGATCGGTCCTTTGTCGAGGATATCGGCAAGCCCGGCTTCTATTTTTCCGGCCTGCCCGAATTGCTGCCCGCCATGGGCGCGGCAATGGACGAAGACGCCGTGCGCGCGGCCACCGATTTCTCGATGGCGGAACTTACGCGCAACGGCACCACCACCGTCTTCGACATCGGCGGTCCCGGCGATTACACGGCCAAGGCCGTCGAGAAGGCCGGTCTGCGCGCCTATATCGGCGAAGGCTATGGATCCGCGCGCTGGCGCACGCGCGATGGCAAGCGGATGAGCTTCGATTGGAAGGACGATCTGGGCCTGCCCGGGCTGGAGGCCGCGCAGGCCTTTGCCCAGCGGATCGACGGCAAGGCGAACGGACGTCTGCGCGGTTTGATGAGCCCGATGCAGGTGGCCATGGTCACGCCAGAGCTTCTGGCCCGCACAAGGAAAGTGGCAGAAGAGCTGGACGTTCCTGTCACCTTGCACACCGCCGAGGCGGTTTTCGAGGTCCACGAGATGGTCCAGCGCGAAGGCATGTCCCCGATCGAATGGCTGGAGAAGCAGGACTTCCTGACAGATCGCACGATCCTGGGGCACACGATCTTCACCAGCGGCAATTCGTGGATCAACTATCCCGGACACGACCTTGAAATCATTTCGAATAGTGGCGCTTCGGTCGCCCATTGCGCCTGGGTCTTCGCGCGGCGCGGCATCGTTATGGAAAGCTTTGCCGACTACCTGGATGCCGGCGTCAACATGTGCCTGGGCACCGACACCGCGCCGCAATCCATGCTGAAGGCCATGCGCACCGCGTCGATCCTGTGCAAGGTCGCCTGCAGGGACAGTCGCCGCGCCTCGGCGCGCGAGGTGTTCGATGCCGCCACGCTGGCGCCGGCCAAGGTGCTGGGCCGCGACGACCTGGGCCGCATCGCGCCGGGCGCCAAGGCGGACATGGTAGCCTGGGACGTGACCGGCTTTTCCATGGCGCCGATGCGCGATCCGCTGCGCAACCTGGTGTTTTCCGCTGAATCCCGGGACATCGCCCACGTGATGGTTGATGGAGATTGGTTGATGACCGACGGCAAGCTGTTGCGTATAAACGAAAAACAGGTCACCCAAGGCCTGCAGGCAGCGGCCGAGCGGGTCTGGTCCAACATGGGCCCCGGCGATTGGGCGGGCCGTGGCATCGACCAGCTGTCGCCGCCGGAACTGGAGGAATTTTGATGTCCGAACTGATCCTTCCCGACCTCGACGACGACCGCGTCGGCAACCAGGTGGACCTGGCCTACGAGCGGATCGAGGACATGATCGTCATGCTGGAAATGGCCCCCGAAGCCCGGGTCATCGAAAGCGCGCTGGTCAAACAGCTGGACATCGGCCGCACCCCCATCCGCGAGGCGCTTCTGAGGCTCGCAGCCGATGGTCTGCTGATCGCCACGCCGCGCAAGGGCATGACCGTGCGCGGCATCAGTTTTTCGTTGCAGATGAAGGTCTTCGAGACCCGGCGCGCATTGGAGATGGTGCTGATCCCCGCAGCGGCCCGCCGCCGCACCCGCGACCAGGGCGAAACGCTCAGGCAGGTGGTGCAACAGTTTCGCGACCTGTCGGGCCGCGACGACAACCGCGAGCTTTTGCGGCTTGACCGCCATTTCATCCGGCTGCTGATCGCCTTTTCGGGCAACCCGTTCCTGGGGCAGATCCTGCCGCTTTATTCCCTGTCGCGCCGGTTCTGGTGGGCCCATCACGAGCTTTACCTGACCCAGTACCGCGACGAGACCCTGACAGATTTCCACATCGAGATCGGCGATGCCGTGGCTTCGGGCGACGAGACGCTGGCACGTGAAAAGGCCGAGGCCTTCCTGGCCTATGTGGAAGATTACACCGTCTATCTTGGCCGTGAACTGGCCGGGCGCGAAAGGACCTAGAATGACGAAGACGACGACCGGCGCGGCTGCGGAGAAGGCGACCCTGATCCGCGGTGCGGGATGGCTTTTGGCCTACGACGCCGACAAGGGCACCCATGTCGCCAAGCAGGGCGCGGACGTGGCCTGGCGCGGCGACCGCTTCGTCGATCCCGAGACGCTGCCCCCCGAGCAGATCGGCAAGGTCATCGACGGATCCGACATGATGATCGTGCCGGGTTTCGTCGACATCCACGCCCACCCCGGTTTCGAAACGATGCTGAAGGGGCTGACCGAAGAGGTCGGCAGCGTGAAGCTGCAGATGTCGTCGCTGTATGAATACCTGTTCCTGTTCGACACCACGCAGGACGGCATGGTCGCCGCGACCCAGGTCGCCCTGTCGGAGCTGATGCAAAGCGGAGTAACCACGATCTGCGATATCTCGACCCCGCATGACGGCTGGATCGACACGCTGGCGGCCTCGGGCATGCGGGCCTACGCGGCGCCGATGTTCCGCGAGGCGGTATGGTACACCGAGAACGGGCACGAGGTCCTGTACAAGTGGGACGAGAAAGCCGGCGAACGGCGGCTGGCCGCGGCGCTGGCCGAGGTCGACGCCGCCATCGCCCATCCCTCGGGCAGGCTGAGCGGGATGATCTGCCCGGCGCAGATCGATACCTGCAGCCAGGGGATGTTCGAAGCCGCGCGCGACGAGGCCCGCAAGCGCGGGCTGAAGGTGCAGACCCATGCCGCGCAAAGCGTCGTGGAGTTCCAGGAGATCATGCGCCGCCATGGCGAAACCCCCATCGGTTGGCTGAACAAGATGGGCCTGCTGGGCGAGGACATGATCATCGGCCACGGCATCTTTCTGGATCACAACGATTGGCTGGGCTGGCCCGACCGGAACGACCTGGGTCTGCTGGCCGAAACCGGCACCACCGTCGCCCATTGCCCCACGGTCTTCGTGCGCCGGGGCATCGCGCTGCAGGATGTGGGGTCATACGTGCGGGCGGGCGTCAATGTCGGCATCGGCACCGACACCTATCCGCACAATTTCATCGAAGAGATGCGCAACGGGATCTATGCGGCGCGGGTTTCGGCCCATGACGTGCGCGCCGGAAACGCCGAGATCATGCTGCATGCGGCGACCATCGGCGGGGCCAGGGCGCTGGGTCGCGACGACATCGGTCGCATCGCGCCGGGGGCCAAGGCGGATTTCTTCACCGTCGATCTGAAGGATCCGTCGATGCGGCCGGTCCACGACCCGATCCGCAGCCTGATCTATTCCGCTGGCAATCGCCCGATCCGAAGCGTCTATGTGGATGGCGCGCAGGTGGTGACGGACGGGGTCGCGCAGGCCTTCGACATGGAAGACGCGATGACCCGTCTGGAAGCGGCGCAAAAGGCCTCGGTCGCCGAGGTGCACAAGTACGATTGGGCCGGGCGGCCGGCCGAAGAGATCATGCCGCGCGTGTTTTCACAAAAGGTCTGAACGATGAATGCCAGGAAGAACGGGGCGGATCGCCTGTGCGATGCGCTGCTGGCCAATGACGTGGACGTCTGTTTCGCCAATCCCGGCACGTCCGAGATGCACTTTGTCGCGGCGCTGGACGCCAAGCCTGAGCTGCGTTGCGTGCTGGGGCTGTTCGAAGGCGTCGTGACCGGCGCCGCAGATGGCTATGCGCGGATGGCCGACAAACCGGCGGCGACCTTGCTGCACCTGGGTCCCGGGCTGGGCAACGGGCTGGCCAATATCCACAACGCGCGGCGCGGCTATACGCCGATGATCAACATCGTCGGAAACCACGCCACCTATCACCGGGATCTCGACGCGCCGCTCAGTTCGGATGTCGAGACGCTGGCGCGGCCGATGTCGGCCTGGGTGAAAAGCTGTGATGCCGCCGAGGATGTCGCCGAGGATCTGAACGCCGCCTGGCAGGCCGCCGTGTCTGCCCCCGGGGTCGCCACGCTGATCCTTCCGGCCGATACCGCCTGGTCCCCCGCGCCGGACACGCCGGTGACCGGGGCCACCCGCCCTGCCTCCGCGCCCTTTGACGCGGCGGTGCCGGACCAGGTGGCCGATGCCCTGGACAAGGGCCTGCGCGTGGCGCTGTTGCTGGACGGGCCGGCACTGCGGGACGGCGCGCTGCGGATTGCCGGGCAGATCAAGGCCAGGACCGGCGCGCGCATCATGGCGCCGACCTCGGTCGCGCGGATCCAGCGCGGCGCCGGGCGGGTGCCGGTCGAACGCATTCCCTACCGGATCGAGATGGCGCGGGATTTCCTGGACGATGTCGATGTGATGGTGCTGATCGGCGCCATCGCGCCCGTCGCCTTCTTTGCCTATCCCGGACAGCCCAGCCTGCCGACCCGGCCCGATTGCCGGATCCTGGAGCTTGCCGCGCCGGGGGGCGACATCACCGGCGCGCTGGATGCGCTTTGCATCACGCTCGACGCCAAGGACGCGACGCCCGAAGTCAGCGCACCGAGCCAGATCGCCCGCCCCGCGGACGGACCGCTGACCGGCGAAAGCGTCACGGCGGTGGTTGCCCGGCACCTGCCCGAAAATGCCATCGTGGTCGACGAATCCATCACCACCGGCTGGCGCTTTTCCGGCCAGGCGGCGGGCGCGCCGGCCCATGACATGCTGGACCTGACGGGTGGCGCGATAGGCATCGGCCTGCCACTGGCCGCCGGCGCCGCGATCGCCTGCCCCGACCGCCAGGTGGTGTGCCTGCAAGCGGACGGCAGCGGCATGTACACGGTCCAGGCGCTGTGGACCCATGCGCGCGAGCGTCTGAACGTGGTCACCGTGGTCTTCGCCAACCGCAGCTATGCGACGCTGCATGGCGAGATGGGGCGCGTCGGGGTTACCGACCCCGGCCAGAACGCCAGGCGGATGATGAACCTGGACGATCCCGCGATCGACTGGGTGTCCATGGCGCGCGCGCAAGGCGTCGATGCGGCCGCGGCGGAAACGGTCAGGGGCTTCGAATCCGCGCTGCTGGACGGGCTGTCGCGACGCGGTCCCTACCTGATCGAAGCCCGGATCTGAGAGCGGAATAAGCGCGCCTGGCGGGCTGCTGATCAAATAATATACGAAATACTCAATATGACCGACACAATGGGAAACTTGACATATTACACTTGCTGACTCTCCTGCCCCGCGCCTAGCGTTCGGCCAAGCCCAGGGCGCGAACGGCCTGGTGCGGGATGACCCTTAGAAGTCCAACAGGAGACGACATTGATGACAGATCAGGAAAGGGAACTGATCCGCCGGCTGCGCAGCACGGTGCAGGTGCCCCCGACCGCACGGCGGGATTTTCTCAAGATGTTCGGCGGCGCCGCGGCACTGGCCATGGCCGGCCCGGCCTTCACCCGCCCCGCCTTTGCGCAGGAAAGCGCCATGCCCGCGTTCGACACCATCCCCGACGCCTGGAAGGGTGAAGGCGAGGTCGTTGTCGTGACCTGGGGCGGCATCGGCACCGACATGCAGCGCAAGGCCTGGTTCGAACCGTTCGAGGAGCTTTGCGGCATCAAGGTCGTCGAGGCCATCGGGCCCGATCCGGCAAAGCTGAAGGCGATGGTCGATACCGGAACCGTGGAATGGGACGTCACCCAGATCGGCCGCGGCACGATGATCGAACTGATGCGCCAGGGCGATTACCTGGAAGCCATCGACTATGACATCGTGGAAGACGGCGTCACCGACGATTACCGCAGCGAATACGGGCTGGACATCGTGGCCTTTGCCCAGATGCTGGCCTATCGCACCGATGTCTGGGACGCGACGCCGACCGGCTGGGCCGACTTCTTCGACACCGCGAAATTCCCCGGCGGCCGCTCGCTGCCCATCGCCACCAAGGGCAATATCCCTGAACTGGTCGGCGCGCTGATCGCCGACGGCGTACCGATGGACCAGACCTACCCGATCGACATCGACCGGGCCATCGCCAAGCTGTACGAGATCAAGCCCGACGTGGTGAAATGGTGGGAAGCCGGTGCGCAGCACATGCAGCTGCTGCTGGACAACGAAGCTCCCTTTGTCACCGCCTGGAACGGCCGCATCAAGGCCGCCAGGGACGAAGGCCACCCGGTGGAATTGATCTGGGATGGCGGCATGGTGCTGAACAACGCCTGGCTGATCCCCAAGGGCGCGCCGAACCTCAGCAATGCGCAGAAGTTCGTGGCGTTTTCCAGCTCGGCCATCGCGCAGGCGCGGTATTCGGCGCTGCTGCCCTATGGCTTCACCAACGTGGATTCGGCGAAATACCTGCCCGAAGAGATCCTCAAGGATCTGCCCACCGCGCCCCAGAACTATGCACGGATGGTGCCCTACCAATACCAGTGGTGGGCGGACAATCGTCCCGAAGTCATCGAGAAGTTCAACGAGATGATGCTCTCGTAACCTATCCCCGTCGGGTTTTACCCCGCACCTTCCCCGGCAGGCCCAAATATACCTGCCGGGGATCTTTGTGTTCGATACAGGAAAGACGACCCCATGCAGCTGGCTCCTGTCGAGACCGTCGTGATCAACGGCAGGCTCTACACGATGGAGGCGCCCGGAGTTCACGTCGACGCGCTGGCCATCTCGGGCGGGCGCATCGTTGCCACCGGATCCACGCCCGAGATCCTTGGCCTGGCGCCCGACGCCGAAGTGATCGATTGCGAGGGCCGCGCCGGCTTGCCGGGATTGATCGACAGCCATTGCCATCCGGACATGGAGGGCGCGCGGCGGGGCCGTTGGCATGATTTCTCGCATGGGCAGACGCCGACGCGCACCGCCGTGCTGGACCTGATCCGGGACAGCATTGCCGGCACGCCCTCCGATCACTGGTTCCTGGGCTACAAGTTCGACGACCTGCGCGACGGCGGCTATCCGACACGCGAGGACCTGGACGAGGCCGCGGGCGGGCGTCCTGTCCTGATCTATCGCCGCTGCGCCCAGATCGGGGTGGCCAATTCGGCGGCCCTGCAGGCGGTGGGCTTTGCCGATGACGCCGCCGATCCGCCCTTTGGCGGGATCGAAAAGGCCGATGGCCGCGCCACCGGCAAGCTGTTCGCCCGCGCCGCGCATATCGTGATCGAACATGTCCAGGCCGATTACACCAAGGACGATTTCCGGCGCGGGCTGGGGCTGGTGTTTGACGAATACCTGTCGTTCGGCATCACCTCGGTCCACAACTCGCTGGTCCAGACCCAGGCGATCCGCGCCTACCAGGACATGCGCGATGCCGGGGACCTGCACCTGCGCGTCGGGTTGCTGGTGACGGGGCGCGACGAGGATCTGATGCGCGCGACGCTCAGGTCCGGATACCGCACCGGCTTCGGGGATGACTGGGTCCGGCTGATCGGCGTCGAATGGGTGGGCGATGGCAGCACCTCGGGGCGATCAGCGGCCTATTTCACGCCCTACGTCGGCACGCCGCTGAAAAACGAACCCAAGGGGCATTGCGGTGCCCTGCTGCTGAACCCCGAAGAGCACCTGGAGCGGGTCCGCGAGGCGCTCTCCTCGGGCATGATCGTCTGCACCGACGCCATGGGCGACCGGGGGATCGACGCCGTTATCAGGGTCTATGAAAGGGCTTTGGCGGAAAATCCGGTGGCGGACCACCGGATGCGGATCGAACATTGCTGCGCGGTGACGCCGGAAAACCTCGAAGGGTTGAAGCGGAACGGGATCATCTGCTCCTCGGCCGCCGGGTTCGCCTGGGACCTGGGCGATGCCCATATCGCGGCGCGCGGGCCGCAGGCGATGACCCACATGTGGCCCCACCGCGACCTGATCGACGCCGGCGTGATCGCGCCGGCCCATTCCGACCACCCGGTCTGCACCGCCAACCCCTTTGCCGCCATGTCCGCCCTGGTCAACCGGCGCACCAACACCGGCGCCTCGCTGGATGCGTCCAAGGCCATCACGCCCTATGAGGCGGTCGAGGCCTACACGATCCACGGCGCCTACGCGGGCCGCGAGGAACACCTGAAGGGCCGCCTGGTCCCGGGCCTTCTGGGCGATCTTTGCCTGCTGGACCGCGACCCGTTCGAAACCCCGCGCGAGGACCTGCACGAGACACGGGTCGATCTGACGATGGTCGGCGGAAAGGTCCGCTACCGGAGGGTCACGTGACGTCCGAAACCGCGCTTGCTGCCCTTCGCGCGGCTCTGGGGCCGGCCGGATGCCTGGAAGGGCCCGCGATAACCGGCGTCTCGCGCTTTCGCGATGTGTCCGGGCATAGGGCCGAAGGCGAACCGTTGGCGCTCTTGCGCCCCGCGAGCGTCGAACAGGTGGTGCAGGCCATGCGCATCTGCCACCGCCACGGCCTGCCCGTCGTCCCGCAAGGCGGGCTGACCGGGCTGGCCGGCGCGGCCAATGCCGGCGCCGGCGAAATCGCCCTGTCGATGTCGCGCTTCGCGGGTGTGGAAGGCATCGACGCGGCGTGCGGCGTGATGACCGTGTGCGCCGGAACCGTGCTGGAAACCGCACAGAAGACCGCCGCCGAAGCCGGCTTCCTGCTGCCCATCGACCTGGGCGCGCGCGGCACCTGCCAGGTGGGCGGGATCGTGGCAACCAATGCGGGCGGCGTGCGGGTGATCCGCCACGGCACCACCCGCGACAACGTGCTGGGGATCGAGGCGGTGCTGGCCGACGGATCTCTGATCTCGCACCTGTCGAAGGTCACCAAGGACAACACCGGCTACGACCTGCGCAACCTGCTGATCGGCTCCGAAGGGACGCTGGCCGTGATCACCCGCGTCACCCTGCGCCTGCGCCCCATGCCCGCGCCACCGGAAACCGCGCTTTGCGCCCTGCCCGATTTCGGCGCACTCATCCGCCTGCTGGAAAAGGCCCGCGCGCAGATCCCGCTATCGGCCTTCGAGGTCATGTGGCGCGACCATTTCGAGATGAGCGGCGGCGCCGGTCTGTTCGACGCCCGCCCGCCCCTGATCGTGCTGATCGAAGCCGAAGGTCCGGGGCTGGTGGACCTTCTGGAAACCGCCTTCGGGGACGGCATTGTCACCGACGCCCTGATCGCGCAATCCACCGCCGAGGCCCGGCGCTTCTGGGAGATCCGCGAAAGTCGCCATGCCACCCGCAGCTTCGACGGCGTTCTGAACCTGGACGTCAGCCTGCCGGTCGAGACGATGGACCGGTTCGTCACCGAGTGCGCCGCCGGGATCCTGGCGCTGGATCCCGATGCACAGAGCTATTTCTTCGGCCATGTGGGCGACGGCAACATCCACGTGATGGTCGACCTGCCCGCCTTCACCTGGTCCGCGGGCGAGGATGTTCTGCAGCGGCTTGCATATGATCTGGCGCGCGCCCATGGCGGATCGATCTCTGCGGAACACGGGATCGGCACGGTCAAGCGGCCCTACCTGGAATGGTCCCGCAGCCCGGTCGAGATTGCCGCGATGCGCGCGATCAAGGCCGCGCTGGACCCGACGGGGCGGATGAACCCGGGCAAGGTTCTGTAACCCATCCCAGGCGCTCGACGTCGGCTTCACGCACTGCGGTGTCTGGGTCGATGTCAGCTTTTGCCGGCACCAGATCTCGTGGCACCGGGCGCGCCGGTTGGCACCGCCGCGACAGGTCAAACGGGGGATCACATGGCGCCGATGCCCCATCCGGGCCCCGTTCTGCCACTGGCAATCCGGCGTCCGCGGGCCGATCGCCTGACCGCCTAGCGCGTCGATTTCATCATTGCGCCGTCGGTTCGCTTCCAAGGTCAGCCGGACGCACAATGGGAAATGGTCTTCCGCGATTCCACCGGACACGCGATCAAAATGAAGGGATTTGCCAGTGAAGAGGCCGTCTGGACCACCTGGGTCACGGTCACTAACGCCCCCCGGAGACAGGGATTCGGACATGATGGCCCGGAAAGCAGGGGGGATTCGCTTAATAAATGACAACTCCTCGTGGTATTTAACACCACAACGGAGTGGACTTTCCCGCAGCCAGAACAGTTTCCAGATTCCTTTTCGATTCTATTTCAAGAATCGAAATAAGACCTTTCAAATCTCGGCAAAAATTGGATTCGATTTCATCTTCAGACCG
This sequence comes from Marinibacterium anthonyi, assembly GCA_003217735.2. Taxonomy (GTDB): domain Bacteria; phylum Pseudomonadota; class Alphaproteobacteria; order Rhodobacterales; family Rhodobacteraceae; genus Marinibacterium; species Marinibacterium anthonyi. The sequence continues at coordinate 2,165,244 of CP031585.1, read as the reverse complement.
GGAGTTTCGTTAATCCACCTATTTATCGAAAATCCGGGATGTAAGTTTACATAGGCGGAAATCAGCCGATCAGAATCGAAATCGGTAATTACCCAACATCCATTACAACACTTAACAACTAGTTTCGCTGTTCAATTCCGGTCAGATGTCATCCCACCCGAAGAATGCCAGCATATGGACCGGCCAGATACGGCCCGAATCTGCACGTGCACAAACGGCAACCCCGGGCCGGCGCATACGGGTTAGCCCGACGGCTTCCGCCACGCACCCGCACGGGGTCGCACGAATTTTCCAATCCCAAAGGTACTCTCTTGGCGATGCCAGGCCGTGGACCTAGATCAAATCGTCGAAGAGTTCACATTCAGCGGCCCTTGCAGCAAAGCGGCGCGCCGCTTCGCTGGCCATTTGTACGTCCGACCACACTGCGCCGACGGCGATCGGGCGCGAACTGTCAACGTAGACGACAACCGCCTGCACTTGCGTGCCCCCTATTTCCCACACTGCGGGCTGGTACTTGCCGCCTGGTCCTTCGGCCACGTCCCCGACTTCGAGCAGCACGGCACGTGGCGAAATGTGCCGTATCATCAAGGCCATGTTCTCTATCAACTCAAAAGCGGACATGCCCCGACCTTTCACTCCCGGCACCTTCACCATGATCATTTGGATTTAAGTAAAAATTTAACTTTAACATTTTACAATCTCTTCTGACACTCGTGAACAAGATCAATATCGTTAGTATACCAAAAATTCCAAAACAGGGAAAATAAAGCAATAGGGTTTTTGCCCCAATCACTCCCGCCCCGGAAATTCCAGCCTTTCCCACCCAAAGAGTCAAATGGATTGCCATGTACGGCCGCATTCATGACCCGGGCTTGCACACATCACAGGCTTTTCACCCGACACACATGTACTGGCCGCGCGCAATTCACCAGCACGGCCGCTGCCTTCAACTTCAATTACAATTGTGTCGAAAGTGAGCCGTTCTGTCCAGACACAACAATGGCAGCGTCATGCCGCGTGCCACCGGGCATTTCATCCGGCGAATTCACCGCCCGGAACAAGGACCGCAGGCCTGCCCCGAATTTTCGGTTTTGAAGGCCTGTGGTACCCAAGGCCGGACTCGAACCGGCACGCCTTGCGGCGGGGGATTTTGAATCCCCTGCGTCTACCATTCCGCCACTTGGGCCTCACCCAAGATCTAGCGCCGGTACCCAAGTCTTGTCCATAGGCAAAGAGCCCGCCTTCGCCCTGTCGGCTCAGGTCTCCTCGCGGACGTGGCGGAAGATCAGGGGTTGTTTGGGGAAGGTGATCGACCGAGCCAGCGCGGCATCCATCTGCCGGCGCGAAGGCCGGCGCGGATCGCTCATTGCGGTTTCGAAATAGGCGACCACGTCGGTCGAAAACCCGACACGTTCGCCGGCCAGCAGGTCCAGGAAATCCGACAGGAACCTGCAATAGATCTCCTGCGCCTCGGCGCAGACGATCCAGCCCTGGGGCGTCTTGCTGAAAATGCCATTGCCCGAATGTTCACGCAGCCGCTTCAGCACATTGGTGCGCGGGTGGCAGATGTAGTCGGATAGGGCGCGCGCCGTCCAGGGGCGTGTCGCGTCGTGGAAGGCAACCGCCAGAGCCAGCTCCAGGGCGTCGAACCCGATAGCCCGCATCAGCCGTGTCGACCGGATCGTCCTTTCGGCCAACCCCACCAGTCGCGGATCGCCATTGTCTGACATCTTGCTCATAACCACCTCACCTGCCCCAATACTGCCTCATTCCCAGAGAGTGCCCTTTTGGTCAATGTTCCGAAACCGGATGAACCAATTCATCCGTGCGGTTGAGCGCGTGACGTCATTGTGAATGATCCACGACCCCTGCCCGGCCCGCAAGCTTGACCCCGCAGCCCCGCCATGCTTTGCCGATGTCAAAAGCCGTATCCGAGGCCGCCCCGGCAGATGATCAGATCACTCTACGACCGCACGCTCGCCCTGGCGCACCATCCGCATGCGCTCTGGGCGCTGGCCCTGGTTTCGTTCCTGGAAAGCTCTGTCTTTCCGATCCCGCCGGACCTGTTGATGATACCCATGATCCTGGCCGCACGCGACAAGGCATTTCTGATCGCCTTCGTCGCGCTGGTCTCGTCGGTTCTGGGCGGGCTTCTGGGCTATGCCATCGGCGCCTTCGCCTTCGACGCGATCGGACAGCCGATCCTGGCGTCGCTAGGCAAGGCCGACGCGATGGACGCGTTCAACCAGAAGTTCAACGATCTCGGGTTCTGGGCGGTGCTGGCCGCCGGGCTGACGCCGTTTCCCTACAAGGTGATCACGATCATGTCGGGCTGGACTGGCATGCCGCTGGGCACCTTCGTCATCACCTCGATCGTCGCGCGGGCCGGACGGTTCTTCATCGTGGCCTGGCTGCTGTGGGCCTTCGGCCCGCCGATCCGCGATTTCATTGAAAAGCGGCTGGGCCTCGTCCTGACCGGTTTCGTCCTCGCCCTGATCGGCGGCTTCTTCCTCATCAAGGCTTTCTGATGCGTACCACCCTCACCCTTCTTGCCGCCCTCGGTTCCGCCGCGCTTCTGCTGGGCGCGCTCGGCTTCCAGTATATCGGCGGGCTCGCGCCCTGCCACCTGTGCTATCTTCAGCGCTATCCCCATGCCGCCGCTGTTGCCATCGGGGTGCTGGCGCTGGCCTTCCGGGCGCGCATCCTGTGCCTTCTGGGGGCGCTGGCCGCCGCCGCCTCGGGCGTGGTGGGCATCTATCACACCGGCGTCGAACGCCACTGGTGGCAGGGGCCGACGACCTGCACCTCGGGCAGTGTCTCGGGGCTTAGCACCGATCAGCTGATGGACCAGATCCTGAGCGCGCCCGTCGTGCAGTGCGACCAGGTCGCATGGGCGTTCCTGAACCTCTCCATGGCCAGCTGGAACGCGATCTTCTCCTTCGCCCTCGCCCTTCTCTGGATCGCCGCCTACAACGCCCGGCGCTAACGCGCCCGGCTGGTCCTGAGCAGCAGGCTGGTCTCGCTGGTCGACACGCCGTCCAGCCGCCGGATCCGGGCCAGCACCGCGTCGAAGCCTTCCAGCGTGTCGGTGCCGATCTCGGCGATCAGGTCCCAGCGGCCGTTCGTCGAATGCACCGCGCGCACCTCGGCCATGCCCTGCAGCTGGCGCAGTATCCGGTCGGCGCCGCGCCCTTCGATCCCCAGCATCATCAGCCCGCGCACCGGGTCCTGCGCCACGTCCTGTTTCAGCACCACGGTATAGCCCTGGATGGCACCGTCGCGTTCCATCCGTTCGATGCGGGTGCGCAGGGTGGTGCGCGACAGGCCCAGCAGATGGCTCATGTCCGACAGCGACATGCGCGCGTTGCGCCGCAGGGCGCCCAGGATGCGTTCGTCCGTTTCGTCCACTACAGCTTTCCGATCTGACAATATTGCGTCCACTTTGGCCAATATGGCGCCTTCCGGCTACCCCACTTCGGAAGATACTTGATCCATCCCAGCCAGATGGAGCCCCCAATGCCCCGACAGACCTGTATCCTCATCGGCGCGCCGGTGGACAGCGGCAAGCGCCGGTCCGGCTGCCTGATGGGCCCCGACGCCTATCGCACCGCCGGCCTGGCAGAGGCGCTTGAGGATCTTGGCCACCGGGTCGAGGACATGGGCAACCTCGTCCCCGCCGAACACGGGGCCGACGACCCGGCAACCCACATCCACCAGCATCAGCGCAACATCGGCTGGACCCACCGCCTGATCCGCGCCGCCGAAGACGCGATGCCGCGAGGGCTGCCGATCTTCCTGGGAGGCGATCATGCGCTGTCCATCGGGTCCGTCGCCGGTGTGGCCAACCATGCCAAGCGGATCGGCCGCCCTCTCTTCGTGCTCTGGCTTGACGCGCACAGCGATTTCCACACGCCACACACATCGACCTCGGGCAACCTGCACGGCACGCCGCTGGGCTATGTCACGGGGCGGCCCGGATTTACCGGTTTTCCGCGTGTCACCGCGCCGGTGCCGCACGGCAACATCTGCATCATCGGCCTGCGGTCGGTCGACCCGGAAGAACGCGCCGACCTGCAGCGCACCACGATCCACCGCCACGACATGCGCGAAATCGACGAGACCGGCATCGCCCGCCCCCTGTCCGCCTTCCTCGACAAGGTCGCCGCCGCGAACGGGCTGCTGCACGTGTCGCTAGATGTCGACTTCCTGGACCCCTCCGTCGCGCCTGCCGTCGGCACCACCGTCCCCGGCGGCGCCACCGTGCGCGAAGGCCATCTGGTGATGGAGATGCTGCATGACAGCGGCCTCATGACCTCGCTCGACCTGGTCGAACTGAACCCCTTTCTGGACGAACGCGGCCGCACCGCCCAGCTGATGGTGGACCTGACCGCCTCGGCCCTGGGCCGCCGCGTCTTTGACCGTCCCACCCGCGCCTACGCGTAAGGAGACCGCCGATGCTGACCCCCTCCGACAAGGCCCTGGTGCCTTTTGTGTCCGTCGATCACATGATGCAGCTGGTCCACCGGATCGGGCTGCAGGACATGCTGCGCGGGCTGGCCGACTATATCGAACGGGATTTCCGCCGATGGGAGCTGTTCGACAAGACGCCCCGCATCGCGTCCCATTCCAAGGAAGGCGTGATCGAACTGATGCCGACGTCGGATGGCGAGGTCTATGGCTTCAAATACGTCAACGGCCACCCCAGGAACACCGCCGAAGGGCTGCAGACCGTGACCGCCTTTGGCCTGCTGGCCGATGTCGCTACCGGCTACCCGGTGCTGCTGAGCGAGATGACGCTGCTGACCGCGCTGCGCACGGCGGCGACCTCGGCCATGGTGGCGAAACACCTGGCCCCCCGGGGCGCGACCACCATGGCGATGATCGGCAATGGCGCGCAGTCGGAATTCCAGTCGCTGGCGATGAAGGCGCTGATCGGGCTGACGACCGTCCGTCTGTACGACACCGACGCCGCCGCCACCGCCAAATGCGCGGCCAACCTGCGCGGCACGGGGTTGGATGTCGTCATCTGCAAGACACCGGAAGAGGCCGTGGAAGGCGCGCAGATCCTGACCACCTGCACCGCCGACAAGCGCAATGCCACGGTGCTGACCGACAACCTGGTCGGCGCGGGCGTGCATATCAACGCGATCGGCGGCGACTGTCCGGGCAAGACCGAGCTGGCGAAGGCGATCCTTCTGCGGTCCGACATTTTCGTGGAATTCCCGCCCCAGACCCGCATCGAAGGCGAGATCCAGCAGCTGGATGCCGATTACCCGGTGACCGAGCTGTGGCAGGTGATATCGGGCACGGCACCGGGGCGCACCCGCGACGACCAGATCACGCTGTTTGACAGTGTCGGCTTTGCGATCGAGGATTTTTCGGCCCTGCGCTACCTGCGCGACGCGGTGGACCGCACCGGACTGTGCCACATGCTGGACCTGCTGGCGGACCCCGACGATCCGCGCGACCTGTACGGCATGCTGATGCGCGCGGCACCTCAGGCCTCCAGTTCGGAATCCCAGTAAAGGAAGTCCATCCAGCTGTCGTGCAGGTAGTTGGGCGGGAACTTGCGGCCGGTGTTGCGCAGTTCCTCGGCATTTGGCTGGCGCGGCGGCTTGCGCAGGTTCATGCCCGCCTGGCGCAGCGATTTAGATCCCTTCCTGAGGTTACAGCGCGAACAGGCCGCCACCACGTTCTGCCAGCTGGTGATGCCCCCGGCGGCGCGCGGCACCACGTGATCAAAGGTCAGGTCGCCCTTGGTCCCGCAGTACTGGCAGCGGAATTCGTCCCTCAGAAATAAATTAAAGCGCGTGAAGGCCACGCGCTTTTGAGGTTTTACGAAGTCTTTCAGGACGACGACAGAGGGTATTCGGATCTGCGTACTCGGGCTGCGGACCACCTCGTCGTATTCGGCGACGATGTCCACCCGGTCCAGCCAGGCCGCCTTGACCGCCTCCTGCCAGGGCCAAAGCGACAGGGGGTAGTAGGACAGCGGCCTGTAATCAGCGTTCAGAACCAAGGCGGGATGCTGTTTCAGCGCCGAAGGTTCCCGTACAAATTCCGTCCTGAAATCGCCGTCCATCTCGTCGTGCCCTCGTCCTGTCTGCCCCGCCCCCAGAGACGTGAGACATTCAGCCTGCCTCATACTCCAAGGACTATATCTCGTGGTTGGTTTCTGGCAAGACCCAGATGTTCCACGATCACGAGACAGATAAGACGATTCCATGACGAGCAGGTGACACTTATCCACATCTGCGGCACCCTATCCTTTGCCCTTTGCCCCCCAAATAAGCCCGGAACACGCCGTGATGCCCAAACTTGTCGCCTTCAACAAACCCTTCGGCGTGCTGACCCAGTTCTCGGGCGGGGAATCGGGGCGGCCGACCTTGGCCGATCACATCGACGTCAAGGGCATCTATCCGGCAGGCCGGCTGGACCGCGACAGCGAAGGGCTTTTGCTGCTGACCGATGACGGCAAACTGCAGGCCCGCATCGCCGATCCGCGCCACAAGTTCGAAAAGACCTACCTGGTCCAGGTCGAAGGCCTGCCCGATGACGCCGCCCTTCAGGCGCTGGCCAAGGGGGTCGAACTGAAGGACGGCATGACCCGCCCGGCGAAGGCCCGGCGGATCGCCCCGCCGGACATCTGGCCGCGCGTGCCGCCGATCCGCGAACGCAGGTCGGTGCCGGATTGCTGGATCGAACTGACCATCAGCGAAGGCCGTAACCGGCAGGTGCGCCGGATGACGGCCGCGGTCGGGCACCCGACCCTGCGGCTGGTGCGCTGGCGGATCGGGGCGGTGACGCTGGACGGCATCGCGCCCGGCGCCTGGACAGACGTCAGCCCAGAGCCGTTTTCGGCCCCCCCTCGAACTTCATCACCGACTTCTCCTCGACGCCGGCCTTCGCGAGGGCGTCATTGAAGGCGATCACGTAGGGCATCTGGCTGTGCGCGGCCAGCGCCGCTTCGTCTTCCCATTCCTCGTAGACCCGGAAGGTCGGGCCTTCGCCGATCACCTGGCTGAATTCATAGACGATGCAGCCCGGTTCCTTGCGGGACTCGGTCAGCGTCTTCATGGTCGCCTGCTGCAGCTCAAGCGCCGAGGCGGGATTCGTCAGTTTGAACTTTCCGGTCACCACGATCATGCCTGAAATCCTTTTTTGATCGTTAAACTCGCGCGACGTCGGGGCTACAGCCCCAGCTTGTCGCGCATGAAGGCCAGCGCCACGCTCAGCCCGTCGGGGGCGATTCCGTGGCCGGTGCCTTTCATCACATGGGCATAGACATCCTTCCAACCCGCCTCCTGCAACGCTTCCGCCGCCAGGGGCAGCGATTGCGGCGGCACCACCTCGTCCGCGTCGCCATGGATCAGCAGCACCGGCGGCCGCACCAGCGTCTCTTCGGCCAGGGTCTCGGGCGACATCAGCCGGCCCGAAAAGGCCACGACACCCGCGACCGCGTCTTCCCGGCGCGGCGCCACGTGAAGGCTCATCATCGTGCCCTGGCTGAAGCCGAACAGCACCACCTGCTCGGGCATCACGTCCTCGTCCACCATCAGCGCATCCAGGAACGCGTTCAGATCCGCGACCGCCATGTCCATGCCCCTGGCGGATTCCTCTTCCGAGGATCCGTCGATCCAGGGGATCGGGAACCACTGGAACCCGCCCATCGACCCCGGGCATTCCTCGGGCGCGTCGGGCGCCACGAACAGCGTGTCCGGCAGGTGTTCCCCCAGCACGTCGGCCAGCCCCAGCAGGTCGGCGCCATTGGCCCCGTAGCCATGCAGGAACACGACGACGGACCTTGTGTCTCCGGACACCGGCGCGCGGCGGCCGGCTGTCAAAACGCGTGTCATTCCTATCCTTCCCGTTGATCCCTTCGGCCCGCCCTCACAGCGCGCCGTAGCATGTCACCAGCCCCCGCCCCTGCGAGCCGTCAAGCCAGACTTCCTTGTAGAGGTACTTGCCCCCCTCCATGGGTTGCAACAGGAAGGCATAGGCGTCCTCGGGCGACACGGCGTCGCCGGGGATCACGTGCTTGCAGATCCGGTCGCGCGCCAGGTCGCAATCGCCGGAATCCTCGATCACCTCGCCGGTGCCGGTGTCGCGGGCGACCACCGAATACTTCCCGTCATTGAACCAGAACTTCATCTCGTAGATGCCGGCCGTGCCATCGTCGCCGGGAAAGACGACCTCGCCCTCGCACCAGGTCTCGCGGCTGAAATCTGTCGCCGAAACCGGACCGGCGGCCATCAAAGCCGCCAGAACACAGGCACTTGCGCGGATCATCGTATTCCCTCTCTGTCCTTGGCCACCCGGTAGTAGGCCCAGAACAGCCGCGCCGCAACAGACCGCCAGGGCGACCAGGCCTCGGCCATCCGGCGCAGGGCCTTTTCCTTCGGGCGCTCCGGCAGATCGAAGAGGATCCGCGCCGCTTCCTGCAAGGCCAGATCGCCGGGCGCAAAGACATCGGCCCGGCCCAGGCTGAACATCGCATAGATTTCCGCCGTCCAGATCCCGATTCCGGGCACCGCGACCAGGGTTGTGATCACATCCTCGGTGGGCGCCTCGCGCAGGGCGCCGTAATCGATCCGCGCCTCGGCCAGCGCGCGGGCATAGCGGATCTTCTGCCGGCTCAGCCCCACGGCGCGCAGATCGTCGTCGCTGGCCCACATGATCTTGCGCGGCCCCGTCAGCCCGGCGTCCTTCATCCGCCCCCAGATCGCGTTGGCCGACGCGGTCGACACCTGCTGGCTGACGATGGCTGATAACAATTCGGCGAACCCGTCGGGCTTGCGGCGCAGCGGCAGCGGCCCGGTCATCTTCAACGCCGCAGCCAGGCGCGGATCCTGCCCCGCCAGCCAGGCGGCGCCTTCGGCGACGCAATCGGGAGAGACGATGATACGTCCTGTCGGCATCTTTTATCTCCGCGACGTTCGGGCCCACTTGTTGGCCCCCGACAAGCCAGATACTCCGCCTACATGCAAGCTCAGTCCGACCTTCGCGCCAAGCGCAACGTTGTCTTCCTGGTCGCCGCGCAGGCGATCCTCGGCAGCCAGATGCCGATGAACTTCACCATTGCCGGCCTCGCCGGACAACAGCTTGCCCCCAACCCGTGCCTCGCCACGCTGCCGATCTCGCTGATCGTGTTCGGGTCGATGACGACGGCGCCCTGGCTCAGCCCGTTCATGCAGCGCTTCGGTCGCCGCGCGGGCTTCATGCTGGGCGCGGGTGGCGGGTTCCTGGGCGCCATGATCGCCGCCATCGGCCTTTACATCGGCAATTTCTGGGTCTTCGTCGCGGGTGGCTACCTGACCGGCATCTACATGTCGGCACAGGGGTTCTACCGTTTCGCCGCCACCGACACCGCGTCCGACGCCTATCGCCCCAAGGCGATATCCTACGTCATGGCCGGCGGCCTGCTGTCGGCCATCGTCGGGCCGCAAGTCGTGTCCTACCTGACCGCGTCGTCGGCCGATGCCACGCCGATGCGCTATTTCCCGGTCTACATCGCGGCCATGTGCGTGAACCTGGTGGGTGTGTTCCTGTTCCTCGGGCTCGACATCCCGAAACCCAAGGCCCCCACCGCCGACGCCCCGCGCGGGCGCACCGCGCGCGAATTGCTGTCCGATCCCACCATCGTCGTCGCGGTGATCTGCGCCGCCGTCAGCTATGCGCTGATGAACCTGGTCATGACGTCGACACCGCTGGCCGTCGTCGGCTGCGGCTACGGCGTGGCGGATGCGTCCAACATCGTCACCGGCCACGTGCTGGCCATGTTCGTGCCGTCCTTCTTCACCGGCCACCTGATCGCCCGCTTCGGGTCCGAACGGATCATGGGGATCGGCCTGCTGATCCTGGCGGTGGCCGGGGTCATCGCGCTGCAGGGCGTCGACCTGATGAACTTCTACGGTGCGCTGATCATGCTGGGCATCGGCTGGAACTTCGGCTTCATCGGCGCGACATCGCTTCTGTCGGCCTCGCACGCACCGCACGAACGCGGCCGGATGCAGGGCTTGAACGACCTCATCGTCTTTGGCGCGGTGACCTTCGCGTCGCTGGCTTCGGGCGGGTTGATGAACTGCTCGGGCGGCACCCCCGTCGAAGGCTGGAACGCGGTCAACATCGCCATGGCGCCCTTCCTGACGCTGGCGGGCGGCGCGCTGATCTGGCTGACCCTGCGCCGCCGCATGGCCCGGGCCTGAGGGGTCGGCCCCTTTAAACGCGGCCCCTTTGGACCCGACCGCTTTAAACCCGACCTGTCACCGACGCCCAGAGCAGCCGCGCCGTCTTGCCGCCCTCGGACAGCTCCAGCGCGCCCTGCGCCACGCGCCCGGGGTCTGTTCTCGCACGCTGCAGGATCGGTTCCGCCTGCCAGGCCGCCAGCAAGGCCGGCCGTGCGTCCTTCGAGACATCGCCCAGCCCCTTGCGCCCCCGTTTCAACCGTTCAAGCCCCCGCTGCGCCAGCTTGCGTACGCCGGTCTCGGTCCCGTCCAGCAACGGCACGCGCCCCTGCGCCTCTAGCTGCGGGATCGCCCGGAACCAGTTCGCCAGCCCCATCGCCCAGCCCAGGTCGCGCACCGGCTGTTCGGGTGCCGCGCCAAGAGCTTGGGTCGCCGACCACAGCAAGCTGCCGGCGGAATGGTCCAGGTAGGCGTCGAAGTGCGGATCGTCCTCAAAAGGATCCTTATATATATCCCAACGTCTTACAGCGACATATTCATCCAGTTTCGCCGCCATCTCCGGCGTCAGCACCTCGGCCAGTGGCGTCGTCACCTGGTGCTTGCGCACGGTCGCGCCCGTGGCGATCTCGTCCAGTGCATCGCGCCACCATTGCAACCGCATCTCGGCGATCATCGGTTCGGCGGTGACCCAGGGCGCGCGGCTGACCTCGACATTCATCGCGTAGATCGGAAACAGCTTCGCCCGCGCCTCGGGCGGGGTGGCCATCACCGCAAGGAACCGGTCCGGGTCGCCCCGTTCCACCAGTTCGGCACAGGCCGTGACGTTCTGGTCGAATGTCATGCCGGCCGCGCCAGGACCAGCGCATAGGCGATCCGGTCGGGCGCGGCGCGCCAATTGGCAATCTCCTCCCAGGACGCCGCCAGAACCGCCTGCATCTCGGGGTCGGGATCATCGGACAGGTCCACGATCCGCGCCGCCAGGCTGCGGTAATAGGCCGTCCAGGGCGCACCGACGATCAGCCGGTGATCCACCACGGCAAACCCCGCCGCCTCGACGCGCGCCCGGATCCCGTCCAGATCGCTCAGCGCGCCGTAACCCGCCCAGAACCTGTCGGTCGCGGCGTCCTCCGCCAGGCGCACGGGTTCGGAAAACGCCACCGCACCGCCCTTGGCCAGCGCCGGCGCCCAGGCCCGCAACCCTTCGCTTACGCCCAGGAAATACAGCGCCCCGGCCGACCAGATCAGATCGTATGGCCCCTCCAGGTCCGCCATATCCCCGGCCCTTACCGACACGTTGGTCAGCGCCACGCAGCGCAGGGCCGCCTCGACCGCCAGGTGGTCCATCTGCTCCACCGCCTCGATCCGCGCCCGTGGCAGCGCGTCGCCCAGCGTCCACGTATCCGCCCCCGACCCGCAGCCCGCGTCGCAGATCCGCGCATCGCCAGAGATCCCCAGCCGGTCCAGCGCCCACAGCACATCCTCGGGCGCCCCCGGGCCTTCCCGATCCAGCCCCGTGTACAGCCGATGAAACGCCGTCACGGCGTCGCCTCCAGTTCCTGCGCCTCGGCCCTCACAAGATCACGCACCAGCTTCCAGCGGATCGCGTCCAGCAACGCCTCGAACGAGGCATCGACGATGTTGGCCGACACACCCACGGTCGACCACCGCCGCCCCTGTCCGTCGGCGCTGTCGATGATGACGCGGGTCACGGCCTCGGTGCCACCTTGCGTGATGCGCACCTTGAAATCGACCAGGTGCATGTCCTCGATCTGCGCCGAATACCGCCCCAGGTCCTTCGCCAAAGCCTGCCACAGCGCGTTCACCGGCCCCCGGTCACAGCCCTGGTCGTCGAAACTCTCGCTCACCGACAGCTTCTTCTCGCCGTCGACCTTCACCACCACCACGGCTTCGGACACCGATACCATCCGGTCCCGCTTGTTCTTGCGCCGTTCGATGGTGACCTTGTAGCGCTTGACCTCGAAGAACTCCGGCAACTGGCCCAGTTCTTCGCGCGCCAGCAGTTCAAAGGACGCCTGCGCGGTGTCATAGGAATAACCCTGGTCCTCGCGCTCCTTCACCCGTTCCAGGATGCGGGCCAACGCCGGGTCGCCCTTTTCCACCTTCAGCCCCGCTTCGGACAGGCGCCTGCGCAGGTTCGACTGGCCGGCCTGGTTGGACATCGGGATGATGCGTTCATTGCCCACCGTCCCCGGTTCCACGTGTTCATAGGTCGACGGATCCTTCAGGATCGCGCTGGCATGCAGGCCGGCCTTGTGGGCAAAGGCGGACGCTCCGACATAGGGCAGCTGCTTCATCGGCACGCGGTTCAGGATGTCGTCCAGCATCCGGCTGACCCGCGTCAGCCCCTGCAGCGCCTCGGCGGTCACTCCGATATCGAACCGGCTCGCCCAGGGCTCCTTCAGCAACAGCGTCGGGATCAGCGAGGTCAGGCTGGCGTTGCCACAGCGTTCGCCCAGCCCGTTCAGCGTCCCCTGGACCTGCCGCGCGCCGGCGCCGACGGCAGCCAGCGATCCGGCCACGGCCATCTCGGTATCGTTGTGACAATGGATGCCCAGCCGATCGCCCGGAATGCCCGCCCCGATCACTTCCGCCGTGATCCGCGCGATTTCATCGGGCAGCGTCCCGCCATTGGTATCGCACAGAACGATCCACCGCGCACCGGCCTCAAAGGCCGCCCGGCAACAGGACAGCGCATAGGACGCCGTCCGCTTGTAGCCATCAAAGAAATGTTCCGCATCGAACAGCGCCTCGCGCCCCGACGCCACCACATGCGCGACCGAGACACGGATGTTCTCCAGGTTCTCCGCCTCGGAAATCCCCAGCGCCGCCTCGACATGATAGCTGTCGGACTTGCCCACCAGGCAGATCGTCCCGGTCCCGGCATTCATCACCGCCGCCAGCACCTCGTCATTGGCGGCCGACCGGCCCGCGCGCTTGGTCATGCCAAAGGCCGCCAGCCGTGCCTTCGTCTTCGGGGCCTCTTCGAAAAACGCGCTGTCGGTGGGGTTCGCACCGGGCCAGCCGCCTTCGATGTAATCGATGCCCAGCCCGTCCAGAGCCCTGGCGATCTGCACCTTCTCGGCGGCGGAAAACTGCACGCCCTGGGTCTGCTGTCCGTCCCTCAGGGTGGTGTCATACAGAAAAAGACGCTCTTTCGTCATGGCCTGACCTCCGGTGTCCCACGCGTGGGACATATCTCAGCCTGTTATATTTCAATCACTTGCAGCGGCGAATTCACATATCGTTAAGATGCGCCACGCCCTGCTTCTTCTTGGCAAAAATACCTCTCGGGGGGGCACTGCAACGCGGTGCGGGGGGCAGACAGCCCCCCTTCCATACCCGCCACCCTCACGCGATCTGCTCCAGCTTGGCCGCGTCGAACCCGGGGCCCGCCACCAGCTCCACCCCCGCCTTCGACATCCGCACCTCGACCCCGGCCGCCACCAGCGCCGCCTTCAACCGGTCGACCTCGGCGAAATCCTTGGTGGCCATCGCCTCGGCCCGCGCGGCGCCAAGCCGCTCCGCCCAGGCGCCCAGATCAGCGCCGGACACCTCCGCCCATTCACCAAGCCCCGGCTCCAGCAGGCCCAGCAAGGATGCTCCCGCCTTCAGCCCCGCCGCATCGCCCGCACCCGCCAGCCGGTGCAGTTCCGCCAGTGCCCCGGCGGTGTTCAGGTCGTCCGCGACCGCCGCGACAACCGGCTCCGGCACGTCGCCGGCCTCGACGCCATCGACCATGCCACGCCACTTGCGCAGCACCTTCTCGGCCTCGCGCGCCTTCTCCGCCGTCCAGTCCATCGGCTTGCGGTAATGCGTCGACAGGAACACGAACCGGATCACCTCGCCGGGAATACCCTGGTCCAGAAGATCCCTGACCGTGAAGAAATTGCCGAGCGATTTCGACATCTTCCTGCCCTCGACCTGCAGCATCTCGTTGTGCAGCCAGACATTGGCGAACCCGGCCCTGGGATGGGCGCAGCAGGATTGCGCGATCTCGTTCTCGTGGTGGGGGAACATCAGGTCGTTGCCGCCACCGTGGATGTCGAAATGATCCCCCAGCAGCGCATCGGACATGGCCGAACATTCGATGTGCCAGCCCGGACGCCCCCGGCCCCAGGGGCTGTCCCAGCCGGGCAGGTCATCCGACGACGGCTTCCACAGGACGAAATCCATCGGGTTCTTCTTGTAAGGCGCCACCTCGACCCGCGCGCCGGCGATCATGTCATCGACCGACCGGCCCGACAGGCGGCCGTAATCGGCATAGCTGTCGACGGCGAACAGCACGTGCCCGTCCGCCGCATAGGCATGGCCCGAACCGATCAGCCCTTCGATCATCGCCACCATCTGGGGGATGTAATCGGTCGCGCGCGGCATGGCGCGGCGGTGGTCATGGCCCTTGATGGACGGTTCCAGCGCGCCCAATGCCCCCATGTCCGACAGGTACCAGGCGATAGTTTCGGTGGTGATGTCGGAAATCGGCCGCCCCGAAGCGGCGGCGCGGGCGTTGATCTTGTCGTCGACGTCGGTGAAATTGCGCACATAGGTCACGTGGTCGCCCCCGTAGACATGGCGCAGCAGCCGGTAGAGCGTATCGAACACCACCACGGGCCGGGCATTGCCCAGGTGCGCCCGGTCATAGACCGTCGGCCCACAGACATAGAGCCGCACGTTGTCGGCATCGATCGGGACGAAATCCTCTTTCGTCCGTGTCTTCGTGTTGTGGAACCTGATCGTGCCCATGGTGTAACCCTTCGAGTCCTTCGGGATAGCGTGCAGCCGATGGCGCCAAGGCCCGGCGGGCTTAGCAAGTTCACTCTGGGATGGAAACAGAAAGAACGGCCCGCCTGACGATGTCAGCCGGTAATGCAGCAGCAAATGATGAGTGCAAGCCGTGTCATGGCGCGCCTCATAGCACCCTTTGGCGGGGCCGCCAAGCCATCTCCGGCGCCGGGCCGGGATTGGCCTGTTCAAGGTCCCCGGGAACCGGGGCGCGGTCGCCCGGCCCGCCATTCCTTCGTTGCGAAGAATTCCCATCGCTGGCAGGGTCCTCCAATGACCCGCGCGATCGTCAATTCCATCTGCGCCACCTTCCCCGGCGCCGAGTTGTCGGACCCCTGGGGGGGCGGCCATGACGCGTGGAAGGTGGGCGGCAGGATGTTCGCCTGCATCGGCGCGATGGACCAGGGCGTATCGGTGAAAACCGACAGTATCGAGACGGCGGTGATGCTGATCGACGCCGGGATCGGCGTGAAGGCCCCGTATTTCCACCGGTCCTGGCTGTTGCTGCCGTGGGGCGGCGACCCGGATGAATTGCGCCACCGGCTGGACGTCTCCTATGACATCGTGCGGGGCGGCCTGCCCAAGAAGATCCAGGCCACGCTGGAGGCCCGGACATGAGCGCGCGCCTGCGACCGGCGATGCCCACCGATGCCGCCCTTCTGGCGCGCCTCAGCGACATGGCCGACGAAGGGCTGCCCCGGCTGTTCTGGGAAAAGCTGGCGCGCGACGGCGCGGACCTGTGGTCGGTGGGCGCGGCGCAATTCGCCCGGGTGGTCGAAGACGGCGGCGACGGCGCGCTGATCATCGCGGAAACGGGGGCCGAAACGGGTGGGAATACGGGTGCGGCGCCGTCGGGCGGGATCTGGACCTATCCGATGACCGATCCGGGCGACCCCGATGCGGTGCCCTTTGCCGACCTGGCGCCGCTGATGCGGCTCAAGGCGCATATGCGGGGCGACTGGTACATCGATTTCCTGGCGGTGCTGCCGGAACATCGCGGCCAGGGGCTGGGCCGGCGGCTGCTGGCCGGCGCGCTGGAGGCGGCGCGCCACGCCGGTGCCCGGCGGATCGGGCTGATCGCGCTGGACAGCAACCAGACGGCGCAGGCGCTTTACGGGACGGCGGGGTTCGTCGCGGTGGCCTCCGAACCGATGCTCAACGCGGCCTGGAAGACCGGGGCGGCCAATGCGCTGCTGATGACGCGCGCCCTTTGAAACCGGCTCTTTGAGGCGCGCCACGACCGCCTGCGCGGCGGCGGCCGGCGCAGGCGGGGTGGGCGGGCGGGAGCCTGTGTCGGCCGCCGCCCTCACCCGTAGGCGACGACCTCGAATTCGATGCCCTCGGGCCCGTCGAAATAGAACCTCTTCCCCGGTTCGTAATCGGCGTGATTGTGCGGCAGGTAGCCCTTGGCCAGGACCTTTTGTTCGACCGCGTCCAGGTCATCGACGACGATGCCGATGTGGTTCAGCCCGCCGGTCAGGTGATAGGTGTCGCCCACCGGGGACTGGCCGCCGGAAGGGGCATAAAGCGCAAGATAGCCATCCGCGTCGCCCACGTGGACGGAATAGCCGTTGTCGATTGCCGGCCCCTCCCAGCGGATTTTCCAGCCGAACAGCTCCGACAGGATCCGGGCGGTGGCCTTGGGATCGGTCACCGAGACATTGACATGTTCCAGACGCATCGTGGGTCTCCTTCGCATATTGCATAACGATGCCTGGCACTCTAATTTCTCAAGTGAACTTGAGGTCAAGGGAAAAGAAGCGATGCAGAAAAGGCCCTTGCGCCCCGGCGGGCTGACCATCGGTGACATTGCGGCGCGCACCGGGCTGGCGCCCTCCGCCATCCGGTTCTACGAGGACGAAGGCCTGGTCACCCCCCATCGCACCGCCGCCGGCCAGCGCCGGTACGGGCGCGCGGACCTGCGCCGGCTGTCCTTCGTGCGCATCGCCCAGACGCTGGGCTTTCCGCTGGCGCGCATCCGGTCGGTCCTGCAGACCCTGCCGCAGGGGCGCACCCCGACGAAATCGGACTGGACCCGCCTGTCGCAGGAGTTCCGCGAGGATCTGGACGCCCGCATCGCGCAGCTGGAATCCCTGCGCGACAAGCTCGACGGCTGCATCGGCTGCGGCTGCCTGTCGCTGGACAGCTGCGCGCTGTACAACCCCGAAGACAAGGCCGCCACCAGGGGCGCCGGCCCGCGTTACCTGATCGGCGACAGGTCGAGCGAGATCTAGGCGGCGGGCGTGCCCCCGGACAGCACGGCGGCAAAGACCTCCGTGTCGATATTGCCGCCACTCAGGATCAGGCCGACCCGCCTGCCCTTCATCCGCGCACGCTCGGACATCAGCGCGGCCAATCCCGCCGCCCCGGCGCCTTCGGCCAGGTTGTGGGTACAGCGGAAATACAGCCGGATCGCCTGAGCCACGGCATCGTCAGGGACGGACACGATGCGCGACGCGCCGGTGGAATAGATGTCGTACGCCTCCTGCACCGGCACCCGCACCGCCATACCGTCGGCAAAGGTCGCCGCCGCCGCGGTCTCGACCAGCCGCCCCGCCTGCACGGACCGCAAGGCGCAATCCGCCCCGTCCGACACCACGCCGATCACCTCGGTCTTCAGCCCCAGCGCATCGCGCGCCGCGATCGTCCCGCAAATGCCGGACCCGCAGCCGATCGGCACATAGACCGCGTCCAGCACCGGCGCCGCGCGCAAGAACTCCAGCGCATAGGTCGCCACGCCCCGCACCAGCTCGCGGTGAAACGGCGGCACGACCTGCAATCCCTCCCGCTCGGCCACGCGAAACGCTTCCTCGCGCGCGGTGTCGAAATCCGCGCCGAATGCGATCAGCTCGGCGCCATAGCCGCGCATCGCCGCGTTCTTCTCGACCGAATTGCCGAACGGCACATAGACCTTCGCCCTCAGCCCGGCCGCCACGGCCGCACGCGCCTGGCTCTGCCCGTGATTGCCCCGCGTCGCCGTACAGATCCCCGGACATTCCGGCCTTTCCCGCCGCAGCCAGTCAATGAATGTCACGCCACCGCGCACCTTGAAGGCACCCGTGGGATTGTGGTTCTCGTGCTTGACCCAGACCTCGGCCCCGGTGGCCTCGGACAACAGCGGCCAGTCCACCGACAGGGTCTCGGGCACAAAGCGATGCACCAGCGCCGCCGCCGCCTCCAGTTCCGCCAGATCAAACATCGCGCCCTCCTGCCCGGTCCATCCCCGACAAACCATCCGCCGGGGCCAAAGACCAGCCCCGCAGCTTCTTCTTGGCCCAAATACCCCGGTCCGACGTTGCCACGCACCGCCACGGCCCCGATTGACACCGCTCGCCCCATATGACCCTCTCCGCCCCATGACGCAGGCTTCTCTCTCCTCCCGCATAACCTCCATCAACGGCGGCGGATCCGACGGATGGGGTGTCTTTCACCGCGCCCGCCGGATGATCGCCGATGGCGTTCCGGTCATCGAACTGACGATCGGCGAACACGACGTCCGCACCGACCCGTTGATCCTTGACGCGATGCATGCCGCGGCGACCGGCGGCCATACCGGCTATGCCGAGATCCCCGGAACGCGCACCCTGCGCCAGACCGTGGCGGAGCGGGTCGCGAAACGCACCGGCGTGCCGACGACGGCCGACAACGTGCTGATCACGCCGGGCGCCCAGGCGGCCCTGTTCGCCGCCCATGTCGCCACCTGCGATCCCGGCGATACGGCGCTGTTCCTTGATCCCTATTACGCCACCTACCCCGGCACGATCCGCAGCGCCGGCGCGATCCCGCAGCCGGTGCCGACACGCGCCGATAACGGGTTCCGACCGCAGGCCGCCGACATCGCGCCCTATGCCGGCAAGGCCCGGTCGCTGCTGATCAATTCGCCCAACAACCCCACCGGCGTGGTCTATTGTCGCGACACGCTGCAGGACCTGGGCACGCTGTGCCAGGACCGCGACATGTGGCTGATCTCGGACGAGGTCTATGACAGCCAGGTCTGGGAAGGCGAACATGTCTCGCCCCGCGCCCTGCCGGGCATGGCCGAACGCACGCTGGTGCTGGGATCGATGTCGAAATCCCACGCCATGACCGGGTCGCGCTGCGGCTGGATCGTGGGGCCGCAAGAGGCGGTCGCGCATCTGATCACGCTGTCGACCCATACCAATTACGGCGTGCCGGGCTTCATCCAGGATGCATCCGTCTTTGCCTTTGGCCAGGGCGACGCGCTGGAACACGCCATCGCCGAACCCTTCCGCCGCCGCCGCGCGCTGGCGTTGCGGATCCTGGGCCGGCAGCAGGCCGTTCGGGTGATCCCGCCGCAGGGCGCGATGTACCTGATGCTGGACATCCGCGCGACGGGGATGAGCGGCGAGGCATTCGCGCTGGAACTGCTGGACGAACACAACATCGCGGTCATGCCGGGCGAAAGTTTCGGCCAGGCGGCGGCGGGGCACCTGCGGGTGGCGATGACCGTCGATGACGACCGGTTCGCCGCGGCGCTGGAAACGCTGTGTGCCTTTGCGGCGGCGCGGGTGCGGGCCGACGCGTGATGGAACCGGCCGCCCAGCCTCGCGTCAGCGTGATCACCGTGGCCTATTCCAGCATGGATGTGCTGCCGGCCATGGCCGACAGCCTGCCCGGCGACGTGCCGCTGATCATCGTCGACAACGGGCCGGACGACGGGGTGCGCGACTGGGCGCGCGCGGCGGGACACCAGGTGATCCTGCCGGGGCGCAACCTGGGTTTCGGGGTGGCCTGCAACCTTGGGGCCGAGGCGGCGCAGACGGAATTCCTGTTCTTCCTCAACCCCGATGCGCGGCTGAAGCCCGGGGCCATCGACGCGCTGCTGGACGCGGCGTCGCGGCACCCCGACAGCCCCGCCTTCGGCCCCGCGATCCTGAAGGAGAACGGCGAGATCTTTCGCGTCAACGCCTCGCGCATCCTGGCGCGGCGCGACCGGGTGAAACCGCCCGCCCGGCCCGACACAGAGATCGAGCTGCGCCACCTGAACGGGGCCGCGATCCTGGCGCGGGCGCAGGCGTTTCACGCGGTGGGCGGGTTCGATCCGGCGATCTTTCTCTATTTCGAGGATGACGACCTGTCCTTGCGGCTGTCGGACCGGTTCGGGCCGCTGATCTACGTGCCGGATGCGCATGTGGTCCATGCCTCGGCCGGCAGCACCGCGCCGTCGCCGGAACTGGCGCGGTTCAAGGGCTATCATTATGCCCGATCGCAGATGATCGTCATGTCAAAACATGGCCGCAAGATGCCGTATTTGCAGGGTTTTCTTAGTTCCCTGCGCCGCCTGGCATCGGTCCGCAACCTGAGCCGGCCGGAAAAATGGCAGGAGGCCAGGGGGCGGTGGCAGGGAACGCTGTCGATCCTGACAGGGACCGATCCGGGACCGCGTTAGGGCACATCAGCTTATTCAAGCAACCGACTGACACAAAAGAAAAAACGGAGAGCGCGAGGCTCTCCGTCAGTTTCGTCGTCCAGGCTCATTTTTTACCGCCCGTGATTTTTCTGCCTGCGGCCGGGCCGACGTCTGGGGCGAGCGCACCCGCCCCGGGACAGAGTGGAAGGACTGATATTCCGTCCCACTCCACACCTGCGGTCTGCCAGGGACAGCGGACCGCCGGTATTCGTCGGGGCCGGTCGCTAGCGCGATCCCCGGCCCCTCGGCGCCCGAAGGCGCCGTCTTGGGTCAGCTGCAGCCCGAAGTCGCGCCGCAGGTATTGCACTTCATGCAGGTGCCGTTGCGGACCAGCGTGTAATTGCCGCATTCGCCGCAGGCTTCGCCTTCGTAGCCCTGCATCTTGGCCTTGGCGCGCGCGTCGATCTGGATCGCGCCCGTGCTCATTGCCGTGGTGGACATGGCCGTGGTGGTCATCGTTCCCGTGCCCGTCGCGGCGCCGGTTTCGGGCACCAGCGTCTGCAGGGTTGCCACCGCGTCGGTCGCCCCTTTCAGGGCCATCCCCCCCGCGGTCGCGCCGCCGTTAAGGACAACGAAGTCCTGCGGCAGGCGCTTCCGGAGGTAACCGGTGGAGGAGATCTGTTTCAGCACTTCCAGCGACTTGCTGGCCGCGGTGTCGGAGAGTTCGGAGATGTTGGACACCCCTTCCTCTTCCCCGCGACCGATGTCGTCGAAGGTGGCGCCAGTGGGCTTCACGTGGGCCAGGTCGGTGCGGTCCAGGTAGGACACGGCCAGTTCCCGGAAGATGTAGTCCAGGATCGAGGTCGCGTTCTTGATGCTGTCGTTGCCCTGCACCATGCCGGCGGGTTCGAATTTGGTGAAGGTGAAGGCATCGACGAATTCTTCCAGCGGCACGCCGTATTGCAGACCGACCGACACGGCGATGGCGAAGTTGTTCATCATCGCGCGGAAGCCGGCGCCTTCCTTGTGCATGTCGATGAAGATCTCACCGAGCGAGCCATCCTTGTATTCGCCGGTGCGCAGATAGACCTTGTGGCCGCCCACGATGGCCTTTTGCGTATAACCCTTGCGCCGTTCCGGCATCTTCTCGCGGTGGGACCGCACGATTTCCTTGACGATCACCTTCTCGATGATCTTCTCGGCCAGCACGGTCGCCTTTTCCTGCGGCGTGCCGGTTTCCAGGATCTCGGCGGCCTCGTCGTCATCCTCGACCAGGGCCGACGCCAGCGGCTGGGACAGTTTCGACCCGTCGCGATACAGCGCATTGGCCTTCACACCCAGGGCCCAGGACCGTTCATAGGCCTTCTGGCAATCCTCGATCGTGGCGTCGTTGGGCATGTTGATCGTCTTCGAGATCGCGCCCGAGATGAACGACTGCGCCGCCGCCATCATGGTGATGTGGCTGTCGACGGACAGGTAGCGCTTGCCCTTCTTGCCGCAGGGGTTGGCGCAGTCGAAGACCTTGAGGTGTTCGGCCTTCAGGTGCGGCGCGCCTTCCAGGGTCATCGTGCCGCAGACGTAATCGTTGGCGGCTTCGACATCGCGGCGGGTGTAGCCCAGGTGCTTGAGCAGGTCGAAGGTGGGATCGTTCAGCTTGGCGGCCGGGATGCCCAGAACGCCCGAACAGAAATCCGCGCCCAGGGTCCATTGGTTGAAGACAAAGCGGATGTCGAAGGCGCTTTCCAGCGCGGCTTCGATCTTGGCGAATTCCGCCTCGCCGAAACCGTGACCGGCCAGCGACAGGTGGTTGACGCCCGGCGCCGTGGCGATGGTGCCATGGCCGACCGCGTAGCCGATGATGTCCTCGATCTGGGTCGAGCTGTAGCCCATGTTTTCCAGGGCGGAGGGGACCGAGCGGTTGATGATCTTGAAATACCCGCCGCCGGCGAGCTTCTTGAACTTCACCAGGGCGAAGTCGGGTTCGATGCCCGTCGTGTCGCAATCCATGACAAGACCGATGGTGCCGGTCGGCGCGATCACGGTGGATTGCGCGTTGCGGTAGCCATGCGCCTCGCCCAGGCGCAGCGCCTCGTCCCAGGCCTTTTCGGCCAGCGCGACAAGGCGTTGATCGGGGCAATTGTCGTGGTCCAGCGCGACCGGCTTCGTCGCCAGGTCCTCGTAACCTTCGGTCAGCCCATAGGCGGCGGTGCGGTGGTTGCGGATGACGCGCAGCATGTGTTTCGCGTTGCGGTCATAGCCCGGGAAGGTCCCCAGTTCGCCGGCCATCTCGGCCGAGGTGGCATAGGCCACGCCGGTCATGATTGCGGTCAGCGCGCCGCACAGCGCGCGGCCCTCGTCGCTGTCGTAACCGAAGCCCATGTTCATCAGCAGGCCGCCGATATTGGCATAGCCCAGGCCCAGCGTGCGGAAGTCATAGGACAGCTGGGCGATTTCCTTGGACGGGAACTGCGCCATGGTGACCGAGATTTCCAGCGTCACGGTCCACAGGCGGGCCGCGTGCATGTAGTCTTCGGCCTTGAACACGCCGTCTTCCAGGAAGGTCAGCAGGTTCATCGACGCCAGGTTGCAGGCGGTGTCATCCAGGAACATGTATTCCGAGCACGGGTTCGATCCGCGGATCGCGCCGTCTTCGGGGCAGGTGTGCCAGGCGTTGATCGTGTCGTGGTACTGGATGCCCGGATCGGCGCAGGCCCAGGCCGCGTGACCGACCTTTTCCCACAGATCGCGCGCCTTCACCGTCTTGGACACCTTGCCGGTCACGCGGCTGATCAGGTCCCAATCCGCATCGTCCTCGACCGCCTTCAGGAAGGCGTCGGTCACGCGGATCGAATTGTTCGAATTCTGGCCCGAAACGGTGTTGTAGGCTTCGCTGTCCCAGTCGGTGTCGTAGGTCGGGAATTCGATCGACGTGTGGCCCTGACGCGCGTAATCCAGCACCCTCTTGACGTAAGTCTCGGGGATCGCGGATTTTTTCGCCGCGCGGATCGCGGTTTTCAGCGTGTCGTTCTTGGCCGGGTCAACCGCGTCGTCCAGCGCCCCGTCCCAGGTCGAAATCGCTTCGAAGATCGCGTTCAGCTTTTCTTCGTGCATCTTCGAGCCGGCGACGATGGAGGCCACCTTCTGTTCTTCCAGGACCTTCCAGTTGATGAACTGTTCGATATCGGGGTGATCGGCGTCGACGATGACCATCTTGGCCGCGCGCCGCGTGGTGCCGCCCGACTTGATCGCCCCGGCCGCGCGGTCGCCGATCTTGAGAAAGCCCATCAGGCCCGAGGACTTGCCGCCGCCCGACAGCTTTTCGCCCGCCGCCCGCAGATGGGAGAAGTTGGTGCCGGTGCCCGAGCCGTACTTGAACAGCCGCGCCTCGCGCACCCAGAGATCCATGATCCCGCCTTCGTTGACCAGGTCGTCCTGGACGGACTGGATGAAGCAGGCGTGGGGCTGGGGATGTTCGTAGGCGCTGGCCGACTTGGTCAGCTTGCCGGTCTTGTAGTCGACGTAATAGTGGCCCTGGCTGGGGCCGTCGATGCCGTAGGCCCAGTGCAGGCCGGTGTTGAACCACTGCGGCGAATTCGGCGCGCCCATCTGGGAGGCCAGCATGAAGCGCATTTCGTCATAATAGGCGCTGGCGTCTTCCTCGGTCGAGAAATAGCCGCCCTTCCAGCCCCAGTAGGCCCAGGCGCCGGCGAGACGGTCGAAGACCTGTTTCGAAGAAGTTTCACCGGTGGTCTTGACCCCATCCCCATCGGGCACCGACCGCCACAGGAAGGGCGGGACGCCCTTTTCGCGGATCTTGCGCAGACGCGCCGGTACGCCGGCCTTGCGGAAATATTTCTGGGCGATGACGTCGCTGGCCACCTGGCTCCAGCCGGCGGGCACTTCGATGTCGTCCAGGTGAAAGACGATGGTGCCGTCCGGGTTGCGGATTTCGGATGTCGCCGTGACGAAATCGATCGACGCATAGGCGTCCCGGCCTGCCTCGGTGAATTTTCTTTCGATCTTCATGTTTGCCTTCCCGCAAATCCCGGCAAGTCCCTGGAGCCGGATACCTCGATTGCAGAAGCGACACGAAACCTGTTCACCCCCTGTCAGCGCGGGGGTTTCGTCGCGACACTCAGCCGCCTGTCGTTGGTCGTGGTCAACTGTCCCTAAGCGACCCGCCGCCCCTTGTAGTCTGCGCTACATCTAGTGGGTGAGGTGGTTCGCCTACACAAACTGGCGTGAGTCGAGGCCGAGCGTCAACGGACATTTTTGTGCCAGCGGGCATTCTTTTCCGTTGACCGGCGGTTAACCATTGCGACCGAACGGGGATGCATGATTCACTCACCGCAAGGCTTTTCGTGGGCGACACTGCATTGCGCCTTTCTTTCAAGGCCGTTGCCGGCGGGAGTTCAATGATCGCTTTGACTTGTCCACAGACCGGGCCGGCGCGGCTTGTCGGAAGAATTTTCCGCATTCGGAAAGATCTTCACGCCGAACGGCCGCCCGTCCGACGGAGGCCGCAGACCGAAATGCGCCGTTTCGCCCTGATTGTGCCCATGTTGGCGGCAGCTTGCACGACACAACAAGATGTAGCGTCGACCGGGCGCGCCCGATTCCCCGACTTTCCCGAACCGCTATATGCGGCCTTTCGCTCTGCCTGCGAGGGGCCGGCGCAATCCTACAACCGCCCCGAAAAGGGCGTTGCCGAATGCCGCGAGCTGCTGCCGCCTGAAACCACGGCAGCGATCATCGTCAGCTATGACGGCACCCTGGACAAGCTGCCAGAGCTGGTGATCCGGTTTACCACGACGCAGCCGCCGGACGGGGCAGGTTACCTGGTTCAGAACGACATCTACCTGAACGTGCCGCGCCGCAATGCGGGCGAGCTGCAGGTGCGCCTGCCCGATCCCCGGCTGAGCCAGACGATCGACGCGCTGTATCGCAAGGCGGGCGGCACGCCGGAATAGGCGCCGATCACCCGGGCGTGAGCGACAGTTGATGTGCGCCGGGGCCGCCAAGCTGGTTTGCTTGGCACGATCCCCCTTGCCGGAGCCTTGCCCCACATGTTGTCCCGCCGCGCCTTTACCCTATCCATCACCGCAGGCCTCGCCGCCCCCTCCCTGGTCCGCGCGCAAGGTGGGAACGATCTGCGCCAGACGGCGCAAGGCGTCGACAATCTGCGCCAGACGGCGCAAGGCGTCGACGATCTGCGCCAGACGGCGCTGGGGCTGGACCAGCTGCATGCGATCCTGGTCCAGCGCGGCGACGACCTGCTGCTGGCCGAGGCGCCGCGCGGTCCCGGGCTGGATTCGGTGGCCAATATCAAGTCCTGTTCGAAAAGCCTGGTTGCCCTGATTTTGGGCACGGCGATCGCGCGGGGCGAGATCGCGGGCCTGTCGACCACCCTGGCCGAGGCGGCGCCATCGCTGATCCCCGCCGATGCGACCGACGGGGTCGCCGATCTGACCTTCGAGGACCTGGTGACGCTGCGCGCCGGGCTGGCCGGCACGTCGGGGTCGAATTACGGGGCCTGGGTCGCGTCGGCGAACTGGGTCGCCTATGCCCTGCGCCAACCCCGGATCGCGCCCAATGGCGGCCGGATGATCTATTCGACCGGCACCACCCATGTGCTGGGTGCGGCATTGGCGCAGGTCACCGGGGACAGCCTGGCCAGCCTGATGCGCCAGCGGCTGGGCACCGGCCTGGGGATCGAGATCCCGAACTGGACGCGCGATCCGCAGGGGCGGTTCATGGGCGGCAACCAGATGGCGCTGACGCCAAGGGGCATGTTGAAGGTCGCCGTCATGATGCGCGACGGCGGCCGGTTCGACGGCACGCAGGTGATGCCCCAAGACTGGATCGCCGACAGCCACGCGGCGCGCACGACCTCGCCCTATTCCGGGCTGGGCTATGGGCTGGGCTGGTTCGTCAGCCGCTCGGGCTGGGTGATCGCGCGCGGCTATGGCGGGCAGATCATCGCCGCCCATCCGCAACGGGCGCTGGCGGTCGCCATCACGTCGGATCCGAACCGCCCGGCCCGGTCGCAGGGCTATTTCGGCGACCTGATGGACCTGATCGACGGGCCGGTGACGGCGCTGGCCTGACCGGCCTGCGCGGTGTCGTTCCGGACCCTAAAGGGAAGGAAATGGTCGGGGCGGCGAGATTCGAACTCACGACCCCCTGTACCCAAAACAGGTGCGCTACCAGGCTGCGCCACACCCCGAACCATGCGCCTTCCTAGACGCTGACCGCGCCTTTGAAAAGAGCCATTCGGCCCGAATTTCCGGACGGTTGCGCCGATCCGCCGGGGCACCCGACTCCGGCGCCCCCTGCCCGCGCGTCAGTCGCAGGCCCAGGCGGCCGCGTCCCCGTAGACCGGGCTTTGCAATTGCGTGCCGGGGCCGATGCCATAGCGTTCGGCCAGCCCGCCGTTGATCTCGAGCACGGTATAGATATTGTCACTGCCCCCCGGGATCGGCGTTTCGTCGCCGGGCACGGCGTTGGAATGCACGCTGACCACCGTTCCCGTCGGATCGGCAAAGATCATGTCCAGCGGAATCAGCGTGTTGCGCATCCAGAAGGAAACGTCCCTTGGCGGGTCGAACACGAACAGCATGCCGGCGCTGCGCGGCATGTCCTCGCGGAACATCAGGCCCCGCGACCGTTCGGCATCGTCATCCGCCACTTCGACGGAAAACCGCAGTTGCCCCCAGTCGCCCCGCAGATTGACAACATCGTCACTGCAGGCGGCCAAGGCCCCTGTCACACTGCCCATCGCGGCCGCGCCGGCCACCCAAATCCCCGCCAGCGCCACCGATATGCGCATTGTTCAGCTCTCCTCGAGGGGCGTCGCCTTCTCCCAGGAAAAGACTTCCGCGGCCATCCGGCCCCGGCGCCCGTTGATCACCCGCATCGCCAGCGCTTCGCCCGGCTGCAGATCCGCCAAACCGGATCGCCGGAGCACTTCGATATGCAGGAACACGTCCTCGGCCTTACCAAAGATGTTGGCAAAGCCAAACCCCTTTCCCTTGTCGAACCACTTCACCCTTGCGGGTTCCAGCGGCGCCTGACGCACCTCGTCCAGGTCCAGGGCGGCGAAATCGGAAAGTTCTGCGGGCGCGCCATTTTCCGGCGGGGTGATCGACGTCACCTCCGTCGCCTGAACGCCCCGGGTCGTGCTGTGAGCCAGCACCTCGATTCGGCTGCCATCGGCAACGGAGCTCTGCCCGAAATTGCGCAGAACGTTGACGTGCAGCAGAATGTCAGGCCCGCCGCTATCGGCGACCACGAACCCATAACCCTTTGCAGGGTCGAACCATTTCACGCTTCCTTGAACCAGACGTGCATCACTTGTCACATCAGCCAATTGGTTACCTGTTCTTCGTTTGAGTGTACTTTCATCCCATTTTCTAGATGCCGGATGAAGGATACCTCTTTCAAGAAGAAAATCCCCAATTGCCCCAAGGGCTTGTAATTTCACGTAACGTGAAATTCACGGGTTGAGCCGCTCGATGCGCCACGGCTGACCCGGTTTTTCCCTGCGCCAGACGAAGCGGTCGTGCAGCCGGAACGCCCCGTCGGCCCAGAATTCGATCTCGACCGGGACCAGCCGGTAACCGCCCCAGAACGGGGGACGTTTTGGGTTGGGCCCGTGTTTCGCGGTGACCTTCGCGACCTCGGCCATAAGGGCGGTGCGGCTGTCCAGCGGGCGCGACTGCTTCGACGCCCAGGCCCCCAGACGGCTTTTCAGCGACCGCGACGCGTAATAGGCATCGGCCTGCGGCCCGTCCTCGCGGGTGATTAATCCGCGGGCACGCACCTGGCGGCGCAGGGATTTCCAGTGCATCACGAAGGCCGCCTTTCCGGCGCCGTCCAGTTCCCGCGCCTTGGCGCTTTCGTAGTTGGTATAGAAGACGAAGGCGTCGTCCTCGACGTCCTTCAACAGCACCATCCGCGCATTGGGCAGCCCCGTCGCATCCACCGTGGCCAGCGCGATGGCATTGGCATCGTTCATCTCCCCCGCCTCGGCGTCGCCCATCCAGCGGCGTACGATTTCAAACGGTTGGTCTCCGGCGAAGATCCCGTCGCGATCGCTCATGGCCCTGACCTTTCATGTCTGCCCAAGTGTTGCGCAAAGCCCATAGCTAGCGCCTTGCGGCCCCGCAACCAATCGCATAAAGGTCGGGCCCAATCCAAAGGCAATGGTGGAGCGTAGGCGATGGCAAATGGTCTGATGGCGGGCAAGCGCGGACTGATCATGGGTCTTGCCAACGACAAGTCCATAGCATGGGGCATCGCGCGCGCCTGCGCCGACGCCGGGGCGGAACTGGCGTTTTCCTACCAGGGCGACGCGCTGAAGAAGCGGGTCGATCCGCTGGCCGCGCAGCTGGGATCGGACATCGTGCTGCCCTGCGACGTGACCGACATCGACAGTATCGATGCCCTGTTCAACGGGCTGGCCGAGAGATGGGACGGTCTGGATTTCGTGGTCCACGCGATCGCCTTTTCCGACAAGAACGAACTGCGCGGGCGCTACCTGGACACCACGCGGCAGAACTTCCTGACGTCGATGGACATCTCGGTCTATTCCTTCACGGCGATCCTGCAGCGGGCGGAAAAGATGATGTCGCCCGGCGGCTCGGCGCTGACGCTGACGTATTATGGCGCCGAAAAGGTCATGCCGCATTACAACATGATGGGCGTGGCCAAGGCGGCGCTGGAAGCATCGGTCAAGTACCTGGCCGAGGACCTGGGCAAGGACGGCATCCGCGTGAACGCGATCTCGGCCGGCCCGATCAAGACGCTGGCTGCCTCCGGCATCGGCGATTTCCGCTACATCATGAAGTGGAACGAACTGAACGCGCCGTTGCGCCGCAACGTGACGACCGAGGACGTGGGCAATTCCGCGCTCTACCTCCTGTCGGATCTCGGCGGCGGCGTGACCGGAGAAGTGCTGCACGTGGACGCGGGGTACCACGTGGTGGGCATGAAGGCCGTCGACGCCCCGGATATCGCCAAGAGCTGACACGGGACCCGAGGGGGAGAGCCGCGATGAACGATCGACTGCCGCACGAGAAGGGGTTCCACATTTCCTGGGACCAGATCCACCGTGACAGCCGGGCCCTGGCCTGGCGACTGGACGGGCACGGGCCCGACGACGGAAACTGGCGCGCGGTCGTAGCCATCACCCGCGGCGGCATGGCCCCCGCCATGATCGTCGCGCGCGAACTCGACATCCGCACGATCGACACGATCTCGATCAAGTCCTACGACTACCAGAAGCAGGCCGAGACCAAGGTCCTGAAGATGCCCGAACCGGGCCTGATGGGCGACGGCACCGGCATCCTGATCATCGACGACCTGGTCGACACCGGAAAAACGCTGGACATAGTCCGCGGCATGTACCCCAAGGCACATTTCGCCACCGTCTACGCCAAGCCCAAGGGCCGGCCCATGGTCGACACCTTCATCACCGAGGTCAGCCAGGACACCTGGATCTTCTTCCCCTGGGACATGGCGCTGCAATACGTGGAACCCTATCGCGGCCACGACTGAGGTCGCGCGGGTTGCACCTTGGGGTTTCAGGTATTTGGACCAAGAAGAAGACTGGACCGCCAAAATAGCTTCCCACCTGCGCGGCCTTGCGGTGTAGGCTCTTTTCGCTCTTCTTCTTGGCACAAATACCTCAAACCGACATCGACACCAGGAAAGACGCCCCAGAAGAATGACCAGCCGTACCCGTTCGACCTTCAATCCGCCGGTCATGGCGGCCGGCAAATGGCTTCAGGGCGTGACCTTCACTGAAGACCGCCCGCTGATCAACGTCTGCCAGGCCGCGCCGGTCGATCCGCCCCCGGCTCCGCTGCGTCGGGTCATCGCCGATGCTGCGCTGACCAACGATGCGGCGCATCTTTACGGGCCGGACCTGGGCATGCCGGAGCTGCGCGCGGAGCTGGCCGGGAAATGGCGGCGGGCTTACGGGGGCGAGGTGTCCGAGAACCAGGTCGCCATCACGTCCGGCTGCAACCAGGGGTTTGCCGCCGCGATCATGGCGCTGACCGGTGCGGGCGACGAGGTGATCATTCCGACGCCCTGGTACTTCAATCACAAGATGTGGCTGGACATGTGCGACGTGACCGCCGTGCCCCTGCCCACCGGTCCGGACATGCGGCCGGATCCGGAGGAGGCGGCGGCGCTGATCACGCCGCGCACGCGGGCGATCGCGCTGGTCAGCCCCAACAATCCCGCCGGTGTCGAGTATCCGCCGGAGTTGATCCGTGCCGTTTTCGATCTGTGCCGCGCGCGGGGCATCAAGCTGATCCTCGACGAGACCTATCGCGATTTCCATGCCTCGAGCGCGCCGCCGCATGACCTGTTCCGCGAGTCCAACTGGCCCGACACGCTGATCCAGCTTTACTCCTTTTCCAAGGCCTACCGTCTGACCGGGCATCGGGTCGGCGCCATGACCGCCGCCGCGCCGTTCCTGAGCGAAGTCGAGAAGTTCATCGACGCCGTCACCATCTGCCCCAACCAGCTGGGCCAGATCGCGGCCTTGTGGGGTCTGCAGAACCTCGACCAGTGGCTGGCGGGCGAGCGGGACGAGATCCTGGACCGGCGCGCCGCGATCACCGACGGGCTGCCAAAGATCGCCGAAAAGGGCTGGAAGCTGCTGGGGCTGGGCGCCTATTTCGCCTATTTCGAACACCCGTTCGACATGCCCTCGGACGAACTGGCCCCCTGGCTGGTGCGCGAACACGGGGTGCTGCTGCTGCCGTCGACCATGTTCCGCCCCGACGACGATCCACGGGGCAAGCGCGAGCTGCGGATGGCCTTTGCCAACCTCGACCGCGCCGGGATCGGGCGGCTGTATGACCGGCTTGCACAAATCGAGCCCTGATCGAGTCCCCGAAAGAGCCCGGATCACGATCTGATCACCACCTGACAACGGCGGGACGCCTTGTCCCCGCCGCGCGCCCCGCGTATGGAATGGCGCGCACAAACACCCGGGAGAGGCACCATGGCGAAGAGCGACAAGAAAGCGGGCAAGATGGCCGTCTGGGTCCTGATGGCCCTGCTGATCGTGGGTCTTGCCGGGTTCGGCGCGACCAACCTCACCGGCAACCTGCGCAATGTCGGCAAGGTCGGCAGCGAAGAGATCTCGGTCGATGAATTCGCCCGCGAGATGCAGCAGGAAATGCGCGCCGCCGAGGCCCAGGTCGGCCAGCCGGTGACCATGGAACTGGCCCGCCAGCTGGGCCTGGACCAGCAGGCGCTGTCGCGGCTGGTGATGATCGCGGCGCTGGACGGCGAGGCCAAGACCATGGGCCTGTCGATCGGCGACGACACGCTGCGCGACGACATCGTCCAGATCCAGGCGTTCCAGGGACCGGGCGGAACGTTCGACCGCGAGGCCTATCGCATGGCGCTGGAAAACATCGGGATGAGCGAAAGCGAATTCGAAGCCGACCTGCGGGATGAAGGCGGCCGGACGCTGCTGCAGCGCGCCATCGTCGGCGGCATCGCCATGCCCGAGGAGCTGACGTCGTCCATCGTCGATTTCGTCGCCTCGCGCCGCAGCTTCACATGGGCGCCGCTGAGCGAAGCCGACCTGGCCGAGCCGCTGGCCGAACCCACCGAGGACGAGCTGAAGGCGTTTTACGACGATCACCCCGACCAGTTCCGCCTGCCCGAGACCAAGTCGATCACCTATACGCTGCTGAGCCCGCAGATGATCACCGACACGGTCACCGTCGACGAGGACGCGCTGCGCAAGGCCTATGAGGACCGGTCGGACGAATACGACGTGCCGGAACGGCGGCTGGTCGACCGGCTGGTGTTCGCCACGGATGACGCCGCCAAGGATGCGCTGGCCCAGCTTGAGGTGGGCGGCACGTCGTTCGAACAGCTGGTCACCGACCGCGGCCTGTCGCTGATGGACGTGGACATGGGCGACATGACCCGCCAGGATCTGGGTCAGGCCGGCGATGCGGTCTTTGACGCGGACTTCGGCGATGTGGTCGGTCCCCTGCCCTCGGCGCTTGGGCCCGCGCTGTTCCGGGTGAACGGGGTCGTCGCCGCGCGCAAGACATCGTTCGAGGATGCCGAACCCGAACTGCGGGACGAACTGGCCGTCGACCGGGCGCGCCGGGTGATCGAGGCGCAGTCCGAGGACATCAACGACATGCTGGCCGGCGGCGCCACCCTGGAAGAGGTCGCGGACGAGACCGACATGGAACTGGGCCATATCGACTGGGCCGAGGGCATGCAGGACGACGTTGCCGCCTACGAGGATTTCCGCACCGCCGCGGCGGCCGCCAAGCAGGACGATTTCCCCGAGGTGTTCTTCCTTGACGACGGTTCCATCGCCGCGCTGCGTGTGGATGACATCCTGCCCGAACGTCCCCAGCCCTTTGACGAGGCCCGCGACGGCGTCATCGAAGCCTGGACCGCGGCCGAGCTGGAACGCCGTCTGACCGAGCAGGCCGATGGCCTTCTGGCGTCGCTGAAGGACGGGGCCACCTTCCCCGATGAAGGCCTGGACCCGCATGTCGAAACCGGCCGCACCCGGTCCGATTTCGTGGCCGGCGCGCCGTTCTCGCTGATGAAGGAAGTCTTCGAGATGGACCCGGGCGAGGTGCGCGTGGTGTCCGGCCCGGCCGGGGTGGTCATCGTGCGGCTGGACGAAACCCTGCCGCCGGCGGATGGCGGCCAGACCGCGCAGCTGCGCGGGCAGCTGAAAGGCCAGCTGGACCAGCAACTGTCCAGCGCGATCTTCCAGGCGTTTTCGCGCGATGTGCAGGTGCGGTCGAACCCGCAGGTGGACCAGAACGCGGTGACCGCCGTGCTGAACAGCTTCCAGTAGGGCGCGACCGATGCAGCTGATCCCCGACTTCAAGACCTTCGCCGCCGCCTACGAGGCCGGCGAGAACCAGGTGGTCTATGCCCGGCTGGCGGCCGATCTGGACACGCCGGTGACGCTGATGCTGAAGCTGGCCGGCGCGGCGGAAAACAGCTTCATGCTGGAATCGGTGACCGGGGGCGAGGTGCGGGGACGGTATTCGATGGTGGGGCTGAAGCCCGACCTGATCTGGCGTTGCCAGGGCGAGGCCAGCGAAATCAACCGCGCCGCGCGGTTCGACCCCACCGGGTACGAACCGCAGGACGGCAACCCGCTGGACAACCTGCGCGCGCTGATCGCCGAAAGCCGGATCGACCTGCCCGCCGACCTGCCCGCCGCCGCCGCGGGGCTTTACGGCTACCTGGGCTATGACACCGTGCGGCTGGTCGAACACCTGCCCGACGTGCCGCCCGACGTGCTGGGCGTGCCGGATGCGATCATGCTGCGGCCGTCGGTCATGGCGGTGCTGGACGGCGTCAAGGGCGAGGTCGCCGTGGTGGCCCCGGCCTGGGTGTCGGACGGGTTGTCGGCGCGCGCGGCCTATGCGCAGGCCGCCGAACGGGTGATGGACGCGATTCGCGACCTTGACCGCGCCCTGCCCGGCCAAAGCCGCGAGATGGGCGAGGAAGAGGTGCAGGCCGACCCTGTGTCGAACTTCACGCAGGACAGCTACAAGGCCGCCGTCGAGAAGGCCAAGGATTACATCCGGGCCGGCGATATCTTTCAGGTCGTGCCCTCGCAGCGGTGGTCGCAACGGTTCCCGCTGCCGCCGTTCGCGCTGTATCGTTCGCTGCGGCGGACCAACCCGTCGCCCTTCATGTTCTATTTCAACTTCGGCGGCTTCCAGGTGATCGGCGCATCGCCCGAGATCCTGGTGCGCGTCTTCGGGCGCGAGGTCACGATCCGCCCCATCGCCGGCACCCGCAAGCGCGGCGCGACGCCCGACGAGGACCGCGCATTGGAAGCCGATCTGCTGGCGGACAAGAAGGAACTGGCCGAACACCTGATGCTGCTGGACCTGGGCCGCAACGACGTGGGCCGGGTGGCCAGGATCGGCACCGTGCGGCCGACCGAAAAGTTCATCATCGAACGCTATTCCCACGTGATGCACATCGTGTCCAACGTCGTGGGCGAACTGGACGAAGGCAAGGACGCGGTCGACGCCTTCTTTGCCGGGATGCCGGCCGGGACGGTTTCGGGCGCGCCCAAGGTCCGCGCGATGGAGATCATCGACGAGCTGGAGCCCGAGAAGCGCGGCGTCTATGGCGGCGGCGTGGGGTATTTCAGCGCGGGCGGCGACATGGACATGTGCATCGCGCTGCGCACTGCCGTGGTGAAGGACGAAACGCTTTATATCCAGGCCGGTGGCGGCATCGTCTACGACAGCGATCCGCAGTCCGAATACGAGGAAACGGTGCACAAGTCGAACGCCATCCGCCGTGCCGCGGCCGATGCAAGCCGTTTCGACCGGGGCAACTGATCAATCGGCCACAGGTTTGCGCATGGTGATCGAGGTCGGGCGGTCGTAACCGGCGTGCGCGGTGCGGCCCACCTCGACAAAGCCCAGCCGTGCGAAGGTGGCGTGGTTTTCCACCAGCTCCACCCGCGTCTGCAGTTCAAGCGCCGACAGGCCCTTGTCCCGCGCCCGCGTCTCGGCGATTTGCACCAGCTGGCGCGACATCCCCTGCCCGCGCGCCGTCGGCGCCACCGCCATCTTGCCAAGGTACAGCGCGTCCGGCTTGTCGGTCAGGATCACGCAGGCCAGCACCGGATCGCCGATCGCCCAGATCTCGCCATTGGACGCATGGCGCGACAGGTCCGCCACCGTCAGGCGATGCATGGACGACGGCGGATCGATCCGCGCATCCATATAGGCGAAACTGTCCCGGATCAGGGACAGAAGGTCGGACAGGCAGGGCGCATCCGGGGCCACGCGATAGGGGGTCATGATCTGCCGTCTGCCCTTTCCGTGTCATCCTGGCAAGGGCCAGGGCAAAGCCCCGGGGCCAGCCGCCCAACAGTGTCCAGGCCCTGTGCCGCCGCACGCGGGCGGGCCGCCTGAGCCCGGTGCTGGCGCACCTCGGGTCCCAAGGGACCGGCATTGCGGCACGTTGAGGTTGAGGATCCCGCCGATCCACAGCAGCGAATCATCCGAAAGATGATTTCAGAGCAGGGATTCGATCCGGTTGGCGATGCGGGTGATCATTTCGTTGAACACTTCCTGCTCGTCCGGTTCCAGGGCGCCCAGCATGGCCGAGACGTTCAGGATGTCCTGGTTCAGGATCGACGCGTGCATCGCCCAACCGGTTTCGGTCAGGGTCAGGCGCGTGGCCCGCGCATCGGCTTCGTCAGGTTGTCGTTCGATCAGGTCGGCCGCTTCCATGCGGTCGATCACACCGGTCATGGTCGTGGGCGCGATTTCAAGGAATCGGCCAATTTCTCCTGCGCGGGCAGCCTTGTGCTCGGCCAGGTATCCAAGGGTGTGGAAGTCATGCGGGCTGTAGCGCGCATTTCGCCCGGCAACCGGGAATCGGCGTTCGCTTATCATGAAGATGCGGACAATCCGCATGAAGCTCCGCCTCAGGTCCAACACTTGGTCTTCAGTTAGTTCAAAGTCGTTCATCGCATTCTCAAGGGCTGTGCCGGTTCATCCGGTTGGCATTAAATGGTCATCATGAAACAATTGGGGCCCCCAAATGGCTTCGCGAGACCCATAATACCGCTGACATTGTCACTCAGTGCACTTTTGTCAGAATTGCGGTGATGGGCGCAAGTGCAACCCGACTTGCCCTGTCCTGAAGTCCCCACAGTAGCAAAGCGGACACGGTATCCGGCTGAACTCTGCCCAGCATGACGACGGATCCCTGCTGGCCTGCTCGAAATGCGGCCTGATCCAGGAACCGGCGCATCACGGCGGGGGTCTGCCCGGCGCCGTCGAAGTCGCGAAACACCACTGCCGTGGGCACGCCGGCCTTCTCGGCCAGCTTCGGCACGGTGTTCAGCCCGTTGTCCTGGGTGATCAGCCCATAGCCGTCCTGGCCGACGATCCGGGTCACCTGGTCCGACAGGGCCCGGTTGCCCTGGATCCCCGATCCGGTGCCTTCCAGCACCGCGACCGCCTCGGGCAGGACATGGAACCCGGCGTCCAGCGCCATTTCCGCATCGGCAGGCTGTGCGGCGGGCGGCAGGTCGATCAGGGCGACCACCTCGAACCCGGCCAGCCGGTAAGCACGCATCTTTTCGACCGCGTCGGGTTGTGTCGGGTCGATTGCGAAGGTCAGCGGATAGGGAAAATCGGCCAGCGCCTCGGCCCCGACGGACCCGGGACCGTCGATCAGGATGATCGCCATCAGCGGCTTGCCGGTCAGGTTCTCGAAGGGTTCGCCATTGGCCTGGATCGGCGGCAGGACCGGCGGGCCGGGCACGGCTGGCGGCGCGGTGTCGTCGTCGCCAACGCGCGGCAACAGGGACCCCTGGGAGGGCAGCGGGGTGTCCATGGCGGGCGCCTGGGGGGCGGCGGGCGGCGTGCTGCCGTCGACGCCGATCTGCGGCAGGGCCGCCATGCGTGGCGCATCCGGGGGACCCTGCGGCGCGGCGGGCGCCTGATCGACCTGCGGCCGGGACACGTCGGGCACCGGCCGGTCCAGCGTGTCGGCGTCGGGCGCGGCAAGGCCCGGGTCGCTGGCGGCCGCGACCTGCGGGCCCGCGTCCGCCTCGGGCGCGGGGGCGAAGACCGTCTCTTCGGCGACGTCGGGCGCGGCGGGCTGGGCCGGTTCGGTGGAAATCGACAGCGCCACCTCGGCGCCCGGTTCGGACGGAACCGGCGCCTGCGGGGCGGATGCGACGGGCGTGTCGCCGGGATCCACCGTGACGCCGGCCACATCGGCCCCCGCCCCCGGCGCATCCAGCGCGCCGCCTGCGCCGCCGACCAGCGGCAGCGCCGCCGGTTCGGTATCGGCGCTGTCCATGGGCGCCAGCGTGTCGGGTGCGCCTTCGGTTCCGGCCGGGGCGGTGGGCGGCAGTTCGACCACGTCCCCGTCGCGGCCCGATCCCTGCATCTCGGCTCCGGTCTGGCCCTGGGCCTCGGTTCCCACGGCGGCAGCACCGCCCCCGGCGGGGGCTTCGCTGGCGGCTTCGGGCGGTGCCGGCAGGGGGGCGGCCAGCGACAGCACGGCCAATCCGATCCCCGAGGCGACGACGCCCCAGATCATTCCGCTGATGAACCCTTTAGCCACTGATCCGCCCCTGTCCTGCCCCATCATGCCCCGTATAACGACCCGCTTAACGACCCGTACCGTCCCTGTTCCACCGGCACCGTCTGGGCGGCCTTGTCCGGTGACGGCCCGGATTGCATCGGCCCGTGCCCTTGACGGCGACCTTCAACCCTGACCATCTATGCCGCAACCACAATATCGCGAGCGGGGGCCGCGCCTCCAGCCCCTGCGTGAGGGATTGCGCCATGCTGCTGCTGATCGACAACTATGACAGTTTCACCTACAACCTCGTTCACTATCTGGGCGAACTGGGCACCGAAATCGTCGTCAAACGCAACGATGCGCTGAACGTGCAGGAGGCGATGGCGATGAACCCCGCCGGCATCCTGCTGTCCCCCGGCCCCTGCACCCCCGACGATGCCGGCATCTGCCTGGCGCTGATCGAGGCCGCCGCCGAAACCGGCACGCCGCTGATGGGCGTCTGCCTGGGGCACCAGTCGATCGGGCAGGCCTTTGGCGGCAACGTCGTGCGCTGTCATGAGATCGTGCACGGCAAGATGGGCACCATTCGCCACGAGGGCAAAGGTGTCTTCAAGGGGCTGCCGTCGCCCTTCGAAGCCACGCGTTACCATTCGCTGGTGGTCGACCGTGACACGCTGCCCGACGCGCTGGAGGTGACGGCGGACCTGGAGGACGGCACGATCATGGGGCTCAGCCACAAGACGCTGCCGATCCACGGGGTGCAGTTTCACCCCGAAAGCATCGCCTCTGAACATGGCCATGCTCTTTTGAAGAATTTCCTGAACGACCTGAAAGTCCCGGCATGAGTGATGCAATGAAACCGTTGATCGGGGCGGCCGCCGACCGCCCGCTGACAAGCGAGGAAGCCGAAGACGCCTTTCGCCAGCTGTTCGAGGGCGAGGCGACGCCCAGCCAGATGGGCGGCCTGTTGATGGCCATGCGCACGCGCGGCGAAACGGTCGAGGAATACACCGCCGCCGCCGCCGTGATGCGGTCCAAGTGCAACCCGGTGAAGGCGCCCGAGGGCGCGATCGACATCGTCGGCACCGGCGGGGACGGCAAGGGCACGCTGAACATTTCGACCGCGACGGCCTTTGTCGTGGCCGGCGCCGGGGTCTGCGTGGCCAAGCACGGCAACCGCAACCTGTCGTCGAAATCCGGCGCCGCCGACGCGCTGAGCCACATGGGCATCAACGTGATGGTCGGCGCGAAAGTCGTTGAAAAGGCGCTGCAAGAGATCGGCATCGGTTTCATGATGGCGCCGCTGCACCACCCCGCCATCGCCCATGTCATGCCCACGCGGCAGGAACTGGGCACGCGCACGATCTTCAACATCCTCGGGCCGCTGACCAACCCCGCCGGGGTCAAGCGTCAGCTGACCGGCGCGTTCTCGCAGGATCTGATCCGGCCGATGGCGGAAACGCTGCTGCGGCTGGGGTCGGACAAGGCCTGGATGGTGCATGGATCGGACGGCACGGATGAACTGACGATCACCGGCGTGTCCTGGGTGTCGGCGCTGGAAGACGGCGCGGTCACGGATTTCGAGGTTCACCCCGAAGACGCCGGCCTGCCGGTGCATCCGTTCGAAGACATC
This sequence comes from Marinibacterium anthonyi, assembly GCA_003217735.2. Classification (GTDB taxonomy): domain Bacteria; phylum Pseudomonadota; class Alphaproteobacteria; order Rhodobacterales; family Rhodobacteraceae; genus Marinibacterium; species Marinibacterium anthonyi. The sequence goes on along the minus strand of CP031585.1, from coordinate 2,126,159 downwards.
ATCGGCGGTACGCCGGCCGAAAATGCCGAAGCCTTCAAGGCGCTGCTGGACGGCACGCCGTCGGCCTACCGCGACGCGGTCCTGTTGAACGCGGCGGCTGCGCTGGTGGTGGCCGATGCGGCGGCCAACCTGAAGGACGGTGCCGAAATGGCGGCCCGGTCCATCGACAGCGGCGCCGCCAAGGCCAAGATCGCCGCCCTTGCCAGCCTCACGCAGGAGGCGGCCTGATGCTGGACGCCGCCCGGCCCGCGGGCTGGGCCGACCTGCCCTTTTTCGATGACGACTGGCCGCGCATCCGGGCCGCGCTGGACGCGGATCCGCGCCGCATCCTGCCCGACCGGGACCGGATCTTTGCCGCGCTGGACCTCTGCCCGCCAGAGAAGACCCGCGTCGTGATCCTGGGCCAGGATCCCTATCCGACGCCGGGCCATGCCCATGGGCTGGCCTTTTCCGCCGAACCCGATGTGCGCCCCCTGCCCCGATCCTTGTCCAACATTTACAAGGAGATGCAGGAAGACCTTGGCGCCTGCCCGCCGAATGCCGACCTGCGGTTCTGGGCCGATCAGGGCGTTCTGTTGCTGAACACCGTGCTGACCGTGCCCGCAGGCGAGGCGCATGGCCACAAGGACCTGGGCTGGCAGACGCTGACCGGCCAGGTGCTGGACCGGCTGGCGGATGAACCCCGCGCCTTCCTGCTGTGGGGCAAGCCCGCGCAGAAACTGGCCCGCGGCATCGCCGCCCCGCATTTCAAGATCGAGACCGCCCATCCCTCGCCGCTGTCGGCGCGCCGGGGGTTCTTTGGGTCTCGCCCGTTTTCCCGCACCAACGCATGGCTGGCCGAACAGGGCCACGCCCCCATCAACTGGACGACCCCGGAGGCGCCATGACCGAGACCGTTCTTGACCGCATCAAGGCCTACAAGCTTGAAGAGATCGAAGCCGACAAGGCCGCCAAACCGCTGGCCGATGTCGAAGCCGAGGCGCGGGGCACCCCGCATCCCCGCGGCTTTTCCGACGCCCTGATCAAGGCCAGCCGCGATGGCTATGGCCTGATCGCCGAGATCAAGAAGGCGAGCCCGTCCAAGGGTCTGATCCGCGAGGATTTCGACCCCGCCACGCTGGCCAGGGCCTATGACCTTGGCGGCGCGTCCTGCCTGTCGGTGCTGACCGACACGCCCAGCTTTCAGGGCGCCAAGGACTACCTGGCCCGGGCCCGCGCGGCTGTGGACCTGCCGATCCTGCGCAAGGATTTCATGTACGACCCCTACCAGGTGGTCGAAGCCCGCGCGCTGGGGGCCGATTGCATCCTGATCATCATGGCCAGCGTGTCGGACGCACAGGCGGCCGAATTGGCGGACACCGCAAAGGAATGGGACCTCGAGGTGCTTGTCGAGGTGCACAACCGCGAAGAACTGGACCGCGCCATCCCGATCAGCCCGCCGATGGTGGGCATCAACAACCGCGATCTGAAGACATTCGAAACGACGCTGGACACCACCCGCAAGCTGGCCAAATACGCCCCCACCGACAGCCTGCTGGTGTCGGAAAGCGGTCTTTCCACGCCCGAGGACCTGGCCGAACTGGCCCGCTACGGCGCCCGCTGCTTCCTGATCGGCGAGGCCCTGATGCGCCACGCCGATGTGACCGCCGCCACCCGCGACCTGCTGGCCGATCCGCTGACGCCCGGGGGCGGGTACTGATGCTGACGCATTTCGACGGCAAGGGCGATGCCCACATGGTCGACGTTTCCGACAAGGCCGTGACCGCGCGGGTCGCCGTGGCCGCAGGCTGGATCCGGATGCAGCCCGAAACGCTGGCGTTGATTTCCGAGGGCACCGCCAAGAAGGGCGACGTGCTGGGCGTGGCGCGGCTGGCCGGGATCATGGGGGCCAAGAAGACCGCCGACCTGATCCCGCTGTGCCATCCGCTGCCCGTGACCAAGGTGTCGGTGGACCTGACGGTGGACGCCGACCTGCCCGGCGTGCAGATCGAGGCGACCGTCAAGACCACCGGCCAGACCGGGGTGGAGATGGAGGCGTTGACCGCCGTATCGACCGCCGCGCTGACGGTCTACGACATGGTCAAGGCCGCCGACAAATCCATGGAAATCGGCGGCATCCACGTCCGCCTGAAGGACGGCGGCAAGTCCGGACGGTACGAAGCCCCATGAGCATGATTTCCGTCGCCGAGGCCATGGATCGCCTGTTTGCCCTGGTCGAACCGGTGGGCACGGAACCCGTCGGCCTGGCCCAGGCCAGTGGCCGGGTGCTGGCCGAAGCGGTCGAAGCAACGCGCGACCAGCCGCCCTTTGCCGCCTCGTCCATGGACGGGTATGCGATCAAGGGGATCGAGGCGATGCGCGATGCCCAGTTCCGGGTGATCGGCGAAGCCCAGGCCGGGCGGCGGTTCGACGGCCGCGTCGGCGCCGGCCAGGCCGTGCGCATCTTTACCGGCGCCCCGGTGCCCGAAGGCGCCGACCACGTCGTCATCCAGGAAGACGTGCGGCGCGACGGCCAGCTGATCTCGCTGCTCGAAGACCCCGACGGCAAGGACAACATCCGCCCCGCCGGCACCGATTTCCGCGCCGGCGCCCGGATCGAAGCGCCGCTGCGCCTCAGGCCCGCCGACATCGCGCTGATGGCGGCGATGAACCACGGCACGCTGACCGTGCGGCGCCGTCCTGTCGTGGCGCTGATCTCGTCCGGGGACGAACTGGTGCTGCCCGGCGAAGATCCCGGCCCCGACCAGATCATCGCGTCCAACACCTTTGGCCTGAAGGCCATGCTGGACGCCGCCGGCGCCGAGTCCCGGATCCTGCCGATCGCGCGGGACACGCTGGCGTCCCTGACCACCGCCTTCGCGCTGGCCGAGGGCGCCGACCTGATCGTCACCATTGGCGGCGCGTCGGTCGGCGAATACGACCTTGTCGGCAATGCGGCGGCCGACCTTGGCATGGACCAGAGCTTCTACAAGGTCGCGATGCGCCCCGGCAAACCGCTGATGGCGGGACGGCTGGGCGATGCGGCCATGGTCGGGCTGCCCGGCAACCCGGTCTCCGCCATGGTCTGCGGCGAGGTCTTCCTGCGGCCGATGATCGCCAGGATGCTGGGCTTTGACGCGGCGGCGCCCGCCAGGTCCGAGGCCGTGCTGAGCGAACCGCTGCCCGCCAATGGCCCGCGCGAGCATTACATGCGCGCTGTGGTGGAAAACGGCGCGATCCATGCCTTCGGCACCCAGGACAGTTCGCTTCTGTCGATCCTGACCCGCGCTAACGCGCTGTTAATCCGCCAGCCCCATGATGGGGCCCGCAGCGCCGGAGAGGCCGTGCCCTACCTGCCGATCTAGCTCTGTGACCATGGTCTCCTGACATCGCTGTTGACACAAAACGAGAACATGCGTAGAACATATGTAAACAGGCAGTCCAGAAGGAACGGCGCATGCTCACCAAGAAGCAGTTGGATTTGTTGAATTTCATCAACAAACGCGTGCAGCGGGACGGCGTGCCCCCCAGTTTCGACGAAATGAAAGAAGCGCTGGACCTGCGGTCGAAATCCGGCATCCACCGGTTGATCACGGCCCTGGAAGAACGCGGGTTCATCCGCCGCCTGCCCCATCGCGCGCGGGCGCTGGAAATCGTCAAGCTGCCCGAAAGCCTGGGCGGCGCACCCTCTACCGGCTTTCATCCCCGGGTGATCGACGGCGATCATGGCGAAAGCCACACCGCCGCCAACGTCGAACCCTCGGCCTATGCCGCCGTGGAACTGCCGGTGATGGGCCGCATCGCCGCCGGTGTCCCGATCGAGGCGATCAGCCACGCGTCGCATTCCGTTGCCGTGCCGGGCACGATGCTGTCGCAGGGCGAACATTACGCGCTGGAAGTCAAAGGCGATTCCATGATCGGCGTGGGCATCAACGACGGCGATATCGTCGTCATCCGCGAAACCACGACCGCCGACAACGGCGACATCGTGGTGGCGCTGGTCGACGACCACGAAGCGACGCTGAAGCGGTATATCCGCAAGGGCAACGCCATCGCGCTCGAGGCCGCCAACCCCGCCTACGAAACCCGCGTCTTCCCCGAAGACAAGGTCAAGGTGCAGGGCCGTCTGGTCGGGCTCATCCGGTCCTACTGATCCCGTTTCACATAGCGCCGCGCGGGCGCCGGCCCCGGGGTCCAAATCCGCTGGCCCGAAACCTCCCGCGCGGTGACCACCTGCAATCCCTGCGGCCCCGGATGGATCGACAGGCTGCCGGTGTCGTCCAGTCGGCGCAGGTCAAAGACCTCGCAGGGCGCTGTCAGCGTCTCGGTCGAAATCACGATATCCCCCGGCGCGCATCCCGTGAAAACCCGTGCCGCGCGTTTGCCCGGAACATGGATCAGCGCATGGCCCTGAAGGGACATGGTGCGGATCAGCCCCTCGTCCTCAGGCCAGCGGGCGGCGGCGCGGGCCTGGTCGGCAAGGTCGCCGTCATTCTCCAGCCAGATCCCGGCGACAAAGCCCGCGCCCCGCGGCTTGCTCAGCGCCCGGCCCTGGTCCGTCATCACCCCCACCAGCCCCCCCGTATCCGCGACCAGAGCCACCGGCCGGTCCGCCTGTGACCAGAGACCGAAGGCCAGCACCACCGGCACCGCGCCCGCCCACCGCAGGCGCCCCTGCCACAGCATGATCCACAGCGTACCCATCGCCAGCATCGGCAAGACGGCATGCCCCGGCGCCATCACCGGGCGGCGCGCCCCTTCCCAACTGGCGACCTCGGTCGCCACTGCCAGGATCCAGTCAAGCCCCAGCCCCATGACCTGCAAGGGCAGCCCT